>CAZXBB010000001.1:0-2183 GCA_964638815.1 uncultured Isosphaeraceae bacterium
GGCGATTACTCCGACGCGGTGATCGTGCCGCTGTACGACGACGACAGTGATGACGACGACGTGCAGCTCCTCGCGACCCTCCAGCTCATCGAGGACGCGCCCGTTCCGAGCTGGCCCGCGATCCGTCACGCGCTGCTCAGCGTCGCCGCCACGTATCCCTTCGCGTTCGGGTTGAGCCTGGCCGCGGACGGACTCATCGGCTACGTCGACGTCGTGTATCAGCCCGGCACCAACGCCTGCGGACTCGCCGGTCGAGGGGACCGCGTCGTCGAGTGCCGCGGCTCGCCGGCCGACTACTCGCGGTCGTGTCGGTGGCTGAATCTCACGTTCACGAAGGCGTACCGGCGCGCATGGGCCGACCCGCAGTTCATCGCGCCGCCGCGCCGACCGCTGGCCGTTGCCGGCGGACGACGCCCGACCCGCATCCGCGCCACGGACGCCGCACGGGCCGCGGAGGGCCACGGAGACCCCCCCCCGCCTGGGTCCTTCCTGAGCCCCCTGACCGCGTCGAGACTCGGGGCACGCGCAAAACACGTATGACCCCTCCAAAATCCCCATGTCCGCGGACAGCCCCATCCATGCCCCCGCTCGACCCCGTCGGCTTCGCCGTGCTCGCCGGCGTGACCCCGCGGAGCGTGCGGCGATGGATTGCGCGCGGCATGCCGGCGACGAGGGAGGGGCGGTTCTGGAGGATCGATCCCGACGCGGCAAAAGCGTGGCTCGAGGAGCACGTCGCGGAGCCGACGAGCTTCATCATCCCCGCGCTCGAGCCGCCCGCCGCCGGCGTCGACGTGCCGGCGGAGGACTGGGCAGAGCTCGACGTGGCCGCGGTCGATCGGCACGTCGACCGGCTCAGTCAGATGTTCAATGCGTTCCTGGACGGGGCGACGCTCGACAGCTCGAGGACCCGCAGCCTCTCGGCCGTCAGCACGGAGCTTCGGCTCTGGGAAGCGCAGCGCGCCGCGATGCGGACCCGCGCCGAGAGCCTCATCGACCGCGAGGATCATCTCCGGATGCTGGGCGCCTTCGCTCATCTGGTCATCGACGAGCTGGATGCCTGGTCGCGGTCGACGCCAGACGCGGTCATCGACGCGCTGGCCGAGCTGGGGGTGCGGGTGAAGGCGAAGAGAACGGCGCGGGCGCTCGACCTGTTGTTGGCGGAGCGCGCCGACGAGCTGCGCTCCCGGATCACTCACGCGGTCGAGAGTGCCGGAGACCTGGTCGAGTGAATGCTCGCGGTCGTGTCGGCATCGCGGGACGTGCTCCTGTTCACCCCCCGGCGTCGCACTGTGGCGCCGGGGGGCTTTCCCCGGACTCGGCTTGACACCCGGCGACGCCGGCGGCAGGATGGCCCATGTCGGAACCTCATTGCAACACCGACCACAATCAGACTTCCGCGGGCGTGCCGATCGTCCTCCCGGCGAACTTCTCGCAATGAGGTTCCTCGCCGAGATGGGCGGTCGGCACGCCGCGGTAAAGGACGGAGGCCGGCTGATGACAGTACGTACCGCGAGCACGAAGACGTCGAAGCTCTCGATCCCGTCGAGCGTGATGGCCGAGTGGCAGCGCTGGCGCAACGAGCATGGACACCGCCCGCAGGTGAGCGCGGTCGCGCTGTTCGCGTTCATGCGGATGGAGCAGTCAGAGCGCACCGACGCGCTCATCGACTACGCCGAGTGGAGGGAGAGCGGCCAGTGCCGGCGGCCGGCCTGGTGGCGAGACGACAGCTCCGTTTCCTTCCCCGGGGCGCCTGACTAACCGAAAGGGCACGACCATGGCAGGCACGCCGAACACTGACGGATTCCGCGTCGTTCGACCCGAGTGGACGACGGGCGGCGAGGCGAAGCGGTCCCCGCGCTATCACGTCAAGTTCAAGGACCATCTCGGCACCTGGCGGCGCGTCGTCGCGTTCACGGACCAGTCCGCGTCGGTCGCCTACGGCCGCCGGCTGCGCGAGCTGGCCGACACCGCGGGCGCCGGCGAGCCGATCCGCGGCGAGCTCGCGCGATGGGTTCAGGGTCTCGGCGACGACGTTCTCGCGAAGCTCCTCGAGTGGGGCATCCTGGACCGCCGGGCGACGATGGCGCTTTGGCCGCTCGCGCAACACGTCGAGGCCTGGCACGAGTCCGTCATCGCCAACGGGCGCACGCCCGCGCACGCGGATCTCCTTCGCCGGCGGCTCG
>CAZXBB010000002.1:0-3072 GCA_964638815.1 uncultured Isosphaeraceae bacterium
TTCCAGGAGCGCGCCGTGCGGTTCGACCGCCTGGAGGAGCTGCCGGTCAAGGAGCTCGAGTCGTTGCCGGCCGTGGTGTCGGTCAAGGAGGACCGCGGGGAGGTGCTCCTGTACACGCGCGACGTCGGAGCAACGATCGGGGCTCTGCTGGCGTTGACCGAGCGACGCGGGCTCGAGCCCCAGAACCTGGCGATCCGGAGGGCGACGCTCGAGGACGTCTTCCTGGATCTGACCGGCCGGGCGTTGCGTGACTGAGCCGCGATGAACGCCCTCCTCGCCCTTACGGTCGCCAACATCAAGAGCTACGTTCGCGATCGCGCGGCGCTGTTCTGGACCCTCGCGTTCCCGCTCATCTTCATCTTCATGTTCGGGTTCATCTTCCAGGGCGGCGGGGGTGGAGGGCTGACGCTCGCCTGGGTCGATGACGACGCTTCGCCCGGCTCCGCGGATCTCCGCGCGGCCTTCGCCGCCGCGGGGAGCATCGAGCTTGTCGAAACGACGGAGGCCGACGCCCTCGCGACGATGCAAGAGGGCGAGGTGGACGCCGTGATCGTCGTGCGCGACGGGTACGGCGACGCGATCGCGGCCGGGGCCGCCGGCACGGGCACCGCACCCGCCTCGGTCACCGTGTACACCGACCCGTCACGCGCGAATCTCGCGGGCTCCGTGTACCAGGCCGTCGGCAGCATCCTCGGCGTCGTCAACCTCGGCGGCCGGGCGCCGCTCGTGGTCCCCGAGCCCAGGACCATCCAGACCGAGAACCTCAACTTCATCAGCTACTTCGTGCCGAGCATGCTCGGCCTGTCGGTGATGCAGGTCGGGATCTTCGCCGCCATCCCACTCGTTGCCGATCGCGAGAAGCTCATCCTGAAGCGCCTGGCGGCGACGCCCCTGCGACGCTGGCAGCTCGTCGGGTCGAATGTCCTGATGCGACTGCTCATCGCGATGACCCAGGCGATCATCATCGTCGCGGTGGGCGTGCTGGCGTTCGGGGTCGAGGTGACCGGATCGCTCGCGGCGGTCGCTGGCTTCGTGGTGCTCGGGGCGCTGGCATTCCTGGCGCTCGGTTACGTGGTCGCTTCGTTCGCCGAAACCGAGGACGCCGCCAACGGCATGACGAGCGTCATCCAGTTCCCGATGATGTTCCTGTCCGGCACGTTCTTCCCCATCAACGACATGCCCGACATCCTCCAGGGCATCGCGCGGGTCATCCCGCTGACCTACCTGTCCGATGCGCTCCGGCAGGTCATGGTCGGTGGGGCGGCGTTCGCGCCTCTGTGGGTGTGCGCGGCGGTCCTCGTCGGCTGGCTGGTCGTGTGCTTCACGATCGCGTCGGTCAAGTTCCGCTGGCAGTAAAGGTCCGCGCCGGCACGGCCTCGTTCCAGTGCTCGCGACGCCGTCCGAGCCTCTACCAGCGCTCCCAGTGGACGAGGTCGTCGAGCGGCCGCCGGCCTCCCGCCTTGAGCGGGCGCGTCAGGTCGGTGGCGTCGGCCGGATAGCCGAACGAGAGCAGGAACTCGCAGTGCTGGCCGTCCGGATAGCCCAACAGGCGCTGCGCAAGATCGTGCTCGTAGACGGTCGCCGGCACGCTGCCGATCCCCAGCTCCCAGGCCACGAGCATCATCGAATCCGCGGCCTGGCCAAGATCCATCATCACCGACAGGGGCGCATTCGCCGTCTTCGGATCGGGCGTTACGAGGGCGATCCCGGCGGCCGCACCGGCGAGGTGTCCAGCCCACGGTCCGACCGCCGCCAGCTCCTGCAGTCGAGCGCGGTCCCGGCAGACGATGAAAGCCCAGCGCTGCTGGTTCTTGGAACTGTTCGCGCGCCGTCCGGCATGCAGGATGCGCTCGAGATGCTCCGGCTCGAGCGGGCGGTCGGCGAACCGGCGGATCGCGCGCCGCGACCGGACCGCCTCCCAGACCGCGTCGCGCCCGTCCGTCATCCGAGCCCTGGCTCGTCTGCCGCCGGCGGGACGCCGGGGTCGCGAGTCGCGGAGATCTCGGCGGCGGGCTGGCGCGTCGCACCCGGCAGCGCCACCTGGGCCAGGGTCCGGAAGCCGCCGGGCGACGCCGCAACGGCCGCGAAACGCGTCTCGCCGTCCGGGATCCGCTCGGCGGGGGTCGCGGCCGCCAGCCTTGCCGCCTCGTCGGGCTCCAACGGGCCTCCGAGCGCCGTCGTGAGGAACGCCGCGACGGCCGCGCGATAGGCGGGTTCCTCGTACAACCACGAGTGCTGGCCGCCGGCCATCGGGAGCGTCTCCACGACAGCGTCGGCGGGGCCGCGGCTGGAACGTGCCGCCGCCGCCAGGCGCCCCATGTGCCCGAACGGCACGACCTGGTCGGCATCGCCGTGGGCGAGCAGGATCGGACCGCGGTACCGGGCGATCGCCCGCGTCGCGCTGATCTCGGCCACGGTATGGCCGCGCGGCCGCAGGTACACCCGCGTCGTCAGCCATGCCAGGGGATAGGCGATGGGATCGGGGATCGGGAGCCGGGCCAGGTGGAACGTCTGGCGCGTGAGCCGGTACGGATCGGCCGGTCCCGCTGTGGCGACCACCGCCGCGACCCGCGGATCCGCGGCACCCGCGAGGATCGCCCCGATCGCCCCCATCGAGTGCCCGACCACGGCGCCGACCGTCACCTCCGGGCGGGCCACGAGCGCGTCGAACGCCGCGGCCGCATCGAGCCCGAACTCCCCCGCGCTGAGCGGCAGTGCCTCGGCCGGGTTGGCGCCGTGGCCGCGGACGTCGATGGTCAGGCAGTGGAAGCCTGCGGCGTTGAGGAACAACGCGTTCGGGAGCGTTCGGTCACGGGCCGATTCCCAGCCATGGACGAGGGCGACGCCCGGGCCGGGCTGCCCGCCACGGGCCGGGATGAACCAGGCCGGCAGGTCCACGTCGCCGGAGCGGACCGTCGTCGCCTCGAACGACAGCCCGAGGTCCGCGGGTGTGACCTGCGGCGGGTGCTGGCGCGGGTAGCCGGCCCGGGCGCGGTACGCCAGCGCAAAGCGGTAGGCGAGACCGAGCGGGGCCGCGGCGACGGCCGCAGCGAGCCCGGCTCGACGGACGGA
>CAZXBB010000003.1:0-2405 GCA_964638815.1 uncultured Isosphaeraceae bacterium
AATCCCGGGAAATGCCGCTTGCTGCCCGTGACGCTTGTCGCGCCCGCGCTCCAGTACGCGAATCGCCCGAGGTCCCAGATCGTGCCGTCCTCGAACTCGGCGAACTCGACGCGGCCCGAGGTATCGGGCCAATTGGCGAAACTCAGGGAATCAGGGGAACTGGCGAAGTGAAATCTCGGGCCCTGCTCGTTTATCGTGACGAAGACCTCTTGCGGCGTTACGCCGGGACCGAAACGGATCGTGTCGCGATCGCCGGTGGTGGCGCGGTTCAGTTCGCCGGAGATGGTATTGAAAGGTTCCTCGATCCGGTCGTTGCCCGAACCGAAGCCGAAAAGATAGATGTCGTTGCCGTAGCCGCCCTTCAGGAGATCGTCGCCGGGCGTACCCGCGAGGACGTCGTCCAGCGATTCCGGCGGCGCGTAGCCCACCAGTTGCGACAGCGCGGCCGTGTCCCATGAGGTTCCGTCCGCAAAGCGCACTTCCAGCGCACCGGGCCCGAGCTCGCTCGCGAGCCAGTTGGTTACGGAAAGGCTGGAGCTCGCCGTCTCCAGCAAGACGTTGTTGCCGCTCCGGGTCACCGCGACGTCGGCACTTGAGATCCCGGCGTCGACCAGGATCACGTCGAGGTCATCCGGCCACGACGCCTGGAAGAACAAATCGAGCCTCGCGTCGATCAAGGTATCGTGCCCCGTATCGGCGCCGAGGCGGTAGCTGTCGCTGCCCCGCCCGCCGTTCATCTGGTCGTTCCCGTCGCCGCCGTCGAGGTAATCGTCGCCGTCGCCGCCGTTTAGGACATCCACGCCGTCGCCGCCGAGCAGGATGTCGTCGCCCGCCGCGCCCGCCAGCGAGTCGTCGCCCGCGCCGCCGTCGATGAGCTCGTCGGCAGCGCCGCCGACGATCGAGTTGTTCGCCGCGTTGCCGGCGAGCAGGCGCGGCACGACTTCCGTGCGCTCGAGGATCTCCTCGCGCGACCATTCCTCGCCGCCGGCAAAACGCACCAGCCCGAGGCCGTGCGCCGCGTGATCGCCTGTGGCGCCCAGGGCGATGGTCACCTTGCCCGAGCCGTAGTCCACGGTGAGCGTGACGCCGTCCGACACGAGGCGCACGTCCAGGGCGTCGACGCCGTCGGCGAACTCGAACGCATCGCCATCGCCCATGCCGACGACGCGATCGACGCCGTCGCCCGGGCCGAAGCGGTACACGTTCTGCCCGCCATGGCCGGACAGCAGGTCGTCGCCCGCGCCGCCGACCAGCAGGTCGCCGCCGCCGTCTCCCGAGAGCGCGTCGTTCCCGGCACCGCCTACGAGCTCGTCGGCGCCATTGCCGCCCATCAGCGTATCGGCGCCATCGCCGCCGTAGAGCACGTCGTCGCCGGAGAATCCCTCCAGCGTGTCGTTGCCGCCCAAGCCGTGCAGCACGTCCGCCGTGAAAATGCCGCGCAGCTCGTCGTCGAAGGGCGTGGCGTGGTTCGCCATCTCGTTGATGAGGCTCGCGTCCCATACCGTGCCGTCGGCGAAGCGGAACTCCTCCACCGTCACGAAGGGCGTATGGCCGGTCGGCAGGCCAGTTTCGCCGTACCAGTCTTCAAGCGTGAGGGACTCGCCCGTGGCGTTGATGTAGACGACGATGGAGCCCTGCATCAGCATCACGTCCTGCGGGCCGATGCCGGACTTGAGCTCGAGGACGTTGCCTTCGCCGCGGCCGCTGCCTTCGATGAAGTCGTTGCCTTCGCCCACGCCCCAGCGATACGTGTCGGCGCCCGTGCTGCCGTCGAGGATGTCGTCTCCAGGACCGCCGTCGATCACATCGTCGCCGAGGCCGCCGTGGATGCGATCGTTGCCCGCGCCGCCGAGGAGGATGTTGTGATCCGCGCCACCGTTCACGGGATTGACGGTGTTGTTGCCGTAGAGCCAGTCGTCGCCCGCGCCGCCGTCGATCGCGTCGGCGCCTGCGCCGCCGATCAGCACGTCATCGCCGTCGCCGGGCGCCAGCGCGCGCGCCATGAGATCGCCGGCCGTCAGGCCGCTGCCGTCATCGAACACCACTTGTTGTCCGCCATGGGCGTTGGAAGCCTGAACGCTCCAGCTATCGAGCTGAATCCTGTCGCCCGAGGCGCGCAGCACGAGCGAAAGATCGCCGCTCTGGTCCCTGACGACATCGAGGTCCCCGGCGGTGAGGCCGCCAGTGACCTGCACGACGTCCAGTCCCGAGACCGATCCCGGCGTCTGGCCGAAGCCCGAGACGCGGTCGTAGCCCGAGCCGACGCCGAAGAGGATCGTGTCGTTGCCGTTGCCGGGCGCGAACAGGTCCGCCAGGCCCGTGCCGCTCATCGTGTCGGCGCCGGAGGTGCCGAAGCGGCTGGCGAAGGACGTGAGCCGATCGCGCCAGTCGGCGGCGATCTTCAC
>CAZXBB010000004.1:0-1989 GCA_964638815.1 uncultured Isosphaeraceae bacterium
CCGCGGTAGCCTTTGCGCGTCCGCTTCGGGACGTGCTCGCCGCCGACACGTCGCGAGAAGAAGAAGAGAGAGAACCATGCGAGAGAGATTTTGCGGCGCTGCCGCTGTGATCGCGCTGACGGCGCTGACCGCGTCGTCGCACGCGGGGCTGATCGTCGATTTCAACCGGGACGCCGGCGGGGAGAACACGAACCCGCTCAACGGGCTGTCGGCGCGCGCTACGTTCGACATCGACGGCCTGGCGATGACCATCCTGCTGGAGAACACGAGCACGGGTGCTCCGGACGGCTTCGACGTCTCCGACTCCCTGCTCGTGTCGATCGGGTTCGATCTCGGTGACGTGCGGATCGTCAGCAGCGAGTCCGCCGTGATCGGCGTCGGCTCGTTCGGGCTCGGGGCGTGGTCGGCGCGCGGCGAGGGCGACGCGGTCAACGAGGAGTGGGCGTGGACGAACGACGGCGGCGGCGACCGGCTCGAGTCGTTCGCCCAGGTGATCAGCACGAGCAACGGATTCGGCAGCGGCATCCACACGCGTTTCGACGGGGTCGAGAACGGCAACGTCGGCGGTCCGTTCGGCGGCATCGCGCCGACGCCGCTGCTTTTCGACGTGCCCGACGCGCAGCACGCGGTGAGCAACGCGATCCTCTTCTCCCTCACGCTCTCCGACACGCTCTCGCAGCTCGAGCTCGAGCGCGTCGCGAACCGCGCCATCGTGGAGTTCGGCTCCGACACGCGGTACCTCGGCGCGCCGGGGCCGTCAGCGGTCGCGCTCCTGCTCCTGGCGGGACTCGCGCGGCGGCGACGTCGGCGAACTTTGTGCGAACTTGCCGGCGGTGAACAAGCGCGGCATTCCGACGAGGATCGTCGCGGGTGACGAGGCTCGCCCGGAAGACGCGCGATTAGTACTCGTCGCGAATCTGAGCGGCGTCCCACATCTCGAGAAACTTCGCGCGGACGTAGGGATCCAGCCGGTCGGCGTACTGCCGCTCGAGCTGGTTCTTCCGGATCAGCTGGATCACGTCGTCGAGGTCACGTGGCCGGTGCGCGGCGGTCATGCCGCTGGCCAGCTTGAGCGTGATGAGCACCGCGAGCGGAAGCACCGGGCGACCCTCGACGTCGAACTCGCGTGCCTCGCGCGGGTCCGGGAACGCCACCGGCTTCGGGCGCCCGTCGCCCGGATAGTCGCCCGTGAGAAGGACGTCGATGTTGACCTCGTGCACGGCGTCGCGCACCCCTTTCGACCCGGGAAACTGCTCGATCCACCCGCGACCGAGCCAGCGGTCCTTGAACCGGCGCAGTCCCTCCGGAGTCAGCAGGAGATCGACATCCTCGGTCGTGCGCACGTGACCGTGGGCGTTCGCCGCGAGGGCCCCCGCGATCGCGAAGGGAACATCCATGTCCGACAGCGCATCGGCGATCCGGGCCGCCGCGGCATGGATGGGTGATTCGCCCATGAAGAACTCCCCGGCGCGTCGCAGCACTTCGGACAGGGTTCGCACGTCATGATCGTAGCATCGCCTGCGGCGCGATGTCTGGAAGACTTGACCTTGCGGCATGCGTCGAATGGGGGCCGGGGCCGCGTCTGCAATAGTGAATAGTGACCCGCAGCCGTCGCCGCTTCGACCGATTTCGACGCCCCATTCCTATTTCAGACGGGGTCCCCCGGTCTCCCCATCGAGCAGCTCAATCCGCAGGCGGTCAATCATCTGGGCAGTTGTAGTCGGCAGCCCGACTCATCGACCAGGTGGATCTTCGGCCTCTCCTGGAAGAGGTGTCCTGAACGATCGTGTGCCGGCGATTGAAGTAGCCGGCGTAGCACGAGGCCAGATAGTGCAGCCCCGGGCTCATGTTGGCGTACGGCGTCTCGACGAAGAGGTGATCGTGATTCGTCATGAGCACGAAAGCATGGAGGAGCCACCCGTATCGTCCGACAGTTGCGGCCAGCAGCCGGACTCGCTCCTCGCGATCGTGGTCGTCACGGACGATGTC
>CAZXBB010000005.1:0-4133 GCA_964638815.1 uncultured Isosphaeraceae bacterium
GTGAAGACCGCGGCCGCGATCGGTCCATCCGCCGCCATCGCGCGAAGGAGCCGGCGCGACGTCTCCGGGGCTTCGCGGGTCCGGTAGGCGACGAGGTCATCGACTTCCCCACCCCGGGCGCGCAGGGTCGCCGCGAGTCGATCATCGGCGAGATCGCCCCGCACGACGAGGACCCGGTCGCCAGCGACGATCGGAAGCTCCGCGGCCAGGCCGGCGCCGCTGGCCCGGCCGGGCTCGAAGGCGACTTCGATCCCTTCCTGCTCGAGGATCCGGCGCGTCGATGGGCCGATGGCCGCCCACGATGGAGCTCGGAGACCAGTCGGGATCCGCCCTTCGGCGGACAGGATGGCGCGGGCCCCGTTGGCGCTGGTGACCACGATCCATCGGTACGCGTCCAGCTTCGTCACGACCGTTTCGAGGCCCCTCGGTAAGAAGTCGATCGCGATCGCCGGGACGGAAACAGGAATGAACCCCGCGTCGCGCAGCGCCGACACGAGCTCGCTCGACTGCTCAACCGCGCGCGTGACCAGCACACGAGGAACCATCGGATGGGGCGCGTCGGGTGCGGTGTCGGCGGCCGCGCTGCGAGCGGGTCCCCGTGAGCCGAGCGCCGTCGCGAGCTCACCGGCGAGATCCTCGCCGGCCGCGGCCGATCCGCGGCGCCGCGCGACCGCAGTCCGTATGCCGTCGAGGCTGGCGTAGCCGCCCAACAGGTCAAGATCGTCGCCGACGAGCGTGGCCAGGGCTCCGATCGGAGCGCGGCAGCCTCCGCCCGAGACACGCAGGAATGCGCGTTCGGCCTCGACGGGTATACGTGTCCCCCGATCGTCGATCGACGCGGCCAGCGCCAGCATCCGCTCGTCGTCGGATCGGACCTGGACGGCGATCGCCCCCTGGCCCGGGGCAGGGGGCACGATCTCCGGGTCCAATCTCTGGGCGATCCGGTCTGCGAGTCCCAGCCGGTCCAGCCCGGCGCACGCCAGCGCGAGCGCGTCGGTCTCGCCCGCATCAAGCCGCCGGAGCCGGGTGTCGACGTTCCCGTGCAAGGGATGCACGACGAGATCCGGCCGCCGGGCGAGCAGGAAACCGGTGCGCCGCGGGCTGTCGGTCCCGATGCGAGAGCCCGACGGCAGATCGTCGAGTCGTCGCTCCTGGGCGTCGGCCCGGACGACGAGGGCATCGCGCGGGTCGGCCCGCGGAAGGTAGGCCGCGATCCGGAGCCGCGGATCCTCATCGGTCGGAACGTCCTTCGCACTGTGGACCGCGATGTCGATCCTGCCCTCCATGAGTGCCCGCTCGATCGTGGTGACGAAGGCCCCCTCGCCCCACGCCGTGTCGGGAGCGCGACGGTCCCCGTCGGTCTCGATGGTCACCACCCGGCTCGCATGGCCCTCGTGTCGGAGCGCTTCGTGGACGAGTCTCGACTGGGCGAGCGCCAGGGCGCTGCCCCTCGATCCGATCGCGATCTCCGCATTCACAGGGCGAAGATGTCGCGCACCGCCAGCCCGTCACGACCATCGGTGTCGCGACCCAGGCGCTCGAGCGGTTCTCGAAGCAGTCGATCGGCGAGATGTCGGGTCATCCCCTCGATGGCGTCGCGCTCCTCGGGTTCGAGATCCGGCAACCGCCGCCACAGCGCCGCGAGTTCCGCCGCTCGCTCGTGATCAGCGCGTTGCACGAGCGCCGCCGCCGCCGCCCGTCCGTCACGTCCCTTCAGCCACGCCACGAACCTCGCGGTCGACTCCTCGACCAGCGCCTCGAGCCGCGCTGCTGGGCCTTCCCACCCTGCGGGGCCGACGTTCGTCATGGCAAGCGAGTCGGCCGTGACGAGCCGTGACCCGAGGATCCCTGCGAGCTCCGCCGGGACGGCCGGCGGGACGCTCAGATCGACGATGACCGTTGAGCTCCGGCCGAGCGCGTCGACCGTCCGCACCCCGATCGGCCATGGTCCGCTGAGCGCCACGATGACGCCGGCAAAGCCGCCGATCGGGGCCTCCGGGTCAAAGGCTTCCGTCCGAGCCCCGACGGACATCGCAAGCGCGTCAGCGCCGGCCGCGGATCGGTTTGCGACCGCGACCGACGCTCCCGCATCGACCGCCGCTCTTGCCGCCAGGCGTCCCATCGTGCCCGCACCCACGACGAGGACCTCACGACCCCGGATCGGACCGACCTGCCCTTCTATCGACGCGAGCGCGACATCGGCGAGTGAGGGCGCCGGCCCTCGCCGCCATGAGCGGGCCCGACGCCCAGCCTGGAGCGCGTGGGCGAAGAGGCGCTCGAGGGCCGGATCGAGCGAGCCACCGGCGCGGCCTGCATCCACTGAACGGCGGACCTGATGCAGGATCTGATCCTCACCGACGACGACGGAATCACGGCCGACGGCGACGGCCATCGCATGGCGCACGGCAGCTTCGCCGGCCAATGCTCGACCGCCCACGGGGAGGAGCCGCCCAAGACGCGCGGCGTAGTCCGCACTCCGGACGTAGGCCTCGACGCGGTGGCAGGTCTCGAGCGTCAGCCGTCGCCCGTCCGCTTCCCCGTGGAGTGCTCTTGCGAACCGCTCGCGTTCGATCGCTGGCACGTGACGTGCGTGAGTCACGAGCGCGACGATCGGGACGGATGCCGTTCCGGTCATGCGTCGCGGTCACCATCGCGGGACGCCGCGACCGCGCGCCGCCGACCGACCTTGTCGGGCACCATGCCGTGACCCGTCATCGTGGCCACGAGCAGGCGGTCCATCGCCTGCTCGGCGGTCTCGAGCAGGTCGGTCGTCTCGGTGGTGTCGAAACCGCGGCGACGCGCCGCGACCGCCAGCTCATGGTGGAAGGGCGCCCGGAATCGGAGGAAGCCCTCGACCGTCTGGCTGAGCGAAAGTCCCAGGGTCGCCGCCACGGTGCCGTACTCAGCGGCAGAAGTCGAGGCGTCTTTGAGATGGTGGGCTGCGGCCTCGGGCTGCGTCGCGTCCAGGTACTGGAGCAGGCTGGCCGCGAGCACGTGGCCTCGCTCTCGGAAGAGGATCCGCTGCTCATCGCTCAGCGTGAGGACCCAGGGGAGCTCCGGTGCGGCATCACGGCTCGCTCGTCGGTATGTGCGGGCGATCCGGCTCGGGGAAAGGCCGCCGCCTCCGATGGACGGGCGGCGTGATCGGTCGGCGGGGAGCAAACGCTCGAGGGCCGATCGCGAGAATCGCCGGTGGCCACCGGGCGTCGTGAAGACCCGCAGACGACCCGCATCGCTCCAGCGGCGGAGCGTGGCGGGTGACACGCCTAACACGCGGCTCGCCTCGGAAAGGCCCACCCAGTCGGGATCCCGGGACGGTGGTCGGGTCACGAAATCTACCCAAATCTATCAGAATATCGGCGACTCGCTCACTGTACCACGGTGGTGACGCTTGGCGCGAGGTCCCGTGTCAGGTCCGGGCAACGGCGCATCGCGTCGCCTGGTCGCCGAGGGCA
The DNA here is from genome assembly GCA_964638815.1 of uncultured Isosphaeraceae bacterium. Lineage (GTDB taxonomy): Bacteria > Planctomycetota > Phycisphaerae > Phycisphaerales > SM1A02 > CAZXBB01. The sequence continues at coordinate 3,456 of CAZXBB010000005.1, forward strand.
GCGCCGGGATCGTCAGTTGCGAAGGCGGCCACGGACTCCGAGGGCGCCCGCTCCGCCGAGCCAGCGCCGCACGAACGGCAGCCAGGCGATGCCGACGATGGCCTGGGCGCCGACCGCGATCATCAGGAGCAACCCAGGGACGCCGAGCACGAAGGCCGGGACGGCCCATTCGATACCGCTGAAGCCCGCGAACGAGGCGTCGATGATGACGTCGATCCCCGTCGGCCCAAGCGCGGGGAGCAGGAAACGGTCGCCCGGCGCGGCCCCGAGGCCCGTCGCACCGTCGCCGCCACCGGTGCCGCCAGCGCCCCCGCCGGGATCCTGCGTTGCGGAGCCTGGTGTGGAGGTCGGTGTGGCGTCGTTGCTGGGGCTTGGTGTCGCACCGGGTGACGTGGACGACCCGGGGCCCGGTCGGCCGCTCGCGGGCGGTGTCGCCGAAGGCTCGGGGCTCGGCGTCGCGGTGGCGCCAGGCGTCGAGGTGGCCCGTGGGGTCGGCGTCGGCGTCGGGGTCGGGGTCGGCCGCGGGGTCGGGGTCGGGGTCGGCCGTGGCGTCGTGGTGGGCGTCGCGGTCGGCGTCGCCGTGGGCGGGGCCGTCGGTGTCGCGGTCGGGGCGGGCGTCGGTGTGGCCGGAGGGGTCGGGGTCGCCTCCGGGGCGGTCACCGTGATCGTCACGGTCGC
>CAZXBB010000006.1:0-3561 GCA_964638815.1 uncultured Isosphaeraceae bacterium
CGTCACGCGCGACGACGCTGCATCCTGCAGCTCACGCCACGAGGTTCCGACATGCAAGTGCGACGGCGGCATCCTGCCGCCTGCGCGTGCGACGTTTGGGGCTGGGTCGGGCTGGTTTTCGCAGACCCTCCGGGTCTGCAGATACCGCGCGGCGACCGGCGGCGTCCATGCCGCCTTGGGGTGGGACGTTTGGGGCCGGGCGCGATGGGGGTGTGACGGACGTTCGGGGGTTGCGCGATGGGGGTGTGACGGACGTTTGGGGCCGTGCGCGAGGGGGGTGTAATACTGCGTCGCCCATCGCGCACGGCTATCGTATCTCATGGTCCAGATCATCTGGGACACGCGCGGCTACTTCTTCTGGCTCCTCGCCGTCTCAGCGTTCTGCCTCGTCCTCGAGCGGATCCGGCCGTGGCGCGGGAAGCAGAAGATGCTGCGCAGGCAATTTGGCCAGGATCTCTTCTGGCTCTTCTTCAACGGTCACTACGTCGGCATTCTCGTGGCCTATGTCGCCGCGTTCGTCTTCACCTGGGCGGTCCCCGCGATCGACCAGGCGAAGTCGCTTCAGCTCGTCGGCGAGCAACCGGTCTGGGTGCAGTTCATCGTCTTCTTCCTCGTGAAGGATTTCCTGGAGTGGGCCATACACATCCTGCTTCATCGCGTGCCGTGGCTGTGGGAGTTCCACAAGGTCCATCACTCGATCGAGGAACTCGACTGGATCGGCAACTTCCGCTTTCACTGGATGGAGGTCGTTGTCTACCAGGGCCTGACCTACTTTCCGCTCGTCATTCTCGGTGTGGAAGGTCGCGTCATCCTCGTGATCGCCGTGGTCGCGACGCTCATCGGCCACCTGAACCACAGCAACGTCAATATCTCCTGGGGACCGCTGCGGTACATCATCAACTCGCCGCGCATGCACGTCTGGCATCACGATCGCGACTGGCCGGCGGAACGACCCTACGGCGTGAACTTCGCCGTCTGCCTGAGCGTGTGGGACTGGCTCTTCCGGACCGCGTACTGGCCCGCCCGGCACGAGGCACCGACCCAGCAGCCGGCGCGGCTTGGTTTCGACGGTGATGAGCAGTTTCCCCGGAGCCTGGTCGGGCGCTTCGTTCACCCCCTGACGCGGCTCGGCGGACGCCGGACGAACAAGGCCGCGCCGGACGATGGCCGGCGTGTTCCGCGATGACCCCCGATGACCCCCGATGACCCCCGGTGCCCCCCCGGTGAGTCTCGGCGGCGCTGATGGCCATTCCGCGGCGCGGAGCGACCGGCGTCCTTCCTGCGACGTTCGTGGTGCGGCGCCGAGTCTCTCGGAGGGGCTCAGGCACGTCGCACCGCTCGCCCGACGGCGCGCGGCAGGCCTTGGTGCGCGATCACGGCTCCTCGCGAGTTTTCCCGGCGCACCGGCGGGTGGGCGACGTCATAATGGGGCCCCTGCACCCCATGACGACCGTGCACCCCATGACGACCAAATCCGCTCCCGTGTTCGTTCTGCTCGCCGCAACCTCGCTTGCCGCCGTGATCTCACCGGTGCGCGCGACCGACGTCTCCGGCGATGCCACGGGGACGTGGACTGCCGCGGGCAGCCCGTACGTGCTCGTCGGCGACGTCACGGTGCCCGCCGGCGCGAGCCTGACGATCGAGCCCGGCGTGACGGTGATCGGCCGGCAGGCTCGCCGGATCACGGTCGGTACGGACGCGATCCTCGTCGCCCGCGGGACCGTCCCGGATCCCATACTCTTTACGGCCGAGAACCCGAACCTCGGGTGGCGCGGCGTCCGGCTTGAGTCCGCCAGCGACGAGACGAGCTTTCGCGACTGCATCTTCGAGCACGCCAAAGGCACGGGCGAGTTTCCCGGCGTCCGGGGCGGGGCGCTCATGATCGTCGACTGCTCGCCGGTCGTCAGCGCGTGCGAGTTCCGTTTCAACTCGTCGCACAACGAGAACCGGAACGGGTGCGGCGGCGCGATCTGCACGGAGATGTCGTCCGCACTGATCTACGACAACTTCATCCACGACAACTCCGCGGACAGCGGGGGAGGGATCGCGACGACGGAGTACGGCACGCCGAAGGTGCGGCGCAACCGGATCGTCGACAACACGGCGACGAACGGCGGCGGCGGCATGTACCTCGGGGCGCGCAGCTCGCCGCTGATCCAGGGGAACGTCCTCCTGCGCAACCACTCGGGCGGCTGGGGCGGCGGCGGCATCAACTCGTGGACGTCGTACGTTTTCTACGGCACGTTCGCGACGATCCGGAACAACCTCGTCGCGTACAACACGACGAACGCTGCGGGCGGCGGGCTTTACTGTCGCTACGACCGCGCCGTGGTGACCTGCAACACCATCGTCGGCAACAGCGCATCGAGCGGCGGCGGCGTTTACGTCCTCAACTTCCCGGAGCAGGCCCCGCTCGTGTCGAGCTGCATGATCCGGGACAACACGGCCGCGATCGGCGGGCAGCTCCACCTCGAGGCCAGCACCGGATCGGCCGTCTCGGTCGTGTACAGCAACGTCGAGAACGGGTGGCCCGGCCTCGGGAACATCGATGCCGATCCCGCGTTCGTCGATCCCGCGGGCCCGGACGGCTTGCCCGGCACCGACGACGACGACTTCCGGCTGGCCGCCGGCTCGCCTGCCATCGACGCGGGGAGCAACATCGAGCTGCCGGCCGACGTCGTGGACGATCTCGACGGCAACCCGCGACGCGTGGACGACCCGAACACCAAGGACACCGGCCGCGGGACGCCGCCGATCGTCGACATCGGCGCCTACGAGTACCAGGGCGTTCCGCCGTGTCCGTCGGATATCGACGGCAGCGGCGCGGTCGACTTCGGCGACATCGTCGCGATCCTCGCGGCGTGGGGGAACGCGGGCGGACCGGAAGACCTCGATGGCAGCGGCTCCGTCGACTTCGGCGACCTCCTTCGCGTCCTCGGGGCGTGGGGGCCGTGCCCGTGAGCAGAATGCGGACGACGGGGCCGCACCTTCGTTTGTCGTTAGCGGGCCAAGCCCAAAGGAGTCGGGGGCAGTTCCGGTAGCGTAACGACTAACGAAGGTGCGGCCCCTTGTCTCCGCAAACGTCCGTCACACCCCAATCGCGCACGGCTCCGATCGTCCCAAACCAAGGCGGCATGGATGCCGCCGGTCGCCGCGCGGCATCTGCAGACCCGGAGGGTCTGCGAAAACCAGCCCGACCCACGCCCGGACTTCGCACGCGCAGGCGGCAGGATGCCGCCGTCGCACTTGCATGTCGGAACTTCGTAGCGTGAGCTGCAGGATGCAGCGTCGTCGCGCGTGACGGGCAAAGGTGTAAGCAGCACGTCCCGCGCAATGGGGCTGCACGACGCAGCCCCCCGAACGTTCGAGACACGACCGCACCACATGTTCGACCCCCATCGCGCACGGCCCCAAACGTCCCACGCGCAGGCGGCAGGATGCCGCCGTCGCACTGGCATGTCGGGACTTCTTAGCATTAGCTGCAGGATGCAGCGTCGTCGCGCGTGACGGGCAAAGGTGTGAGCAGCGCGTCACGCGCAAAGGGGCTGCACGACGCAGCCC
>CAZXBB010000007.1:0-1864 GCA_964638815.1 uncultured Isosphaeraceae bacterium
GTGCCCCGAGTCTCGACGCGGTCAGGGGGCTCAGGAAGGACCCAGGCGGGGGGGGTGCCCGTGGCCCTCCGCGGCCCGTGCGGCGTCCGTGGCGCGAGTCCGGGTCCGCGGTCGTCGGCGCCGCCGCGCGCTGAGACGGCCTCTGACGCCGCGACCGCCAAAGGGGCCTCCGGGCGGGGTGCGAACAGCGGATCGGACTCGGTGCGCCGATGCGACTTGGCGAACACGGCCGACAACCACCGCAAGCTCCGCTGATACTGGCCGTCGTCGATCCAGCCTTGGTTGTGCTGAATCTGCCGGTCCCATCGACCCTTCAACCCGGCGCAGTTGGCCGCCGGCTGATCGACGATGTCGACGTACACGGGCATCCCCGCCGCGGTCGCGAAGGACAACCCGTAGCGCGATGGCCATTGAGCGGCGACGTCGAGGAGCGCGCGGCGGATGAACCGCCACGCCGGAACGGGTGCGTCCGCGATGAGCCGAAGATCCGCGAGAAGCTGCATGTCGGTTTCGTCGTCGTCGTCCGCCGGCACGACTTGCGCGTTGCTGAAGTCGCCGATGACCGCGCCCGGCAGATCGCTCAAGTCGCACCGCATCAAAGCCGCGGAGCCGAGACGTCCCGGATGCCAGATCCTAGCCCACGGCGGATGAAGCCCGGGGAGGTGCCACGTCGTGCCGCCGTCGCCATGGAGCAACCCGCGCCAGAAGTCGCCCGCGCGCCCGGCATGGGCGTCGTCGTCCGCCCCGTCGTCGGGAAGCCGCGGCAGATTGATCGCGGCGCAGAGTGCGTGAACATCGTCGGGCGTGATGCCGAGATCGTCGTCCCATCCGCTGCGCACGACGGCAACGCCGTGGATGACGCCGGCGTCAATGTCGACGTGCAAAGGTGGCCAGGCTTCGGCGCTCACAGGTAGCAGCTCCGAAGCTGAGTGTCCTCGGCGTCGATCCGCGCGACCTCCGCGCGAATCTCGCTGAGCTGCGTCTCGGCGAGCTCGCGCACCTTCGTGCGTTTCGCGTTCTCGTGCGCGACGCGATCGATCTCCGCCTTCCGGCTTCTCTCGAATCGGCACTGAGCGAGAAAGTTCCGGTCCACCGCGATCGGCCGCGCGTGCGCGACGTTCCCGCGGAGCCGGTGCTCCAGCTCGGCCAGCTCGGCGCGCCGCGTCTGGCGCGCCGAGAGCTTGCGCGTGATGTGCGACGGCAGGAGCCGGTACGTGAGCTCCCGCTCGGCGTCCTTCGCCATCGCCGCGCGGCGTCGCAAGTGTGCGAGCGGCTCCTCGACGGCGATGAGCTCCTGCCGGAATCGCTTCTCGGCGGCGTCGCGCTCGGCCCTGATCTTCGCGGCGCGAGCCTCGATCGCCGGCACTTCGGCGGCGGCCGCCCGGCCGTCCTCGAGCAGGCGACGTTGCGTGATGACGCGCCGATGACGTTCGACTTCGCGAGCCGCGCCGGCCTCGTCGAGCTGCGCGAAACCGAACGTCGCGCGGACGTCGTCGTCGGGGTCGAGCTTCTCGCCTGCGGCGATCTTCGCGGCGAGCTGGTCGGCGGCGATGAGATACTTCTCGTCGACGGCGTAGGCGTCGGCGATCGGGTCGGGGGTTGCGGTGATACTCATGGGCGGGGCTCCTCTGTCGGGGTTGTGCCGGCGTCGGCCGGCGGGTTCGGGGCGGTGCGTTGTCGTCTGGCCGCCTGTGCTTGCGCGGTGGCCAGGGGAAACTCGGCCATGACCGAGCGTCGGGCCTCGATGTCGCTCAGGCCGCCGCGTCGGGCGTGCTGGACGAGCCGCTCGTAGGTGACGATCTCGGGCGGGACCAGGTCCACCGGGCGCCCGGGGTTCGGCGCGTCCGCGGCCGGCCCGGGGTCC
>CAZXBB010000008.1:0-5043 GCA_964638815.1 uncultured Isosphaeraceae bacterium
GTGGGGGCGGCCGGGTGCGTCATCACGCGCGGCCGGGTGCGCGGGCGGGTGCGTCATCACGCGGCGCGTGTGCGCCGGAAGGCCGGGTGGCGTCCGCACACTCGTCGGCGGGTCGGAACGCGGAGGTGATTCGCACGCCACCCGGCCCTGCTGTGCAGGACCGGGGCACACGAGGGCGTCACCCGGCCGGGGCACATACGCCGTAAACGCTCTGCGGCGGGTATTGTCTAGCGCATGCGCACGATGAAAGCCGGCGGCGGCTGGCCCGCCGTCTTCTACACGCTGAAGAAGGCCCGCGAGGCCGGCGGGATCCGGCGTCTGTACAAGGCGATGCGCACGCGGAACGCGTGCAAGACGTGCGCGCTCGGGATGGGTGGGCAGCGCGGGGGGATGGTCAACGAGCGGGGGCGGCGGTTCGAGGTCTGCAAGAAGTCGATCCAGGCGATGGTCGCCGACATGCAGGGGCGGATCCAGCCGCACTTCGCCGACGATTTCAGCATCGACCACCTCCGCGGGTTCTCGCCGCGCGAGCTCGAGGCCGCCGGGCGGATCGTTATGCCGCTGTACAAGGGCCCGCTCGACGACCGTTACCGCGCGATCGGCTGGGACGACGCGATCGCGCGCATCGCCGGCAGGCTCGCGAAGACCGCCCCGGAGGAGAGCTTCTTCTACTTCAGCGGGCGATCCTCGAACGAGGCCGGCTTCCTGCTCCAGCTCTTCGCCCGGATCTTCGGGACGAACAACGTCAACAACTGCTCCTTTTACTGCCACCAGGCGTCGGGCGTCGGGCTGACCAGCGTGACCGGCTCCGGCACCGCCACGATCGTGCTGGAGGACATCGAGCGCGCCGACCTCCTGTTCCTGATCGGGGCGAACCCGGCGTCGAACCACCCGCGTCTCATGAAGTCGATCGTGGAGTTCCGCCGGCGCGGCGGCAAGGTCATCGTCGTCAACCCGCTGCGCGAAGTGGGTCTCGTGCGTTTCAACGTGCCGTCGGACGTGCGGAGCCTGCTCTTCGGCTCGAAAATCGCCGACTTCTACGTCCAGCCGCACATCGGCGGCGACATCGCGCTCCTCGCGGGCATCGCGAAGCTGATCATCGGGCGCAACGCCACGGACCCGGCGTTCATCGAGGCGGCGACCACGGGGTGGGACGCGTACCGCGCGAGCGTCGAACGGCTAACCTGGCCGGACATCGTCGAACACTCGGGCGTCGACCGCGTGACGATGGACGCCGTCACCGACCTCTACGAGCGCTCGCAGCGCACGATCTTCTGCTGGGCGATGGGCGTGACGCACCACGAGCACGGCGTGGAGAACGTGCGCATGATCGCCAACCTCGCCATGACCCGCGGCATGCTCGGGCGGCCGCACTGCGGGCTGCTCCCGCTGCGCGGCCACTCGAACGTCCAGGGGATCGGCTCCGTCGGCGTGACGCCGCGTCTGAGGCAGGCGATCTTCGACGGGATCGAGCGCGAGTTCGACATCACGCTCCCGACGACACAAGGGCTCGATACCCTCGGGTGCATGCACCGCGCGCACGAGGGTCGGATGCGCTTCGCCCTGTGCCTCGGCGGGAATCTCTACGGGTCCAACCCGGACTCGACCTTCGCCGCGGAAGCGATGAACCGGATCGAGACCGTCGTCTACCTGAGCACGACGCTGAACACCGGGCATGCGTGGGGGACGGGGCGCGAGACGTTCATCCTCCCCGTGCGGGCCCGCGACGAGGAGGATCAGCCGACGACGCAGGAGTCGATGTTCAACTACGTGCGGCTGAGCGACGGCGGCGCGCCGCGCTACGAGGGGCCGCGCGGCGAGGTGGACGTGATCGCGTCGGTCGCCTCGGACCCGGCCCTTCTGGGCAGGACCGGCGCACACGGGATCGACTGGAACGCGATGCGGCGACACGGCCGCATCCGCGACGCGATCGGAAAGGTCGTGCCGGGTTACGCGGCCATCGCGCAGATGGACGAGACGAAGCAGGAGTTCCACATCGAGGGCCGCACGTTCCACGGGTCGCGGTTCGCGACGGCGGACGGCAAGGCGCGCTTCCATCCGGTCGCGCTCCCGCCGCTGCGCGGCACCGGGGCGAACGAGCTGCGGCTCATGACGGTGCGCTCCGAGGGGCAGTTCAACACGGTCGTCTACGAGGAAGCCGACGTCTACCGCGGCCAGGAGCGACGGGACGTGATCATGATGAATCCGCGCGACGTCACGCGTCTCGGGCTCGTCGTCGACGGCCGCGCGCGCGTGGCCACGGACACCGGAGCGCTCTCCAACGTCCTCGTGCGCACGATCGACATCCCCGCCGGGAACGCCGTGATGTACTACCCGGAGGCGAACATCCTGATCCCCCGCACCGCGGACGCCGGCTCGGGGACGCCGGCGTTCAAGAACGTCATCGTGCGCGTCGAGCCCGGTTGAGCGCGACCCCGGTCAGAGCGCGTCGTAGTCAGCCGGCGTGTTGATGTTCGCGAGGAGACCGTGCGCGGCCGGGTCCACCTCGACGACCGCCGGTCGCAGCGTCTCGATCACCGCGTGCACCGCGAGGCGGTCCGCGTCGAGCGCGGCGCGAACCGCCGGCAGCGCCGCCGCCGAGAATCGCGCGGGCAGCGGACGGAATCGCGTCTCGCCCTCGACACGCAGCACGGTGACGGCCGCGCCGGTCGTCGCGAGCAGCTTTCGCAGGAGCTCCGCCGAGATGCGGGGCACGTCGCACGGGCAGACCAGGTACTGCGTGTCGAGCCCCGACGCGAGCAGCGCCTCGATGCCGCCGAGCGGCCCCCGCCCCGGGCGACAGTCGGCGATACGCGGGAGATCGGGAAGCGCATCCGTGCTTCCGAGCACCACGACGCACCGTGCCACCTCCGCCAGGACGGCGGCGACCTGCCCGATCATGCTGCTTCCGTCGGCAAGCGGGAGCCTCTCCTTCGGACGCCCCATCCGGGAGCTCGCGCCGCCGGCGAGCACGGCCGCGACATGGGGCCACTTGTCGCTCATGCCGGCAGTCTATAGTCCAGACGTGATGGATCCCCCAAGGCCCCACATCGTCGCCGTCAACATCTCCGGCGGCGGCATCCCGAAGCTGCCGGTCGCGTCCGCGCACGTCACGCGCGCCGGCCTCGCCGGCGACCGGCACGACCACGACAAGCACAACACGCCGCTCCAGGCCGTGAGCATCCTCGACGCCGAGGACATCGACGATCTGCGCAGCGAAGGCTTTGCCGTCGCGCCGGGCGCGACCGGCGAGAACATGACCGTGCGTGGTCTCGACGTAGACGCCCTCGACCTCGGGGACCGCCTGCACCTGAGCGGCGGCGTGCGGCTGGAGCTGACGAAGCGACGCAAGCCCTGCTACGTGCTCGACGCGATCGACCCGGAGCTCAGGAACGTGATCGCGGGCCGCTGCGGCTTCTACGCGAAGGTGATCGAGGAGGGCGCGGTGCGTCCGGGGGAGACGATCGCGGTCTCGCGGAACCCCGACGCGGCGCGGCGACCACAGGAGGGCGCGAGCCCGGTTCTGCGGAAGGGCGGGGCGGCGCGCCGATCATCGACATGATGCGACTTCGCGGCTGCGTGATCACGGTGACGGTCCTCGCGGTCGCGGCCGGCGCGGATGCCCGGCAGCAGTACGAGCGGGTCGAGGCCACCGTGGCGGACGTCGATCCGCTGGGCGTCGGGCTGCGAGAGCTCCAGGTGGACCTCCGCACGCCGTCCGGCTTCGAAGAGGTCTACAGGGTGCCCGGACGCGACGACCTGCTCATGCGGGTGGACGGCGGGCTCTTCGCGATCTTTCCGCGATCGGTGTACGTCGAGACGCGGACCGGCACGGTCCCGGTCGTTCCGAACAACACGACGTTCTTCATCGGTGAGCCGAGCTTCGAGCTCCTTCCGCCGGGAGGCGGGCCCGCGCTCCCCGTGCCGGACGAGCCGGAGGCGTGGCTCGACGGAGCAGGCGCTGACCGGACACGCACGCGGCTGGAGGGCCGCCTGGCGGTGCGTCCCGTGCGGGCGGACGTCCTGGGGCTGCGCGTGGACCGGAAGACGCAGGACCCGCAGACCGGCGCGGCGCCGGCCGAAGCCGGGGGCGGGGGCGGGGGCGGGGGCGGGGGCGGGGGCGGGGGCGGGCCTGGGATCGTCCTCGCACGACCGGAGCCGCTCCTGGCGGATGACGATCACCGGCCTTCCCCCACGCGTATCCGCGAGCTCATGCGGCGCGCGGCGGCGGGAGCGCAGCGTCGCTGACGCTTCAGGCCGCGCGCGGGCCGTCGTCGTCGTCGTAGAAGTAGCCGAGGCAGTTGAGGTTCCGGGCGAGGTCATCGATGCGGCGGCTCATCTCGCCGAGAGCTTCGACCACCTGGCCCGCCGATTCCGGCAGCGCCGCGAGATCGAAGGCCGGGCGCTCCTCGCCGCCATCGCGCGGCAGGCCCGCGCCGGGCGGAACGAATACGGGCTCGGACGCCGAAGGCTGATTGTCGTAGTCCTGCATCCGCATCGTGCGTCCTCCACGCATTCCCGGCTCTCGCCATCGGCACGAACGAGTACCGTCTTGCGTGTCCGGCGCGCGCGGTGATGCCGATGCCCCCCGCCAGGGTCGGCGCCACGGCGCAGACGGCACAGAGTTCCCGGAGTGACGTGGATCTCGGACCTCGGGTCACGAACCTGAGAGACCCGGAGAGTCGGACGCAGAGCCGCGGACGCGGAGCCGGACACGGAGCCGGCCGGCGTCGTCGCAATGCGCACGCGGATCGACGCCGCACACGGCGATGCAGCGGGGCGCAGGCGACGACTGTCCGCTGCGGCAACGACCGCCATCACGGCCGCCGCACGGACGGCCGGGAACGGTCGGGCTCTGATTCCTCAGGCGGGATTCCTCAGGCAGGATTCCTCAGGGACGACCCCTCAGGGACGACCCCTCAGGGACGACCCGTCAGGGACGACCCCTCAGGGACGACCCGTGGGGATCACCGCGACCTTCTGCACGGCGCCGTCGCTCAGCGGCTTGGTCTCGTCGAACAGCGTGCCGTCGGCGTCGAACTC
>CAZXBB010000009.1:0-11411 GCA_964638815.1 uncultured Isosphaeraceae bacterium
ACGTGTCACACCCCCGTCGCGCGACCGCCCCAAACGTCCGTCACACCCCCATCGCGCGACCGCCCCGAACGTCCGTCACACCCCCGCCGCGCAACCCCCCGACCGTCCCCCACCCCCCCCTCGCCACGCGCGGGGCGCCAACCCGATCAGAACAGCAACTGGAACTGCGTCCGAATCACGATCTGCGGCTCGGAGTCCGCCTGGTCGAGGCGGTAGCCGGGCAGGCTGAAGTCCCAGGGCTGATCGATCGCGTCGATGCCGAACGAGATGTCCGACGTCCATTTAAGGTCGTGACCGTCGATGTAGTAGTTCGCCCCGAGGGTCAGCACCGAGAGATTGGTGAACTCGGCCGCGCGGGTGTCGAAGAAGCCGTACTCCCAGCGTCCGAAGATCTCCCACTTTGGCGAGAGATACATGCCGTACTGCACGACGAAGCCCCACGCGTTGAGGTTCAGCGTGGGCGTGTCGATCCAGTGATACATCGCCGCGATGAAAGCGGTCGCCCCGCCCCACTCGATGGAGAGGTCGGCGGTCATCGCGGCCCAGCGTGTCTCGTTGCGGTTCCCGCGGCTGTTGATGCCGTTGCTCTCGGTCTTCTCGGCGTGACCGGCGACGCCGACGAGCACGCCGTACTCGTCGCCGATCCGGCTCGTGAAGTCCGCGAACTGACGCCATTCGCCCGCGATGAGCCGTTCGTAGCGCATCGTGACCGCGTACTCCGTGTCCTCGAGGAGCGCGGCGGTGTTCACGCGGTTGCCGCCGACGATGCCGAAGCCGCCGACGGAATCGACCGCCCCGTCCGTGTAGGCAAAGCTCAGCTTCGCGGTGTCGTCGGCATACGTGAGCTCGACGCCCTCCGAGCGACCGAGGTTGTAGCTCTCGTTGATCAGCGTGCGCTCCACGGCGAGCTGGTACGCGCTCGAGACCAGCTCCTCGCGGTTGAACGGCAGCTTGAACTGGCCGAAACGCACCGTCCACTCGTTGTTCAGCCGAAGCGCCATCCACACGTCGCGAACGAAGAAGAGCCCCTCCACCAGGCCGGGCTCGTTCCGCGTCTGGTCGGTCCGGACGAGGAACGTCAGGTCCGGAGAGAAGACGTGCCCGCGGGCGGTCAGCTTCGTGCGGGTCACCTCGAAGCCGGCGCGGTGCCGATCGGGGTCGTCGAGGAAGTTGTAGATGAAGCGGGTCTGGACCTGGCCCTCGAGCTGGAGCTTGAACCGGCCGTCGGGGCTCGCCAGGAAGAAGTGCTCGCTCCAGCCGGCCATCATGCCCGACTGCTCGTTCACGCGGGTATCGGCGTCCGCGAGCACGTCGGCGACGAGCGTGCGGATCTCCTCCGCCCGCTGCTCGGTGAGCCAGTGGTCCCCGGAGGCAGCCCGCAGCTCGTCGATCTTGATCGCCTGCTGCTCGAGCCGCTCCCGGAGGTGCCGCACCTCGGCCTTCAGATCCCCGTAGTCCGTATCGTCGTCCGGGCGGTCATCGGCGCGGGCCGGGGCCGCGAGCGTGACGAGCGTCAGCGCGAACAGGGCGCCGAACGGGACCGTCACTCGCAATCCCGTCGCTGCCATCCACCGCGTCATCCAGTGACTCCATCGACCCCACGCCTTCCCGGCACCCGGTGGCCACGATTACGCCCCGAGGACCGCTTCGGTTCGGTTATCGGTCGAAAGGGCGTCGCGTATCCAGCATACGGGGCCCCGGCTCCCCGCCCGGATCCCCGCCCGGTTCCCCGCCGGTCCCCGCCCGGTCCCGCGCGGTCCCCCCGCGGTCCTCGCCCCGGTCCTCGCCGGCTCCCCGCCCCGGCCCTCGCCGTGGCCCACGCCGTGCTCCACGCCTCGCTCCACGCCGCGGGGCTCCCCGCCGGCGCGTCCGTCACACCCGCGTGCCGCACTCGGGACAGCAGCCGCCGCGGGCGCGGCGCAGATCGTACCCGCATCGGACGCATCGACCGTTGAGGGCGCGCAGCCCGCGGCGCAGGTGACCCGGGCTCTCGAGGAGGAGCCAGGCCGCGAGGCCGAACAGCAGCGTTCCGATCGCGAAGCCGGGCCAGAGCGGGCGGAGCGGCAGGCGGCGGCCTCGTCCGCGGGCGATGGGATCGAGCGCCGGCACGGCGAGCGCGAACCGGTGGTCCGTGTGCTCCGGCGTAAATGACCGGGTCCGTCGCAGCGACGGGAGCGGCCACCCGAAGTCGTGCAGCTCGATCCGCTGCTCGGTGTACAGCCGGTACCCTCGCGGCTGGCCCGGGATCCGCCGTCGCGGGTTGCTCTGCGCACCGCGAAGGCGGTAGCCGGTGCTCTCCCCGCTGAAGGCGACGCGCGGCTGTTCGGGCCATCCCGGATCGACCGCGACCGGCCAGCGTGCCTCGCCGCCCTCACGGAGGACCGGCGTGACCGCGAACAGCGCACAGCCCCACGCCACGAGCACGACGTGGACAGCGCCGATGATCAGGAAGACGAGGCTGGTTCGCACGCGGCGCGACATGTGGCCGCCAGCCTACTCGTAGCTCCCGTGCTCCAGCAGCTCGAAGGAGAAAAGGTCGGCGACGTCCGCGGCGCTGCCCTCCTCGATGCCGTTCAGACGATCGATGACGGGCCGCGGATCCCCCAGGGCGAGCCCGCCCAGGCAATCGAACTTCGTACCGAGGATCGAGCGCAGATCGGCCGTGGTGTTCCGCGCGTGCCCCGCCGGGTACATCACCAGGCCGCTGTCGAGCGTGCGTCCGTCGGCGAGGGTGACGACGACGGAGGTCGGGATGCCGTCGGGGTACCGGCGGTCGTACTCCGCCCCGCCGTGCTCGAACGTGATGAGCTCCATGAGCGAGCGCGTGGCCGCGTCGAAGATCGCCTTCCCGCGGTAGTCGTCGGGGGCGAGCATCAGCTTCTGCCAGCACGCGTCGTTCGTCGGCGCGATCGGGCCGCCTCCGCCCGCCGCCGCGATCTCCTGCGCCTTGCGCAGCAGCGTCGCGACGATGTACACCATCGAGTGGTCGGCCGATTGCCGGGTCCGCGGGTCGCGCTTTGCCGGGTCGCCGATGATGCCGAACGCCGGCTCGTATGCAACGATCTTGATGGAGCGGATCACGTCCCGCCCGCGCAGCAGCTCCGGGTGCCGCTCGATGAGGTCGATCATGCCCTGCAGCGCGCCGGCGGACTGATGCTCGTACAGGCCGAGCTTGAAGTGCATGCCCATCACGGCGAAGTCGCTCCCCGCCCGCGACAGCACCAGGTCAAACGGCGACGAGCCGTCCGTCGGCTCGAACTGGCGCCAGATCGCCTCGGGATTGCGGAAGATGTCGCGCGGACCGAGGAAGCCGGCCATCGATCGCTGCACGCAGAGGATCGCGGCCTCGGTGCTGATCGCCGCCGACGCGCCCTTGGAATCGGAGAGCTGCTTGCCGGCCCGGATCGCACGCCACGGGATGTAGTGCGCGACGAACATGCCGATCGCCGACTCGATCTGCTCCGGCGTCGCCCCCAGCATCGCCCCGTACGTCGCGGCCGAGCCGATCGCCCCGTGCACGACGTGATCGATCTTGTACGTCTTCAGGCTGAAGACCTCGGCGAGCCGGCCGCGGATCTCGTCCACGAGCACCATGCCGCGCAGCGCGTCAGCGCCGGTGAGCCCGGCCACCTGCGCCGCGGCCACCGGCACGGCGTAGAAGTCGTTGTGCCCGAACTCGCCGGCCGTGTGCCCGAGATCGGGGTTGTAGCCGAAGTTCGTGCCGTTCGAGTCCCACTCGCGCACCGCGGACGCGTTCGCCGCGATCGCCTTCTCGGGGGCGACGCGATCGGTCGCGCCGAACACCCTCGCTCCGTCGGCCCGTGGGCAGGCGAGCGCCTCGCGCCGCAGGATCGTCGGGGCGTTCGTGCCGAGGGCGAGCGCCGAAAGTCCGCAGAGGACACTGTCCGTAAAGAACATCGTCGTGCGCTCGCGGACGACCGCGTCCGGGGCGCCCGCGTACGGGCCGTCCGACATGAAATCGACGGCGAAGCGACCGATGCCGAGCGCCTGGTTGGAGTCGGCGGGGAGCGTGACGGTGGCTTCGGAGGTGGTGGTGGTGGTGGTCATGGACGTGCAATGCTCACGGCCCGGGGCTCGATACTCACGAACCGGGATTCGATATTCAGGACCCGGGCCTCGAGACTCACGACCCGGGCCTCGAGACTCGCGACCCGGGCTCACGACCCGGGCGTGCTCAAGGCTCCAGGAATTCCACCACCTTATCGACTTCCGCCGTGCTCCCCAGCACCACCGGCGTGCGCTGGTGCAGCGCCTCCGGCCGGATGTCGAGGATCCGTTCGGTGCCGGCGAGCGCCTTGCCGCCCGCCTGCTCGACGATGAGCGCCATCGGGTTGGCCTCGTACATCAGCCGCAGCTTGCCCCCGGGGTGCGAGGCGGTCGGAGGGTAGAGGAAGACGCCGCCCCTGAGGAGCGTGCGATGCACGTCGGCCACCATCGATCCGATGTACCGGCTCGAGTAGCCGTTCGCGTGGGCGTACTCCAGGTATCGCTGGTATCCCGGCGGGAAGTTGTCCACGTACGCCTCGTTGATCGAGTAGATCTTCGACTCGTTCGGGATGCGCACGTTCCTCGCGACGAGCACGAAGGCGCCGATCGAGTAGTCGAGCACGTACATGTAGACGCCGTGCCCGGTCGTGAGCACGAACACGACGGACGATCCGTACAGGATGTACCCCGCCGCCGCCTGCCTCCATCCCGGCTGGAGGTGGTGCGGCAGCTCCTCGCCCGTCTCCTCGTTCTTGCGCGGGTTGCGGCGGTCGTTGCGCAGGATGCTGAAGATCGTCCCGACGCCGACGCAGACGTCGAGATTCGACGAGCCGTCCAGCGGGTCGAACATGACGCAGTAGCGGCCGCCTTCCTCGCGATTGCGGAGGAAGATCGGCGTTTCGCCCTCCTCCGACGCCAGCACCGCGATGTTGGCCCGGTCGCCGAGGCAGCGCACGATGATCTCGTTGGCGATGACGTCGAGCTTCTGCTGCCGTTCGCCGTGCGGATTGATGTCGCCGTGATCGCCGAGAACGTCCTCGATCCGCGCGCGCCGGACCTTGTTCGCGATCGTCTTCGCCGCGAGCGAGATCGCGGACAGGATCCACGAGAAGTCTCCCGTCGCCTGCGGAAACATCTGCTCTTCCGAGAGGATGTGGCTCTGCAGGGTCGTGAGATTGTCGGTCGTGAAGTGCGGCTGAAGCGGATCGAGTTCAGGCGTGGTCGTCATTGGACACCGGGGCTTGGGGAATGCGGAATCTGATGATAACGTGCGTCCCTCCGGTCTGTGGAGCCCTCAGAAATGTCTCATCCCGTGATCCTCGCCGCCCGCCGCACCCCCGTCGGGCGCTTCCTCGGCGGCCTGACCCGCGTCCCCTCGCCGGCCCTCGGCGCCCACGTGATCAACGCGGTCTTCGACGACGTGCCGGCCGCCCGCGATGCCACCGACGAGTGCATCATGGGCTGCGTCCTCCAGGCGGGCCTCGGCCAGAACCCGGCGCGGCAGGCCGGGCTTCAGGCGGGCCTACCCGACACGCTGAGCGCGCAGACGGTGAACAAGGTCTGCGGCTCGGGTCTTCAGGCCGTCATGCTCGCGGCGCAGTCGATTCGCGCCGGCGACAACGACCTCGTGGTCGCGGGCGGGTTCGAGAACATGTCAGCCGCACCGCACCTCGCCCACGTGCGGAGCGGCGTGAAATTCGGCGACGCGCCGCTCATCGATCACATGCAGCACGACGGGCTGACGTGTCCGTTCGAGGGCTGGGCGATGGGGAACGCGGCCGACCACATCGCGGAGCTCCACGACGTCAGCCGCGCCGAGCAGGACCGCTACAGCGCGCAATCCCACCGGCGGGCGGCCGCCGCAACCCGCGAAGGCCATTTCGCCAACGAGCTCGCGCCGCTGACCGGCGCGCAGGTGAAGAACCGCAAGGATCCCGGTCCCGGGGGCGGCGTCGCGCAGGACGAGGGCATCCGCGCGGACACGACGCCGGAGATCCTCGCGAAGCTCCCGGCCGCATTCAGCGAGGGCGGGACGGTCACGGCCGGCAACGCCTCGCAGATCTCCGACGGCGCGGCCGCCGTCATCGTCGCGTCCGCCGCGACGGCCGAGGCGCTCGGCGTCGCGCCGATCGTCCGGATCGTCGACGCGTGCACGGCAGGCGTCGCGCCGAAGGACATCTTCCACGCACCCGCCGTCGGCATCGGGATGCTGCTGGAGCGCAACGGTCTCACCGTCGCCGACATCGATCTCTTCGAGCTGAACGAGGCCTTCGCCGCGCAGGTGCTCGCGAACGCGAAGGTGGTCGGCCTCGACGAGGACCGCCTCAATATATGCGGCGGCGCCATCGCGCTCGGGCACCCGATCGGCGGCTCGGGAGCACGCGTGCTCACGACGCTCGTTCACCAGATGGTCCGGACCGGCGCCCGGCGCGGCATCGCGAGCCTGTGCCTGGGCGGCGGCAACTCGGTCAACATGCTGCTCGAGCGCGACTGATCGCTTTCGATGGCGCGCCCGAACGAATACAATCCCGACCTTCGTGGCGACGACCTGACGCGGGACTCTCGTTCATGAAGATCATCATCTGTGGCGCCGGAGAGGTCGGCTCTCACGCGGCCGAGACTCTTGTCGCCAAAGGCACCAGGATCGTCGTCATCGACCAGGACGCGTCCCGGCTCGCCGCGATCGAGGAATCGATGGACGTGGCGACGTTCCGCGGCAACTGCGCGCACGCGCAGGTTCTCCTCGACGCCGGCTGCGCGGACGCCGACCTGGTCGTGGCGGCGACGAGCGGCGACGAGCTGAACCTGCTGACGGCCTCGGTGGCCAAGGGGCTCGGCGCGAAGAAGTCGATCGCCCGGGTTCATCACAGCGAGTATTTCGAGCAGCGTCGATTCCGGTACGAGGAGCACCTTCGCGTCGATCGGCTGATCTGCCCCGAGTACTCGACCGCGGTGGCGATCGCGCGCACGCTCCGCAATCCCGGCGCGCTCGCCATCGAAGGCCTCGCGCGGGGCGCGATCGAGATGCAGGAGTTTCCCGTCAGCCGCAAGGCGCCGGCGATCGGCAAGTCGCTCGTCGATCTCGCGCTCCCGCGCGGCACGCGGCTGGCGGTGATCACCCGCAAGGGCGGTTCGTTCATCCCCGAGGCGGCGACGACGATCCAGGAGGAGGACACCGTCATTCTCGTGGGCAACACGAGCGCCTTCCAGGACGCCCGCCTGCTCTTCCACGACGACAAACGACCGCGGCAACGCGTCGCCTTCATGGGCGGCACGCCGATCGCGGTCTGGCTCGCCCGCTCGCTGCGCAACCGCGACTTCTCGATCCGGATCTTCGAGACCGATCGCGAACGCGCGGAGGAGCTGGCGGAGAAGCTGACGTGGACGACGGTGATCAACGCCGACCCGACGGATCGCATCGTCTTCGACGAGGAACGGCTGGCGGAGCTCGACGTCTTCATCGGCGTGCTGAACGACGACGAAACGAACATCATCGGGAGCGTCCTGGCGAAGCTGCGCGGGGTCCCGACCGTGATCACCGTCGTGCAGCACTCGAAGTTCCTGGACGTGATCTTCGACATCGGCATCGACAAGGCGTTCAGCCCGCGGATCGTGGCGGGGAACGAGATCGAGTCCGTCATGGACGAGAGCCCGCTGCGTCACCTCGGCTCGCTGGCGGCGGGCATCATCGACGTCTACCGCGTGCGCATCGCGGAGAAGGCGTCGGTGCTCGGCCGCCCCCTCCGGGACGTCAAGCTCTCCCCCGCGTGGGTCGTGGCGGCGATCGTGCGCGAGAAGCACGCGTTCGTACCCGGCGCGGACGACCTCTTCGAGCAGAGCGACACGGTGCTGGTGGTCGGGAGGCACGGAGAGGAGCGGACTCTGAAGAGGTTGTTCAGGTAAGTTGCACCTCGAATGAACTTCCGCCTCGTCATCCACAACTTCGCGCTCCTGCTGCTCGGGCTCGCCGCGGTGATGCTCGGGCTCGCCGTCGCGTTCTTCGGGATCGAGAGCCTGCTGGCGCACCAGATCCGGCCGCAGGCGCGGCTCGCGCTCGTGATCAGCGCGGGGACGGGCCTTCTTGCCGGGGGCGCGCTGTGGTTCGCGACGCGCAAGCCGTCGCCTCATCTCGGCCGGCGCGAGGCGCTGCTGCTCGTCGCCGCGAGCTGGGTGTTCGGCGCGGCGTTCGCCGCCCTGCCCTTCCTGCTCTGGGCGCACCTGTCCGGGGCGGACTCCGTCGCGCATCCCTTCCGCCGCTTCGTGGACTGCTACTTCGAGGCGATGAGCGGCATGACGACGACCGGGGCCACCGTGCTCACCGACATCGAGTCGCTGCCCCGCAGCCTGCTGCTGTGGCGCGCGACGCTCCATTGGCTCGGCGGGCTCGGCATCGTCGTGCTGTTCGTCGCGGTGCTGCCCTCGCTCGGGGTCGGCGGCAAGCGTCTCTTCCGCTTCGAGGCGCCGGGTCCCTCCCAGGAGGGGCTCCAGCCGCAGATCCGCGAGACCGCACGCCTGCTGTGGTACATCTACCTCGGCATGACCGTCATCCAGGTCGTGGCCCTCGTGATCGCCGGCATGACCTGGTTCGACGCGATCTGTCACACGTTCGGCACGCTCGCCACCGGCGGGTTCAGCACGATGAACGCGAGCGTCGGGGCCTACCCGCAGCCGGCGATCCGCGTCATCATCGTCGTGTTCATGGTGCTGGCGGGCGCCAACTTCGGCCTGTACTACCACGTCCTGCGCGGACGCACGGGCGTGGTGCTCCGGGACGTCGAGCTGCGGGTCTACCTCGGGCTCCTCGCGGTGGCGACGATACTCGTCTGGATGTCCCTGCTGGGCGCGGGCCGGGAGATCACGATGACGCACGGCGGCACGCTGCCGCTCACGCCGGGGAACGCGTTCAGCGAGGCGGTCTTCACGACCGTCTCCATCCAGACGACGACAGGCTTCTGCACCAGCGACTTCGACCGGTGGCCGTTCCTCGCGCACGCGGTGCTGATCGCGCTCATGCTGATCGGCGGCTGCGCCGGCTCGACGGCCGGCGGCATCAAGGTCATCCGCATCTGGATCGCGTTCCGGGTGATGCTGGCCGAGATCGAGCGCGTCTTCCGCCCCCAGGTGGTCCGCACGCTGAAGGTCGGCGGCGGCAAGATCGACGCCGAGCTGAAGCTGGGAACGCTCGCCTACGCGCTGGGCATCGTGCTGCTGTTCGCGACGGGAAGCTGCGCGATCATGCTGCTCGAGAGCGTCAACCCGACGTCCACCTGCTCTTACACGACCGCCGCGACCGCCTCGATCGCGACGCTCTGCACGATCGGCCCCGGTCTCGACATGGTCGGTGCGACGCAGAACTACGGCTGGTTCGGCGCCCCGAGCAAGTACGTCATGTGCATGCTGATGGCGCTGGGACGGCTGGAGGTCTTCGCGATCATCGTGCTGCTGACGCCGCGGTTCTGGAGCACTGACTGAGCAGGGCCGACGCTCGACGGACGGGTGGACCCGGGATTCACGAAAAGGTGATCAGCGAACGAGAGCGCGCCCGTCGCTCATTCGCCCGGTCCCCCGGTCCCCGGGTCCCCGGTCCCTCGGCCCCGCGGTCCCCGCCCCGTACTACACTCCCGCCCCGTGCCCATCCGTAACTTCTCCATCATCGCCCACATCGACCACGGCAAGAGCACCCTGGCGGATCGGCTGCTCCAGGCCACGCGGGCCGTCGCCGACCGCGACGCGCGCGCCCAGATGCTCGACACCATGGACCTCGAGCGCGAGCGGGGCATCACGATCAAGGCCTCCGCGGTCACGGTCCGGCATCACTACAAGGGCGAGGAATACGAGCTCAACTTCATCGATACGCCCGGGCACGTGGACTTCGCCTACGAGGTCAGCCGGGCACTCACGGCTTGCGAGGGCGCGATCCTGGTCGTCGACGCGACCCAGGGCGTCGAGGCCCAGACGGTCGCCAACGCGTACCTGGCGGTCGACCAGAATCTCGAGCTCATCCCGGTGATCAACAAGATCGACCTGCCGTCGGCGCACGCCGAGGAGGTCGCGATGGAGATCGAGCAGGTGCTCGGTCTGCCCGCCGAGGACGCGATCCTGTGCTCCGCAAAGACCGGCGAGGGGATCCTCGATCTGCTCGACACGATCTGCGAGAAGCTGCCCGCGCCGCGCGCCCCCGTGACCGACAAGACCCGCGCGCTGATCTTTGACAGCCACTACGACGACTACCGCGGCGTCGTCGTGTACTTCCGCATCTTCGACGGCTCACTCACCGTGGGCGACAGGATCCGGATGATGAGCACGGGCCGGACGTTCACGATCACCGAGATCGGCCGTTACACGCCGCAGCCGGTGAAGATCAGGCGGCTCCACCACGCGCAGGTCGGCTACATGGTGGCGGCGATCAAGACGCTCGCGGATGTGCGCGTCGGCGACACGATCACGCTGGACCGCGACCCGGCGGAAACGCCGCTGCCCGGCTACAAGGAGCCGCAGCAGATGGTCTTCTGCGACTTCTACCCCGCGACCGCGAGCGGCGACGCGGGCCGCAAGGGCGAGTACGAGGCGCTGCGCGAGGCCATCGAGAAGCTGCACCTCAACGACGCGAGCTTCACCTACCAGGCCGAGCACTCCGAGGCGCTCGGCTTCGGCTTCCGCTGCGGGTTCCTCGGGCTGCTCCACATGGAGATCGTGCAGGAGCGCCTGGAGCGCGAAGGCAACGTCGAGATCGTGCAGACGGCGCCGACCGTCGGCTACGAGATCGAGATGACCGACGGCACCCTCGTCGAGATCCACAATCCCGCCGACCTTCCGGACCCATCGACGATCAAGGAGATCCGGGAGCCGATCGTCCGGCTCGAGATCATCTGTCCCAACGACAACATCGGCGACCTGATGAAGCTGTGCGACGGGCGACGCGGCACGTTCAAGGCACAGAAGTTCGTGTCCGACACGCGACAGATCCTCGACTACGAGCTGCCGCTCGCGGAGATCATCTACGACTTCTACGACAAGCTGAAATCGATCACGCGCGGCTACGGTACGATGGACTACGAGATCACCGGCTTCCGCGCCGATCGGCTCGCGAAGGTCAACATCCTCGTGAACGGCCAGCCGGTCGAGGCGCTGAGCCTCATCTGTCACCGCGACAACGCGGAGACGCGCAGCCGGGCGATCCTGCGCAAGCTCAAGAAACAGATCGACCGCCACCAGTTCGAGATACCGCTCCAGGCCGCCATCGGGGGCAAGATCATCGCGCGCGAGTCGATCAAGGGCGTGCGGAAGAACGTCACGGCGAAGTGCTACGGCGGCGACGTGACGCGCAAGCGCAAGCTGCTCGAGAAGCAGAAGGAAGGCAAGAAGCGCATGAAGTCCGTGGGCTCCGTAAACATCCCCCAGGA
>CAZXBB010000010.1:0-3548 GCA_964638815.1 uncultured Isosphaeraceae bacterium
GAAGCCTTCGGCTATCGGTCAAGGCACGTTGCCGTCGCGTTGGGGTACCGCAGTTCGAGGTGCGGCCTGACGACTAACGAAGGTGCGGCCCCTGCAGCGGCTCGCAGAGGGCCACGCGGGGTCGATGCGATGGCCCCGGCCGATGCGTCGCGGCCCTTCCGGCTTGTGAAGCCTTCGGCTATCGGTCAAGGCACGTTGCCGTCGCGTTGGGGTACCGCAGTTCGAGGTGCGGCCTGACGACTAACGAAGGTGCGGCCCCTGCAGCGCTCCGGGCGTCGCCGTCCAGGTCGCCGACGCCGGACACACTCAAAATGGACGCGCATTCTCATCGGCCCGTGTATCGCGCCGTGCCCGGGCGGCCTCTGCTTAGGTGGATCACCATCTACGAAGGGAGGCCCCGCATGAATCGTCGCTGCCACGCATCGCTCGCCGCCGCCTCGCTCGTCTTCGCCGGCATCTGCGGCTTGCCCGCCGCCCGGGCCGCACCCCCCTGTGACGGCGGATTCCAGCCGGAACCCGTGCCGGAGCCGTCCGAGGCCGAGGTGGTGCGCCTCCATGACATCGTGGTGGTCGCCCCCGACGACATCTGGGCTGTGGGGTTCGCGGTCGATCTCGACGCCGCCGAGTCGCTCACCGTCGCCATGCACTACGACGGCACGGCTTGGTCCATCATGCCGAGCCCGAGCCCAGAGAACGCGCTCGGCAAGCGCGAGGCGATCCTCGAGGACGTCGATGCGGTCGCGCCGGACCTCGTCTACGCGGCGGGCTCGTACACGAACCAGTCGGTCAACTCCCCGGATACGCTCGTGCTGAAGTGGGACGGCCAGTCCTGGACCCACCTCGAGAGCCCGGGGCAAAGCGGCTTCGGCGCCTCAGGCTTCCTCTTCGAGGCGGTCAAGGCGATCGACGCCGAGCACGTCTGGTTCGGAGGCCAGTTCAACCGGCCGCCCGGCCGGTCGCGGGCGGCAATGGTGCGCTACGACGGGTCGAGCTTCGAGGAGCATCTCCTGCCGCGCGACCCGAACGTCGTCAACGGCGCGCATCGCATCCGCGCGATCGACGCCCTCGGACCGGACGACGTCTGGGCCGCGGGCTCCGCGGGCGGGGTGGCGGTGGCGGTCGGCGCGAGCTACGTCGCGCACTGGAACGGCTCGAGCTGGCAGCACATCCCGACGCCTCACCCGGGCTTCGGCGAGATGCTGCGCGACGTCGTGGCCCTCGCGCCCGACGACGTGTGGGTGAGCGGCCACTACGACGTCTCCCCGCCGGAGGGCGGGCCGGTGCTGACGTTCCCGCTGTTCCTGCACTGGGACGGGTCGGCGTGGACGCAGTTCCAGAGCCCCGCCTACGCGGAGGATCTCGTCGCGCTGGCTCCCGACGATATCTACGGCGTCGAGGGAACGCAGCTCGTGCACTGGGACGGCAGCGCGTGGTCGCTCGTGGCGGAGCTCGACGTTCCTGACGCGAACTTCAACGGCGTGGACGCCGCAGGTGCGTGCGATCTCGTCGCCGTCGGCCACGTCTTCACGAGCACGCAGGACAACGACCCGCTCGTCGTGCGCTTCGCGGCGGACGAACTTCCCGGCGATGTGGACGGCGACGGCGTGGTGGGGTTCGGCGACCTGCTCGCGGTGCTCGGCGCGTGGGGCCCATGTTCCGGCTGCCCCGAGGATCTCGACGGCGACGGGGCGGTGGGTCTTCCCGACCTGCTGATCGTGCTCTCGGGCTGGTCGTGATCGCGACATCCTCCGCGCCGACACGCGCTTCGCGCGCCGCGCCTCGGTCGCTGCCTCGCTCCCTGCCTCCATGTGCTCCATGCGCCCTGGCGGGCGAGGCGAATTCAGTCGCCCCAGTTCGACAGCACCAGGAGCAGGTCGAGGAACCCGACCACGCCGTTGCCGTCGATATCGCCCTGGCAGGAGCCCTCCGGCGGGCATGGCCCCCAGTTGGCAAGGACATCCAGGATGTCGGCGATGTCGAACGAGAACGGGCGCAGCTTGTTCTGCGCGACCCACTCGCCGAGCGCCGAGCCGGACGAGAACCCGGCATCGGCGTCGAACTGCCAGTGGACTCCGAGGTAGACGCGGCTTCGGCCGTTCTCGAGCGCCGCCGCGGTCAAGGAGTCGAACGAGCGGAACTCGCCCGGCGTGTCGTCGGAACCGATAGTGAACGAGATGTCATCCGTGCCGTAGAACTCGCGCAGCACCGCGGCGTGCGCGGCGCCGAAGGTCGAATGGCCGGAGCTGTAGGCCGGGAAGTTCGGCGTGAAGCCGTTCACGTCGGGGTCGTGCGACAGCGGCGTCCATTCCTGGTCGACGACCGTATCCAGGTTGCCGTCGGTGTTGCCCTGGCGGATGCCGGTGACGGGCCGCCATAAATCGATGTCCGTGGAGTACTTCGTATCCCACGCGACGATGCCGGCATCGCCGAGAGCGAGGTTGAGCAGGGCGAACAGGCGGGCGTTGTCGAAGAGTGTGTTCCCCTGCTGGGCGGCGATGACCTGCGTGATGTCGTTGAGATGCCCCGGCGGCTTGTAGGTGCCGTCGCGATCATTCGCCCAGAAGCGGGCGATGAACGTCTGCTCGGCTGTCCTCGTCAAGCTGTCGATCGCACCGATCTCCTTGACTTCGTTGTAGTTCACCGCGTACTCGGGGCTGAGCAGCAGATCGGTCATGTTCGAGTAGCCCGCCGGGCCGGTCGGCCGGAACTGGTCGAAGGAGAGCATCGTGAACGGCGTCACGCCCGGCCAGTTCGGCGACGCCGGCTCGGCGTGCTGCGGCGGCGTCGGGATCCAGTACCCCGGCCCCTTGCCCGACGTGTAGGGGTCGTCGTTGTCCGACCCGTCGTCGATGCGCGTCTCCATCATCCGGGTGGCGCACGACGTGCCGAGCTCGATGCCTGCCACCTTGTCCGGCCCGTCGGGGATCGCACTCAGGTGCGTGTCGAGCAGCGCATCGAAGAGCTCCAGGAGCGCCGGCTCCGGGTAGAGCGCCAACAGCGTCGCGTGCGCCGCCACCGCCACCGCCGCTTCGCGCGACGTCGTCGAGGGCGTGTCCTCGAGCATCACGTACGGCTCGTGCGTGCGCACGATCGAGTTGATCGCGTCGTACATCGCAGCGTGGACGATCGCTCCAGCACGCGAGATGGGGCACGGGGGCCCGCCCGTCTGGCGGACGGCCTCCTGGTACATCGAGTTCCAGTCGGTCACCACGTCGCCGGGAGCGGGTGCGGCGAGGCAGAACGCGAGAACCAGCGCGAACGAAGGACCATGGGGCGCCACTCTGTTTTCCTC
The DNA here is from genome assembly GCA_964638815.1 of uncultured Isosphaeraceae bacterium. Lineage (GTDB taxonomy): Bacteria > Planctomycetota > Phycisphaerae > Phycisphaerales > SM1A02 > CAZXBB01. The sequence goes on from CAZXBB010000010.1 coordinate 3,293, forward strand.
CATCAGAGGCGGATCGCCGGTACCCGTCCGGGGGCGCCGGCGCCGCGTGAACCACCAAGCTAGCGTTAGCCCCCGGGTAGTCAATGGGAGAGTTCGCATCCCGTACGGCCACCTCCACCGCCACCGCCGGGATGGGCTGCACCCTGGCCTCGGACCCCCGCCCGCCCCGGCGCACTGGTCGCTCAGGTGCGGCGGTCGCCGTGGACCCGATCGGTGCCGGTGACCCGATCGGTCCCGGTCCAGGCAAGCGACGCGC
>CAZXBB010000011.1:0-10142 GCA_964638815.1 uncultured Isosphaeraceae bacterium
TGCCCGACGCTACCACCGAGCTCGGCATCGACATCATCAAGGTCGACCGCATCCGGGCGTCGCTCGAGCGCTTCGGGGAGCGCTTCACCATGCGCGTCCTGACCCCCGGCGAGCAACGCTATGTCCGCGGCCGCCCCGAGACGATGGCCGGCCGCTGGGCTGCCAAGGAGGCCGTCTCGAAGGTGCTGGGCCTGGGGGTTCGTGGCATCGGGTGGCGCGACATCGAGATCGAACGGCTGCCGACGGGCCAGCCCTCCGTCCGCCTGCACGGACGCGCGGCGGCTCGGGCGGCGCAACTTGGGATGGGGCGGATCGCCCTCTCGATCACGCACGAGTCCGACTACGCGGTCGCGATCGCGTACGGGGTGCGCACCGAAGGCGGTCGATACCTCTTCCCGCCTGACATCGAGGATCGGCTTGACGATCGCGAGCGGCGGATCCTGACGCGCATCGAGCGCCTGCGGGTCGCGGCCGAGCTCGGTGGGGCGGGTGCCCTGGCGTCGGACGCGCCTCGCCCCGATGAAGGTGGCGGCCGTGAGGACGGCCATGGCTGAACGACCACCCGTCGGCTTTGGGCGGCGCGCGACGGACGCGGGGAGTGAGCCCCGGGATGCGGCCCCGTCCGGACGACCGTGGCCGAAGGGCGCGACGCCCCTGGACGAGGCGCTGGCCGTCTCGCTGCTTCCGGAGCGGCCCGTCCGCGGACACAAGGGTTCGTTCGGCAAGCTGCTCGTGATCGCGGGCTCCCTCGACTACGCCGGAGCAGCCCTGCTCGTGTGCCAGGCCGCCGGTCGGGGCGGCGCGGGCCTCGTCACGCTGGCCGTCCCCGAGTCGCTCCAGCCGCTGTTCGCCGCCAAGGTGGTCGAGGCGACGACGATGGGGCTGCCCGAAGACGATGTCGAGGAGGTCGACCCAGAGCCCGCCCTGGCGCGCATCCTCGACCACGAGCACGACGCGATCGTGCTGGGTCCGGGACTGCGACCGGGCCTGGCCACGGCCGAGCTGGTTCGGGAGCTGATCGTGCCCCCCGGCGACGAGCCGCCCCCGATCGTCCTTGACGCCGAGGCGCTTCGATCGCTCGCCACGATGGATGGCTGGTGGAGCGGGGAGCGCCGGCCCGCCGTCCTCACCCCGCACGCCGGGGAGTTCGAACGGCTGCGCGCCGGCAGCGGCGTCGAACACGGCACGGACGGGGACCTGATCGACGACGACGATGCCCGCGTGGCCGCGGCTCGCGACGCTGCCGCCGCGTGGCACCAGGTCGTCGTCCTCAAGGGCGCTCGGACGATCATCGCCGCGCCCGACGGCGAGGTGGCCGTGGCTCCTTTCGAGAACCCGGCGCTCGCCACCGGCGGGACCGGCGACGTGCTGGCGGGCGCGATCGGTGCGCTGCTCGCCCAAGGTCTCGCCCCGTTCGCGGCGGCCCGTCTCGGTGTGTACCTGCACGGCGCCGCGGGCGACTGGGTGCGGGACCGCTACGGCGATGCCGGCCTTCTCGCCTCCGACCTGCCGGACGGCCTGGCGATCGCCCGCAAGCGCCTCGCGGGGACCGCCGAGCGTCGCGCGAGCACCAAGGGACTCGGCTTCGGTTCGCGCGAGCGGGTGGCAGCTGCGGCTGCGGAGGCCGCGCGGATCCCGAGCACGGACCCCTCCGCCTGAGCGTGAAGTCGATCGAAACCCGACTCGTGGCGGCCGGGCTGCCGCAGCTGCCACGCCGCGCGTGGCTGGAGATCGACCTGGATGCGCTCAGGGGCAACCTCGCGGTGCTCCGGGTCCTGGCGGGTGACGGCGTCCCGGTCCACCCGGTGGTCAAGGCCGACGCGTACGGTCATGGAGCCGTCCCCGTGGCCCTCGCCCTCGAGGCGGCCGGCGCCGACGGGTTCTGCGTGGCGGCGATGGACGAGGCGCTCGCGCTTCGGGCGGGCGGTGTCCAGGCTCCCATACGCGTGCTCTATGCGATCCCCGCGTCGTTCGCCGGCGAGGCGGCACGGCAGCGGATCGCGGTGTCAGCCGGGGACCGGCCGTCGCTGGACGCCCTGCTCGCTGCCGCCGAGACCTCGATCGACGGCCCCCTCGACATCGAGCTCGAGGTCGAGACCGGTCTCGGCCGCGACGGATTCGCCCCGGAGGCGCTCGTATCGGCTGCGCGCGAGGTCCTCGAGGCACCCGGTGTGCATCTGGCGGGACTATGGACCCATCTGCAAGCGTCGGAAGACCCAGAGCGCACGCGTGACCAGCTCGCCCGGTTCGACGACACGACGGCGCGGCTGCGCGACGCAGGTCTGCCCGTGCCCGACCGGCATGTCGCCGCCAGCGGCGGCCTCTTCACGGGCGTTGCCTGCCTCGACGGCGTACGGCCCGGGCTTTCGGTCTACGGCATCGTCCCAGATGAGCTGGCGGGCCAGACGCTCGTGGGCCCGGTCGGCGAGGCCGTCGCCGCCCTTCGGCCGGTCATGTCATTGCATGCCCGTCCGGTCCGCGTCGCCGACCTTCCCGTCGGTCACGGCATCAGTTACGGACCCACCTTCACGACGGCGCGACCCAGCCGGATCGCCACGCTGCCGCTCGGATATGGGGATGGTTTCTCGCGAGCGTTCTCGAATCATGCCGAGGTCCTGGTGCGCGGTGTGCGCGCTCCGCTCGTCGGGAATGTGGCGATGGACGCGGTCATGATCGACGTCACCGACGTCCCGGGTCCGCCCGTCGGGCCGGACGACGAATTCGTGCTCCTGGGCAGCCAGGGAGACCAGCGGATCAGCGTGGAGGACCTGGCGCGGACACGCACCACGAACACGTGGGAAGTCGTGAGCCAGATGGCTGGGCGGTTGCCCCGGGTGTACCATGCCGCGGCTGGGCCGGTCGGTCTGCGGACGCTCACCGAGCGATAAGGGAGCGCACAACGTTTGGCACGGATCGAACTCTGGAACGGCGACATCTGCGAGCTCGAGGTCGACGCGATCGTCAACCCTGCGAACCTCTCGCTGTGGATGGCGACCGGGGTCGGCGGGGCGATCAAGCGCGCCGGTGGTGACGAGATCGAGTTCGCGGCCGTGCGCCAGGCGCCCGTTCCGCTCGGCGAATCCGTCGTGACGACGGCCGGATCCCTGGCCGCTCGCGCGGTGATCCATGCCGTGTCCCTGGATCGGGTCCGCCGTACGAGCGCTCCGACGATCGAAGCAGCAGTCCGCAGCGCCATGGCCCGAGCCCGCGAGATCGCGGCGACGAGCGTGGCTTTTCCGGCCCTCGGCACGGGTGTCGGCGGCTTCCCGCTCGAGGAGGCCGCGCGGATCACCGTCGATACCGTGCGCGACGAGCTCGAGCGTTCGCCCGAGATCGAGCATGTCATCTTCGCCTTGCGCGGCGCCGCGGCGTACGAGGCCTTCGGAGCGGCGATCGCAACAGCCCGGCCTCCGGCCCCGACCTCGCAAGCGACTGCCCTCGGGCGGGCGGCCGGATGAATCTCGAGATGGAGCCCAACGAGGAACAACGCGACGAGCTCATCGAGACGGTGGCGCGCGAGATCCAGCTGCGCGGGCTCACGTCCTCGGCCGTGCATTTCCTCGAGGCCAGCCGGCCGTACCGGGCCCTCGGCGCGAACGCGATGCTGTTCTTCGATCCCGTGCTCCGGGGCGTCTTCGGCGGAGAGATGGCGTCCGCCAGCGAGATCATGGCCGACGAGGCCGGGATCGAGCTGCTGATCGCGCGTCTCGAAGAGCTCGACGAAGAGCTCGCCTGGGACGCCTGATCACCCTCGTTCCGAGCGGTCCGGGTAGCATCTGGCGGTGACCTCCGAACCGCATGCGTTCCTGACCATCGACCACGGCGCTGCGACCGCCTCGATCGCACTGATCGGTCGGGTCGCGGGCACGTGGCGCCTCATCGGCACCCTCGCGCTGCCGGCGGGCGCGGCCATGGATGCCGCCGTCGACCTGCTCGTCAGGCGCGTCCGGACCGCCGACCCCGAACTGGCGTCGGCGCTCGGTGTGACCGACATCGAAGCCGAGGCCCTGCCGCGCTTCGAGGTTCGCAGCCGGCCGCCTCGGCGGCTGGCGGTCGTGGCGGCGTCCGAGCGGACCCTCGCCAGGCTCATGGCGACCGCCGGTCGCAGCGGCTGGCGTCCGACCGGAGCCAGCGCCGAGTCCACGGACCCGCTCGTGATGTCGCGGCTGCTGCTCGATCACGACATCGACGCCATCCTCGTCGGGGCGGCCGACCCGCCGCGCGCCGACGAGCGCAGCGCGATCCGCGAGCTGGCCGCGCTCGTCTCGGCCGTGGCGGTCCGCCGTCCGGAGGTACCGATCGTCCTGTCCGGGGCGATGTCGGAGACGCTCGACGAGTTCGGCGAAGTGTCGACGCGATCCGGGCCCATCGTGCTGGCGCCGGCGGCGCTCGAAGGGACGGTCGTCCGCTCCCGTCGGACCTTGCCGATCATGGCACCGCCCGCCGTAAGCGGGGACGCGGCGACGGACACGACCGATCCGCTCAGCGAGCTGCTGCTCGAGGTGGCCATGCCGTCGGACGATCCACGGCGCGCCATCGGCCCCGCCACGCAGGCGTTGGCCGACGTGCTGCACCGCCGCGTCGAGACGATCATCCTGGGCCACGACGCCGGGGTCCGGGCTGCGGCCGAGCCGTCGGTCGGGGGCGTGAGCCGGGAGGTGCGCCTTGCGGTCGTCCCGGCGGCCGCCGTCGCCCCCGACGAGCCCGATGACACCATCGTGGACGGCGTGCTGCTGTGGTCCACCGTGCCGTCCGACCGGCACCGCATCCGCGACCGGATGCGCGAGCTTCGGATCGCACCCTGGGCAGACGCCGCGGGCGACGGCGCGGCGCTCCGGATGGCGGCCGCCCGGGCCGCGCTCGTCCGACTCGCGGCGGCCACGACGGACTTCGACCAGGCGCCGCCCGACCTCGTCGTGTGCGGGGGCGGGGTGTGGTCAGCGGTACCGGCCCCGACCGTGGCCCTTGCCCACGTGGACGTGCTGCGCCGACCCGGGGCGAGCCAGTACGCGCTCGACCACGCGCGGCTGATAGGCACGCTCGGTGCCATCCCCGACGGGACGGAACGCCTCACGGTGATCGGCGACCTCGTGGACGACCTGCTGGCCCCGCTCGGGAGCGTCGTGATCCCGTCAGGATTGCGTTCCGGCCGGTCCGCCGGAACGGTGCTTGTCCATGCCGGTGGTGGCGTGAGCGAGCTCGATCTCGTGCCCGGCAGCCTGGAGCTCGTGGACCTGCCACCGGGCGAGACCGCAGTGGCCGAATTCCGCTTCCGCGACCGGATCAGGCTCGGGGCGCGGGGCCGGCACTTCGCGGTCGACGTGGCCGGCGGGCTCGGGGGCCTGCTCGTGGATCTGCGCGACGTCCCGCTGCGGTTGCCGGACCGTGCCGACCGCCGTCGGGACCTGCTGGCGGCGTGGCAGGCCGCGCTCTGGCAGGGGTTCGACACGTGACGCTGCAGGACACCGGTATGGAGCGCGCAGTGGCCGCCGACCTCGGCCTGGTCAGCGCGCGCCGGCTCATCGAGGCCCCCGCGGAGATCACCTTCAGCCTGGCCCCGGGCGATCGCGCCCTCGTGGCTGCAGGCGAGAGCGTCGTCGCCGGAGCGCCGATCGCCGAGCGGGTGCGCGATCCGGTGCTGCTCGACCGCGTCGTCCCGGCGAGCGCGGATCCGCGGCCGGGTGCCCGGACGCACGAGGGGGAGCTCCTCTTCGTCTGGAAGGATCGCTGGCGCGTCGCCGGCGGTGAGGTCACGGAGACGTTCGACAGCCCGGTGACCGGCATCGTCCGAGAGGTCCGACCGGGCTCGGCGATCGTGATCCAGGCGCGCGGTCGCGCGCTCAAGGGCATCGTGGCCCTGGGCGGACCGAGCCGCGGACGGCTGCACATCGCGGCCGGCAGCGACGGGGAGCTGCGCTCTGGCGGGCTCGATGTCGGGCTTGCCGGGACCATCCTCGTCGTCGGGTCGCGCATCGATGCCGAAACGCTGACGCGAGCGCGGGCCATGGGCGTACGCGGGATCGTGGTCGGCGGCCTCGCGAGCAAGGAACGGCGCGACTTCACTGCCTCGGAACGGCGCCAGCGCGCGGCCCTCCATCGCCTCGCCTCGTATGCCGTGCTCGTGCTCGAGGGGGCAACCCGCCGACCCCTGCCGAGTCCCGTGATGGACGTGCTGGAAGCGCTCGCCGGTCACGAAGTGGCGATCGTGGGCGATCCGCCGTCGCTCGTCTTCGAGAGCGAGGTCGACATGCCGTCGCCCCCGGCCGACTTCGTGCGGGTCCGTGGCGGCCCGCTCGGCGGCCGCGACGGGACGTGGGCGGGCCTGGCCGGACCGCGCCGGTTCGCTGGCGGGGTCCATCTCGAGGCGGGCTCGGTCCTGTTTCCCGATGGATCGGTCACGGCGGTTCCGCTCGGCGATCTCGAGCGGTTCGTCTGACGGCGATGACCTCGTCGACCGCCGACCGTCGCCTGGTCGTGGCGCCGGATCCCGCTGCCACGACCGAGCTGGGTCGCGCGCTGGGCGCCGTGGCCCGGCCCGGCGACCTCATCTCCCTGTGGGGCGAGCTCGGGGCGGGGAAGACCCACCTCGCCAAGGCGTTCGCCGCGGGCATGGGCGTGACCGAGACCGTCACCTCCCCGAGCTTCATCCTCATGGCCGAGTACCGCGGCCGCCTGCCGCTCTTCCACATCGATCCGTACCGCCTCGCTTCGGCCGAGGATGCGCTCGCCGGCGGGCTCCTCGACGAGCGCCAGCGCGAGGGCGTCACGCTCGTGGAGTGGCCGGAGCGACTGGGCGACGCGCTGCCGGCCGCCCGCCTCGACGTCCGGATCGAGGGTGACGGTGACGACCGCCGCTCGATCACGCTCGTCGCGGGCTCTGACGACTACCGGCGCTACCTGGACGTCGCGGCGTGACCCACGACGGGCGCCGGCGAGCGATCCTCGCCATCGACACCGCGACCACCCACGTGGTCATCGCCACTGGGACGCCCGACGGAGTCGCCGACGGGATCTCGACCTGGACCGCCGGATATCGCCACGGCGAGACGCTGCTGCCCTCGATCGGGCGGTTCCTGGGTGAGCAGAACATCCGGCGGTCGCGGCTGACCGGGATCGTCGTGGGGACGGGTCCGGGCGCCTTCACCGGGCTGCGGGTCGGCATCGCGACGGCCAAGGGGCTGGCGCACGGTCTCGGCATCCCACTGGTCGGTGTCTCGACCGCGGAGGCGCTGATCGAGGCGGTCGAGTCGGCGGAGGCCGATGTCGCGACGGCTGACGGGTTCGACGGGGCCGTGGGACCGACCGTCCTGCTGCTTCCGGCCGGCCCGCGCGACCGGCTCGTGGTCCGTGCCGGTTCGGCGCCCGTGCCGCTTCCCGCCGGGGAGGAGCCCGAGCTCGCCCCGGGCGAGCGGCTCGTGGCCGTGGACCTCGACGGGCGCGCCCCGGACGAAGCGCTGGCGCGCGGAGCAGCGGCCCGGGCTGGACTGGGTCACGCGCTCCTTCGGGCGGGAGCGGCGAAGCTGGCCGCACTCTCCGACACGTCCACATCCGAGCTCGAGACACTCGTTCCCGACTACGTGACCCTGCCGCGCGGCGTGCGAGCGACCGGCGGTGCCGTGCAATGGTCGCGCGACCCCCGGTGAGGGTGGTCATCGGCCCGATGGGGCTCGATGACCTCCCCGCCGTCCACGCGATCGAGCAGGCGAGCTTCACCTCGCCCTGGCCACCGCACGCGTACCAGAGCGAGCTCGAGAGCAACCGGCTGGCTCACTACCTCGTGGCCCGCATCGGCGACACCGTGATCGCGTACGGCGGGATGTGGCTGATGGTCGACGAGGCGCACATCACGACGTTCGCCGTCCATCCCGCCTGGCGCCGCCAGAGGATCGGAGAGCGGCTGCTCGTCGCCTTCCTCGACGTGGCGATGGAGCGTGAAGCGCATGAGGCGACGCTCGAGGTGCGACTGTCCAACCTCCCGGCGCGAAAGCTGTACGAGAAGTACGGCTTCCGGCCGGTCGGGCTGCGTCCGCGCTACTACAGCGACGACAACGAGGACGCGCTGATCATGACCACCGAGCCGCTGGACGAACCCCCGATGCGCGCCCGGGTGGCGCGGCTCCGCGAAGTGCTCGACGAGGCACCGGCGCCCACCGACCCGCGCGAACGACCGATCCCGGCCCCCGAGGACACCGCGTGAGCGGACCGCTCCTGCTGTCCATCGAATCGTCGTGCGACGAGACCGGCATCGCGCTCATCGAAGGCGGCCGGCGCATCCGTTCGAACGTGGTGGCCTCGCAGGTCGCGCTCCATGCCCCATCCGGCGGGATCGTGCCGGAGGTGGCCGCGCGAGCCCACCTGCGCTGGATCGTCCCCACGCTCGACGAGGCCTGGGCCGGTGCCGGCGTCACGTGGGACGACATCGATGGCGTCGCGGTCACATACGGCCCCGGCCTCGCCGGATCGCTGCTGGTGGGGATCAATTTTGCGAAAGCCCTCGCGTGGGTCCACGACAAGCCACTGGTCGGGGTCAACCATCTCGAGGGGCATGTCTACGCGGCCTGGCTCCTGGATCCGGGCGAGGACGAGGTCTCGAAACCCGAGCCCGAGTTCCCGCTCGTGGCGCTCGTCGTGTCCGGCGGCCACACGTTCCTGGCCGAGATGCGCGATCACCTGACCTACCGGCTGCTGGGGACGACCGTGGACGACGCCGCCGGTGAGGCGTTCGACAAGGTCGGTCGGTTGCTGGGGCTCGGGTACCCGGGCGGCCCGGCGATCCAGAAGGCCGCCGAGGGGGCCGTGCGCCGCGACGCCGTGTTCCCGCGGGCGTGGATGGGCGATACGTACGATCTGAGCTTTTCGGGGCTCAAGACGGCCGCGCGGCGGATCGTCACCGACGCTCGCGCGGAAGAAGGGCTGCCGGCCGACGACCCGACTGCCACGCTGTCCGCCGCGACCACCGCGGAGCTGGCATGGGGCTTTCAGGACTCGGTCGTCGATGTGCTCGCCACGAAGACGGCGCGGGCCGCCCGGGAGATCGGTGCACGCTCGATCGTGCTCGGCGGGGGCGTGGCGGCGAATTCGGCGTTGCGTGAGCGGCTGGCGGGGGAGTCGGAGGCGCTGGGCGTGCCGCTCATCGTGCCGCGGCCCGGCCTGTGCACGGACAACGGGGCGATGATCGGCGCCGCCGGCGCCCGCCGGTTCGCGGCGGGTGAGCGCGCGGCACTCGACCTCGATGCGCGGCCGTCGCTGCCGTTGGCGAAACGGTGACGATCGATCCGGCCGACGTCCGCGCCACGCTGCGCGCCGCCGGGCTGCGCGCCCGCCATGCGCTGTCGCAGAACTTCCTGGCCGACAGCGACGTGCTCTCGCAGATCCTCGAGACGGCCGACCCGGAGCCCGGCAGCCGCGTGCTGGAGATCGGGCCGGGTCTCGGGCTCCTGACTGCCGGTCTGCTCGATGCCGGCGTCACGGTGACGGCCGTGGAACTGGACCGCGGTCTCGCCACGTTCCTGCGCGAGCGCTTCGAGCCCGCGCTCGTGGAGGGCCGTCTCCAGCTCATCGAGGGCGACGCGCTCGACCAGGACCTCGTCCGGCTCGTCGAGCCGCCCTACGACGTCGTCGCGAACCTGCCGTACCACATCACGAGCCCGATCCTGCACGCGCTGCTGGGCGCGCCACCGCGACCTCGGCGGCTCGTCCTCATGGTCCAGCGGGAGGTGGCGGAGCGGATCGCGGCGCCGCCCGGGAAGATGAGCTACCTCTCGGTGTTCGTGCAGTACCACGCCCGGGTCCGGGTGGCCTTCCGCGTGCCGCCGGAGGCGTTCGAGCCGGAACCCGCCGTCGAATCGGCTGTCATCGTGGTCGAGCCGTTCGATGCGGACGATCGACTCTCCGCCGAGGAGGAGGACCAGCTGTGGCGGCTCGTCCAGGCCGCGTTCCGTGAGCGGCGGAAGATGCTCCACAACGTGCTGGCGCGGCAGCTCCCCTTCGACGCGGCGCGCGTGGCCGCGGCCCTCGAGACGGCCGGCATCGCCGCGGACCGGCGTCCCCAAACCGTGGCCGTGGGAGAGTGGCTCGCGCTCAAGGACGCGCTCGGGCCGATCGGCGCGGACTGGCGCGGCCGCAAGTCCGGGGATGGGTAG
>CAZXBB010000012.1:0-32905 GCA_964638815.1 uncultured Isosphaeraceae bacterium
GAAGGGCGCGGTGGAGGCCCGCCGTGTCCGTGTCCGCGGCCGTGTCCGTGTCCGGGAACGTGTCCGGGGACGTGTCCGGGGCCGTGTCCGGGGACGCGCCGCAGCGGGACCTTCCTGCCTTCCTTTCCCTTCGTGCCTTCCTCGCACATGACCGAGCTGTACGCTCACATCCCGCCGGCCCTGCTCGTCATCTTCCGCGTGACCGGCCTGACCGTCTTCGGGCCGCTCCTCGGGTCGCCCGCGATCCCGGTCCGGGTGAAGGTCGGCCTCGCGTTCCTGATCGGGGGGGCGGTGTACCCGCAGATCGCGGCCGAGCACTTCGCGGGCACGACGCTCGAGCTGACTCTCTGGTCGCTCGGCCCCCTCGTCGCGGCGGAGCTGCTGATCGGGCTCGTCATCGGGTTCATCGCCGCGCTGCCGATGGTCGCGGTGCAGACCGGGGGGCTCGTCATGGGTCAGCAGATGGGGCTCGGCTTCGCACGGTTCTACAACCCCGGGATCGACGACGAGGCCGACGTCCTCGGGCAGATCCTCTTCTTCATGACCCTCGCGGCGTTCCTCGCGGTCGGCGGTCACGTGTCGATGGTCCGGGGCGTGCTCGACACGTTCGCGTACGTGCCGCTCGGCGGCTTCGTCATCGATCTCGACACGCTGTCGCTCGTGCTGGGCCTGCTGATCTCGGCGTTCGAGCTGGCGCTGCGCATCGCGGCGCCGCTCCTCGCCCTGATCTTCCTCCAGACGATCGCGCTCGGTTTCATGGCGAAGACCGTACCGCAGCTCAATATCCTGAGCCTCGGCTTCCTTGTCCGCATCATCGTCGGCATCGGGGTCGTGATGGTCGGCCTCGTGGTGATCAACGATGTGATCGTGGACGACATCGACGAAACGATGAACCGCATGTTCGAATGGATACACGCAAGTGGCGGATGACCTGGGCGAGAAGACCGAGGAGGCGACACCGAAGCGCCGCCAGGACTCGCGCGAGGAAGGCCAGGTGGCGAAGAGCCAGGACCTGTCCGGCGCGATCCTGCTGGTCATCAGCACGCTGACGGTCGCCGTCGCCGCGCTCTGGATGTTCGGCGAAGCGCGCGTCGTCGTCGCCAACGTGCTGGACGACAGCGCGGCCGACCCGCTCGACCCGGAAGGCGCCGGCGAGGTGGTGCGGTACATCGGCCTCGCGGCGGCCCGCATCGCGGCGCCGGTCCTGCTCATCGCCTGGGCGGCCTCGTTTCTCGGCCAGTTCGGCCAGATCGGCTGGCTCTTCGCCCCAAAGGCGGTGCAGCCGAAGCTCAGCAAGCTCAACCCGCTGGCCGGCTTCAAACGCATCTTCGGCCTCAACGGCCTGGTGAAGGCGAGCCTCGACTCGCTCAAGGTGCTCATCGTCGTCGTGATCACCGTGCTGACGACGCAGCAGTACGCCGATCAGATTCTCGTGCTGCCCTACCTGTCGGTGATGCAGTGCCTGGCCTCGTGCGGGTCGATCATGTTCGACCTGGCGCTGCGCATCCTCGCGGTCCTGTTGGTGCTCGGCGTCATTGACCTCGCGTACCAGCGCTGGCGGATGTCGCGGGACCTGCGCATGACAAAGCAGCAGGTCAAGGACGAGATGAAGCAGACCGAGGGCGATCCCGAGGTGAAGCGACGACGCGCCCGCATGCAGCACCAGATCGCGATGCATCGCATCTCGGCGGCGGTCCCGAGGGCGGACGTGATCGTGACCAACCCGGAGCACATCTCGATCGCCATCAAGTACGACCAGGAGACGATGCATGCGCCCAGGGTGATCGCGAAGGGCGCGGACCACATCGCGATTCGCATCCGGCAGATCGCCCTGAAGCACTCGATCCCGATCGTCGAGCGCAAGCCGCTCGCCCGGGCGCTCTACAAGGACGTCGCCGTCGGGCAGGAGATACCCCCGGACTACTACTCGGCGGTGGCCGAGGTGCTCGCTTACGTGTACCGGCTCGGGGGCAGGATGGCGGGCTGACGGGCTCAGGGACGTGATTCGAGACTCAGGACTTGGCTGTGAAGACCAACATCCCGAAGCCCTTCCTCCTGGTCGCGAAGCACCGCCACCTGCTCGTTCCGGTTTCGTTCATCATGCTCATCGTCGTGCTGGTGGTGCCGCTGCCGCCCGCCGTGATGGACATCCTCCTGTCGGCCAACATCTCGCTCGCGTCGGTGGTCATGCTGACGACGATCTACATGGGCCGGCCGCTCGAGTTCAGCGTCTTCCCCGCGCTCCTCCTCGCGACGACGCTCTTCCGGCTCGTGCTGAATGTGGCGTCCACGCGGCTCATCCTGAGCGCGGACGCGGACAGCGCCGCCGAGGCCGAGGGAGTTGCCGGGGCCGTGATCCAGGCGTTCGGTACGTTCGTGGCCGGCGAGTCCGTGATCGTCGGCGCGATCATCTTCATCATCCTCGTGGTCGTGCAGTTCGTCGTGATTACGAAGGGCGCGACGCGCATGAGCGAAGTCGCGGCGCGGTTCACCCTCGACGCGATGCCGGGCAAGCAGATGGCGATCGACGCCGACCTCTCCGCCGGGCTCATCGACGAGGCGCAGGCCCGGGCCCGCCGCGAGGAGATCATGCGCGAGGCGGACTTCTACGGGGCGATGGACGGTGCGAGCAAGTTCGTACGCGGCGACGCGATCGCGGGCATCATCATTACGCTCGTCAACATCGCGGGCGGCTTCGCGATCGGCGCGATCGAGAAGGGCTGGGGCATCGGGGAGTCGCTGGAGGTCTTCACGCGTCTGACGATCGGCGACGGGCTGGTGAGCCAGGTGCCGTCGTTCATCATCGCGATCGCAGCCGGCCTCATCGTCGCGCGCACGGGCGGCCAGGAGACCATCGGCGACGAGATTCCCGCGCAGCTCAGCTCGCAGCCGACCGCCCTGTACCTCATCTCGGGATTCCTGGGGCTGCTCAGCTTCACGCCGCTTCCCACGTTCCCGCTGCTCGCGGCGGGGGCGACCCTGGGTGGTATCGCCTGGTCGATGGGCCTCGTGGGACGGCGCACCTCCGCCGCCCGCACGGTGGCGGCCCGCGAGGCCGCCGCCGCCGCCCCTTCCGAGCCGTCGCCGGTCGAGGACCTGCTCGGCGTGGACACCCTCGAGATCGAGATCGGCTACGGCCTCGTGCAGGTCGTCGACGCCGGTCGCGGCGGCGACCTGCTCGACCGCATCGCGCTGCTGCGTCGCCAGCTCGCCATCGAGATCGGGCTGGTCGTCCCCCCGATCCGCATCCGCGACAACATGCAGAATGACGCCAACACCTACCGCGTGAAGATGCGCGGCGCCGTCGTCGGCGAGGGGACGATCTACCCCGACCTCCTGATGGCGATGGACTCCGGGCTCGCGACGGGGCGGATCGACGGCCTCGCGGGAAAGGAGCCGGCGTTCGGGCTGGATGCCATCTGGATCGATCCCGCGATGAAGCAGCGGGCCGAAACCATGAACTACACCGTCGTGGACGCGACGAGCGTCATCGCCACGCACCTGACCGAGCTGGTCAAGGAGCACGCGGCTGAGCTCCTCTCGCGCGAGGAGGTCAACAACCTGCTCGAGCAGCTCCGCAAGTCGGCGTCCAAGCTGGTCGAGGAGACGATCCCCGGGATCATCAGGCCCGGCGAGCTCCAGAAGGTCCTGCACGGTCTGCTGCGGGAGCGCGTGCCGATCCGCGACCTCGAGACGATCGTGGAGACCCTCGGCGACTGGGCCCCGCACACGAAGGACGTGGCGGTGCTCACCGAGTACGTCCGGAACGCGTTGCGACGGACGATCTCCGACATGTACGCCGAGACCGGCGACGACGGGCGACCCCGCCTCTACTGCGTGACGATGGACCCGGCGCTCGAGGACGTCATCAACGGCTACATCGACCGGGGGCCGGGCGGCACGACGATGTCCATTCCACCGCGGATCGCCCGCCGCGTCGCGCAGGCGGTGTCCGCCACGGCCGAGCCGCTGGTCAGCGGCGGTCACCAGCTCATCGTGCTCTCGTCGCCGAGTGTGCGCGCGCAGCTCAAGCAGATCCTCGACAACCATGTTGCGGGCGCGGTCGTGCTGTCGTACAACGAGATCGTGAAGGGTCTGGACGTCGAGTCACTCGGTCTGGTACACTTCGAGCACGAGGTTGCGGACCCGGCGACGCCGACGGCCGTCAGCGCTTAGCGACCAGCCAGGGGCCATGGAGGGCACCGCGGTGAATCTCAGGACGTACCAGGCGTACTCGATGGCGGAAGCACTCGCTGCGGTCAAGCGCGACCTCGGCGCCGACGCGATCATCCTCAATACGCGAACGTTCCAGCGCGGCGGGCTCCTCGGGCTCGGACGTCGCACGATCATCGAGCTGACGGCGTCGGCGAACACGCCGGCGGACGGGAGCAGGTCGGGATCGACACCGGCGGAGCGGACCGCTGCGATCGCTTCGGCCGCTACGCCGGGGCAGCGACGGCTCGCGCGGCGCGCCTACGGGCAGACCGCCCTCGCGACGGAGCCGGCGCGGGAGTCCGCCGTGGAGGCCGCGCCGACGGAGCGCGACCGCGATCGGACCCGCCGCCTCGCGCAGGCCATGCTCGAGCAGCATCGACGCCGTGCGAACGGCCCGTATGCCGTTCACGGCCACCCGGAGGACGCGCCGGATCCGATGACCGCCGAAGCCGCTGACGCGGTGACCCCGATGGTGGCCGCGGCCTCCGGTCCGCCGAAACCGGAGCCGAGGCCGGAGCCAGTACCCGAGATGCTGCCCGTCCCGACGCCGCGGATCGAGCGCGATCCCGCCCGGCGCGTCGCGCGGCGCTTTCTCCTCAACGCGCCGCCGGACGAGGCGTCGGGCGCCGTCGCGGTGGTGGACGCGCCGTCGCCCGTGGCCGTGGTCGGGTCGGCTGGGTCCTGCGGTTTTCCGGATCCCGCGGACCCCCGAGGTCACGCAGATCATCGCGACCCGATCCGTCGTCCGGCGCCATTCGGGGTCGCGCGCGAGGCCGGGAACGGGAACGGCCGAGGTGTGCCGGATCCGGTCACCGCCGAGGACGCCGCGGTGCGGGCGGAGCTCGGCGCGATCCGCAGGATGGTCGGCGAGGTGCTCCAGCGTCAGGTTCCGCGCACCGGCGTTCCGACGCCCACGATGCCCGACCGTCTCTTCGACATGTACCTCAAGATGATCGGGCAGGAGGTCTCCGAGGAGCTTGCCGACCAGGTCGTCAACGAGGTGCGCGACGAACTCACGGCGATGCAGCTCGAGGACGAGGACGCGGTCCGGGCGGCCGTGCGGCGCCGCCTCGCCGATTTCATACCGACCGTCGACGAGGCGATCCCCGAACGCCCCCGGGACGGGCGCCCGCTCACGATCGTGCTCATCGGGCCGACCGGGGTCGGCAAGACGACAACGCTCGCGAAGCTCGCCGCGACCTTCAAGCTGCGTCACGGCCGACGCGTCGGCCTGATTACGGCCGACACCTACCGCATTGCCGCCGTCGATCAGCTCCGCACGTACGCGAACATCATCGGTCTCCCGCTGAACGTCGCGCTCACACCGGGCGAGATGCGGCAGGCGGTTCGCGCGATGCGCGACCAGGACGTCATCCTGATCGACACCGCCGGCCGCAGCCAGAACGACGGCGATCGCATCGCGGAGCTTCGGCGTTTTGTCGAGGCCGCGGATCCGCACGAGGTGCACCTCGTGCTGTCGAGCACCGCCGGGGAGAAGGTCCTCGTGCGCGAGGCCGAGGCGTTCGGCGCCGTCGGCGTCGACAAGATCGTCCTCACGAAGCTCGACGAGGCGGTCAGCTTCGGCATGCTCGTCAACGTCGTGCGCCGGATCGGGAAGAACCTGAGCTTCTTCACGACCGGTCAGGAAGTGCCGGACCAGATCGAGGTCAGCCGTCCAGAGCGGCTGGCCGAGCTCATTCTCGGGGCCGACGTCCACGCGTGAAGGATCACGACGCTCAATCCGACCAGGCCACGCGGCTGCGCCGCCTGATGGAGTCGATCGTGGCCGGCGACACACCGGTCGCGGGGTCAGGCGACGCGCAATCTTTGCGCTCGCCGGTGGCCGCGTGCGGCGTCCACGTGTGCGAGCCTGATGCCGACATCGCACCGAGCACGCCGTCGGGGGCCGTCAGCTTTCGACCCCGACCCGTCGCCGCCGGCAGCCCGCCGCCGGCGCCGGTCGCGCACCGGCCGCGCGCGGTGCGCAGCGCCGCCCCGTCGGAGCGGTTGCTGACGCCGGCCCCGCATCGCGCTCCCGCGCCGCCGCCTCCGACGCACGCGCCCGCGCCGCGTCTTGCCCGCGCGATCGCCGTCACGTCGGGCAAGGGGGGCGTCGGCAAGAGCAACATCGCCGTCAATCTCGCGGTGACGCTCGCCGCCTCCGGGCGCAAGGTCTGCCTGCTCGACGCCGATTTCGGCCTGGCCAACGTCGACGTGCTGTGCAACATGCGGCCGAAGCTGACACTCCAGCACGTCGTGACCGGACGCTGCCAGCTCGCGGACGCGATGATGCTCGGGCCCGGCGGGTTCCGCCTGATTCCCGGCGCGTCCGGCGTCGCGGGCATGGCGGACATCGGCGCCCGGCATCGGGCGATCTTGCTCGATCAGCTCGGCGCGCTGGAGCGTGTCGCGGACATCATCATCATCGACTGCGCCGCCGGGATCAGCTCGAACGTTCTCGCGTTCGCGGCGGCTGCCCACACGACGCTGGTCGCCACGACGCCCGAGCCGCCGGCGATCTCCGATGCCTACGGCATGATCAAGAGCCTCTGGAGGCGGTCGCCCGACGCCCGGATCAAGCTCGTCGTCAACATGGTGAGCGACGGCGGACAGGCCGCGGAGATCCACCGTCGCATGGACGCCGTGGCGCGATCCTTCCTGAAGCGGTCCGTCGGATTCGCGGGGGCCATTCCGCTCGACCCGCTGGTGCCGTCGGCCGTGTACCACCGTCTTCCCTTCACGCTCTTCGCGCCGGACGGTCGTGCGACCCGATCGGTGCACGCGATCGCGATGCGTCTGCTGGAGGGTGATCGCCATCAGGACGAGACGCGCGGCGGCTTCTTCGCGCGGCTCGCGTCATTCCTCGGCGGCGGCCGTTCCGATAGGGGTCGCGGGCGGCAGGGGCACAACTCATAGCGGTGGCGCAGATGGAGCGGGGCGTGTAACCCCGCAACAGTCCGAATCCCTTCACATTGGAGTGCCGCAAAACGCGTTGATTTCTTGGACTGGGTCCGGCGAACGGGCGATACGTACCGATTGAGCCCCGATCGGGCGACGATCGGGCCCCGATCGGGAGTCGCGATTGCGCCCCGATTGCGCCCCGTATCCGAGCCGGTCCGGCTCCGTCAGAAAGGTGAGATGAAGGGGATTGCGGCGAGCACAATCGCGGGTTGCTTCGCCCTCGCGGCGTTCGCCGTGGCGATCGTTGCCGGCCTGGCCGCGGGCAATCCTCCGCACTCCGTTCTGTGGCGCGCCATGGTCGCGCTGGTCGTGTGCTACCCCGCCGGCCTCGCCGTCGGCCTGGTCGCGCAGCACATCGTCGATCAGCACATCGAGGGGCACCGGGCCGCGAATCCCGACACGCCGCCGGGCGACGAATTCGAAGACGACGCGATGCCGAACGTGGACGAGCACGGGAACCCGACGGACGAGGAGGTCCTGGTGGTGTAAAGGGCGCTTGTGCGCCCCCTGATTCCCGATATATTGTCTCGACGGTAGCCAGGGATTGGCGCCGAGGCAGGGCCGGTTGGCCCGGGTCAAGGAGACGACCGAATGCCGAAGACGAAGACCAGGACGAAGATCGATTCAAAGCCGGCGACGCGGTCAAAGCCGGCGGCGCGGTCGAAGCCGGCGAAGGCAGCCGCCGGCAAGGCCACCGGGAAGAAGACGGCGGCGCGATCGAAGACGTCGGCCGCGTCGCCGGGGACGGCGGCCCGGAAGAAGGCGCCGGCGCACGCGCCCGCCGCCAACGGCGCGACGCGCACGAAACCGAAGGCCGCAGCGGGAAGCCTCCGCGATCTTCCGATCACGCAGGTCTGGGTGCAATACAAGAACGCGCCCACCGACGACATACGAAACTACCTCATCGAGCACTACCTCGACATCGTGAAGTACACGGCCGAGCGCATGCACATGCGTCTGCCGGGCGAGGTTGACGTCGAAGACCTCATGTCGGCCGGCCTGTTCGGCCTCATGGACGCGATCGACGCGTTCGACCTCGCACGCGGCGTCAAGTTCGAAACCTACTGCGCCCAGCGGATCCGGGGCGCGATCTTCGACGAGCTGCGGGCCATGGACTGGGTTCCCCGCCTTGTCCGTTCGCGCACCGCGAAGGTCGATCGGGCACGAAAGGCACTGGAAATGGAGCTGGGAAGAAAGGCCACGGACGGCGAGATTTGCGATCGTCTCAAAGTTGACGGATCGGAGTTCCAGAAGCTGTCGAAGGACTCGCGCCCGGTGGGCGTCGTATCGCTCAACCGCAAGTGGTTCGAGACGGACTCGAGCAAGGACGTCCGGGAAATCGACGTCATTCGCGACACCCGCCAGGAGAATCCGCTCGCGGAGATCCAGCGGAAGGACCTCAAGCTCCTCATCACGAAGGGTCTCTCGCGCGCCGAGCGGCTCATCGTCGTTCTCTATTACTACGAGGAGATGACGATGAAGGAGATCGGGATGACCCTCGACCTCTCCGAGTCCCGCGTGAGCCAGATGCACAGCTCGATCCTTGCGCGTCTGAAGGCCCAGATGCAGCATCGGGCGAAGGAGTTCTAGGATGTTGTTATCAGAGTGAGCCGGGCACCGAGCCCGACGCGATCCTCGCCGGGCGAATGCCGGGTCGTTCTGATCAGGGGCTCTCACTCAACTGAGAGGGTGCGAGCGGGACGGGCTCCGCTCTCCCTCGCCGCCCGGCGAACGACAGCCAGCCTGTGATTACCGGACCCGCCGGACCGCCGCAGCCGGTCTCGGCAGGCCCGAATCCCCTTATTTGAAGCAGCAGAACGGCCGATGGGGCTCCGGAGGGCGTATCCGCCGGCGGTGCCGACGCATCGTGCGCGCTCGATTCGTGTTACGCGAGCGACCCTGAAAATGGCGCAGATGAGCGGCCTGACAATCCGGCAGCACGAACGCGAGACGCTGGCGCTCCGCGCCGAGTTCGTCGTCGCCGACACGCATCGCGCGCAGGTTCGCTTCGCTTCCATGTCCGGTGCGGCGGAGCCGCACGTCACGCGCGGCACGGCTTCCGACATCTCCACCGGCGGCATGGGTCTCATCTGTCCCCAGTTCGTCCCCCGCATGTGCGAGGGGACCATTCGCATCTACCACCCGCGGCCGGTGAGCACAGCGTCCGACGGCACGCCCGTCTACGACGTGTGCTTCGAGCACCGGGCGAAGGTGCGACGAGTGACGCTGAACAGCCACGACCCGACCTACGCGCTCGGTACGGCCTTCGTCGATCCGGAGCCGGACATCGAGACGCGCGTGGCCGACGTGCTGAAGCTGGCGGCCGAGGCGGCGAAGATGAAGGAGTCGGAGGGAGGTGTCCATGGGTGACCAGGACGTCTTCCTTCAACGCGCCCTGATCGAAGAGGGGCTGATCAATGACGAGCAGCTCGAGGCCGCACGCCGGTACGCCGCCGAGAACGGCGTCGACCTTGCCGATGCGCTCGTCTCGACCGAGACGCTGACGAGCCGCCAGCTCGCGCTGACCAAGGCCGATATCTGCGAGGTTCCGTACGTCGAGCTGACCGACTACGACTCCACGTACTCGAACACGTCGCTGTTCGCCCGGGCCCTCGCCGAGCGCTACTGCGCCTTTCCGCTGTTCATGATCGACGGCGTCCTCACGCTGGCGATGGACGACCCGCTCGACCTCGAGGCGGCGGACCAGATCCGGCGCATCGCGAAGTGCGAGGTCGACGCGGTCATCTCCAGCCGTGAGCAGATTCGCGCCCTCATCGCGAAGGCCTACAGCCTCGCGGCCGGCCGCGGCGAGTCCGGAAAGAAGGAGGAGGTCGAGACCGAGGTCGACGCCGCCGAGGCGAGCCAGCCCGTTGTTGCCGCCGTGAACCAGATGCTGGCCGAAGCGGTGCAGCAGAACTCGAGCGACATCCACGTCAACCCGGACGAGCACGATCTTCACCTCCGGTACCGCATCGACGGCGTGCTCCAGGAGAAGCAGGGGCCGCCGCTGTCGATGCACCCCGGCATCGTGCAGCGTCTCAAGGTCATGGCGCATCTCGACCTGACGCAGACACGCCGGCCGCAGGACGGCAAGTTCCGCTTCCGCCACGGCAACACGAACGTGGACGTGCGCATGTCGACGGTCCCGACCGTGTGCGGCGAGAACGTCGTCATGCGACTCCTGACGAACGCCCAGACGTTCACGGACTTCCGCGAGCTCGGCATGCCCGCGGCGCTCGGCACAGCGCTCGAGGAGACGCTGCACCAGCCGCACGGCATGATCCTGGTCACGGGCCCGACCGGCTCCGGCAAGACGACGACGCTCTACACGGCGCTCAGCAAGCTCAACGAGCCGTCGCGGAACATCATGACGATCGAGGACCCGGTCGAGATCCGGCTGCCGTACGTGCGGCAGATCCAGGTCAATCCGGAGATCAACCTCACGTTCGCGTCGGCCCTCCGGTCGATCCTGCGTCAGGACCCGGACGTCGTTCTCGTCGGCGAGATCCGCGACAACGAGACCGCCACGATCGCGCTCCAGGCCGCCCTCACCGGTCACATGGTGCTCAGCACGCTGCACACGAACGACGCCGTCGGCGCCGTGT
The DNA here is from genome assembly GCA_964638815.1 of uncultured Isosphaeraceae bacterium. Lineage (GTDB taxonomy): Bacteria > Planctomycetota > Phycisphaerae > Phycisphaerales > SM1A02 > CAZXBB01. The sequence continues at coordinate 10,782 of CAZXBB010000012.1, forward strand.
CGCGTCTGCGCGACTTCGGCCTCCCGTCGTTCGTCATCAACTCGGCGGTGCTGGGCGTCATGGCCCAGCGTCTGGTGCGCCGCGTGTGCCGGCACTGCGTGGTGCCCGATCCGCTGCACGACCTCGTCCGGCACCGGTTCCGTCTCGAGGAGAACGCCGAGGGCTTCGTGCGCGGCAAGGGCTGCAGCCGGTGCAGCCAGACGGGATACCGCGGACGCGTGGGCCTGTACGAGTTCCTCAAGTTCTCGCTCGACGTCAAACGCTGCGTCGAGGAGGGCGGCTCGGTCGACCGGGTCCGCGACGTGGCCGTGCGCGCGGGGATGCGGCTGATGTGGCAGGAGGGGCTCGAGAAGGCCCGGATGGGGCTGACGACGCTGGACGAGGTCACGAAGGTCGCATCCGTGTCCGACATCGAGCGGCCGGCCGCGGCGCATCCGGCGAGGAAGGCCAAGCACGAGAGGTTGATCGCATGACCCAGATCTCGTTCCAGTACAAGGCGATCGGCGCCCGCGGCACGACGACGCGGGGCGAACTGCGGGCGGAATCGCAGGAGGAGGCGTACCGCAAGCTGGTCGCCGCGGGCATGAAGCCGCTGCTGCTCAGGAGCAAGAGCTCCCGTCGGCGCGGCGGACAGCGGATCACGCTCAAGGACGTCGCGCACTTCACGTTCCAGTTCTCGGTCCTGATGGACGCCAAGATCCCGATCGTGGACGGCCTCCGGTCGATCACCGAGCAGGAGCAGAACCAGCGTCTGCGCGAGGTCCTCGACGACATCGCCCGGCAGGTCGAAGGCGGCTGCACCGTGACCGACGCGATGAGCCCGCACCGCGAAATCTTCGGCGAGGTCTACGTCGAGACCATCCGCGCCGCCGAGGCGAGCGGCAACCTGATCGAAGTCCTCGCGAACCTCGCCGGCATGCTCGAGCGACGCTACGAGATGATGAAGAACGTCAAGGGCGCCCTCATGTATCCGATCTGCGTGGTGGCCGCCCTCGCCCTCGCGCTGACGTTCCTCATGATCTTCGTCGTGCCGGGGTTCGCGGATCTCTTCGCCCGCCGGGGGCTTGCGCTTCCGCTGCCCACCCAGATCGTTATCGGCATCAGCAACTCGCTGGCGACGTACTGGTACGCGTACCTCGTCGGCATCGTCGGCTCGGTGTGGGGCGTGCGAAAGGCCTGGAGCCTGCCGAAGGCCCGAGCGCGGATCGACACGTGGCTCCACAAGATCCCGTTCATGCGCGACGTGCTGCGCGGGCTGGCGATCAGCCGCTTCGCCAGCGTTCTCGGAATCTCCCTGCGCAGCGGTCTCAGCATTATCGATGCGCTGGACATGGCGGGCCGCGCCTCGGGCCGACCGCTGCTCCAGAACGACGCACAGAAGTTGCGAGATCAGGTCAATACGGGCGGTCGGCTCGCCGATGTCATCATCACTTGTCAGTACTTTCCGACGTTCACGCGTCGGATGATAGCCGCAGGAGAGGAAGCCGCCGAGCTCCCGAGGATGTGCGAGATCGTTGCCCGAACGTACGACCGCGACGTCGAGCACCTCACGAAGAACGTCAGCACCGCGATCGAACCCGTTCTCATCGTCGGGCTGGCCGGAATCGTGCTCGTCATCGCGCTCGCGATCTTCCTTCCCATGTGGGACATGGCGGCACTCATTGGTTGATTCGAAGTCGATTGCAAGGAAGAGCACCATGACGACCCGAAACCAGAGATCATCCAAGGGCTTCACGCTGATCGAGCTGATCGCCGTCATCGTGGTCCTGGCAATCCTCGTAGGCGTGGCATTGCCGAAGTACTTCGACTACGCGGCCGACGCCCGCGCGGCGGCGACGAAGGGCACCCTCGGCGGCGTCCGGGCCGGCATCGCGAACTACTTCGCGAACAAGTCGATCAGCGGCACCGCGGCCTATCCGGCTCTCGCCGATCTCAACACCCTCGGCGACGTGATGCAGGAAGCGGTCCCCGCGAATCCATACGACACCGACGAGACGGTCTACGCCGCCACGGAAGCGGAGGCCGACGCCCGCACGCTCACCGGCGACGGCGGCTGGGCGTACTACACGAACGGCACGACGAAGGCGATCTTCTACGCCAACACCAATACGACCGGCGAGAACGCCTGGTAGGCGAGCGATGACCCCCTGGTTCGAGCACACCCGAGTCCGCCGTTCCGTCCGGGGCGGCGGATTTACCATTGTCGAGTTCATCGCCGTGATGGTGATGCTCACGATCCTGATGGGTATCGCGGTGCCCCTGCTCAGCGACATGGGCGATACGCGGGGGGCGGTGGCCGCCCGGGTTCTGCTCCAGGACCTGGGCTTCGCGCACCAGCACGCGCTCGCCACCGGCACGATCACCTGGGTCCGGTTCGACACGACCGGGAACACGAAGTGGGAGATCCGGGCCGAGACCGGCGCGGCCGGCAAGACGAATGCCGTGCTCCTGAAGGACCCGGCGACGCACGCGGACTTCATCCAGACGCTGAATACCGGTTCGTTCCCGGACATCAAGGTCGTGAGCGCGTCGTTCGTCGGCACGGACGTCAGCGACGTTCCGGACGTCGGCTTCGACTGGCTCGGCCGGCCGCTGACGAACGACGGCATCTACCTGAACGCGACCGGCGCCGTCACCATCACCGGCGGACACGTCGTGAACGTGCAGCAGGAGACGGGCTATGCGTACCAGCCGTGACCGTCGCCGCGGCGCGTTCACCCTCATGGAGACGATCGCGGCGATCATCATCCTGGCGGTCGCCGTGCCGTCGATGCTGTGGTCGATTCGCGAGGCGCACATCCAGCGTGTCAACCCGGTCCTCCAGTCCACCGCGCGATGGCTGGCGGTGGAGAAGCTCGAGGACGTCATCGCCGATCGCCACAGCGGCACGCGGGGCTGGTCCTATCTCGTTCCCGCCAACTACACCGCCGAGACGCCGGTCGCGGCGCCGTTCACGGGCTTCGATCGAACGGTCACCCTCACCGAGTACCAGGCCGACCTCGCCACGGCGGACGCCAGCGGCGGTTACATGGTCGTCGATGTCGCCGTGACCTGGACCGACGGGACGGGCACGAGCCGGACCCAGACCGTGTCCACGGTCGTGACGGAGTACACGCCGTGAACCGACCCCGGAATCCGTCCCGCCGACCTCGCCGCGGCTTCACGCTGGTCGAGTCCATCGCGACGATCGTCGTGCTCGTGATCATCTCGGGCGTCTCGTCCGGGATCATCCTCCAGGCGACGGACGGCTACGTCGAAGCCGCCACGCAGGCCCGGCTCGCCTCCGAGGCCTCGGTCGCGATGGACCGCCTCGCGCGCGAGGTGCGCAAGATCCCGCTCGACACGGGTGTGGCGGGCGTCGCGCCGGACATCACGCTGGTCACGTCGACCTACCTCGGCTGGGACGCGAACAACTCGATCTCGCTCTCGGGCTCCGATCTCATGCTGAAGCTGAACGCCACGCCGCGAATCATCACCTCCGACGTGACGGGCCTGGTCATCAAGGTGTACGACGAGAGCAACGCGGATCTCGGTCAGCCGCTCGGCGGCGCCGCCTGCGACGCGATCCGGCGCGTCGAGTTCGACCTGACCGTCGCGCGCCAGGGAGTGGAGACGCGCGTGCGTTCGCGTGTCTTCGTGCGGTCGACGATGGCCGGCGCGGCGCACTGACCCGCGCGCCGCCCCCCCCCGATGGGCCCCCCCCCGACGGGCACCCCCCGACGGGCACCCCACCGATAGGCGTGCGCTGTCCGATCGGCGCTACTCGCTCCCGACGTGTGCGACGCCCATGGCCGCCCGGGCGGCTTCTCTCGCGTCGGTCGCGCGGTCGTCGTCGAGTTGTTCGTAGGCGGCGGCCAGCTCGAGCAGATCGGCCGGGTCCTCGAACGCGTCGTACGGAATCAGCGCCGCATCGGCCAGCATCGCGGCGTTCACCTCGACGGTCGAGCTGTGCATGTTCAGCGGGGCGCGGTACTCGATGCGCATGTTGTCGTCCGTGTTGCGCTCGACGTCGCCGGCGAGGCCCAGCAGGGCGGGGCGGTCCATGACGTACCGCGCGATGAGCTGCTCGCGGCTCGTGATGCCGATCCGACCCAGGTCCTGGAGCACGGCGGGGCGATCGGTGAAGGCCGCGCCGAGCGCCGCGTGCGTCAGCTCGAGCGGCGCGGCGCTGCCGACGAGAATGAGGTCGCCGGGGCAGCCGTTGAACAGACGCACGTGCGGGTACACGTCGGCGAACGTGCCGAGCAGCGATCGCAGGTCGTCCGGGCTCGTGCCGTAGGTGTGGAGCCACTGCACCCAGACGCCGTCGGCGGCGAGCTTGCGCCGGCCGAGCTCGAAGAATTCCCTCGTGAAGAGGCTGGAGACGCCGGTGAGCCAGGGATTCGACGGCTCGGAGCTGACGACGTCGTACGCGCCGTCCTCGACGAGCAAGAGGTGATTGCGCCCGTCGTTGAAGTGCAGCCGCACCCGCGGATCCTCGAGGGGGCGATGGTTGTACTCGTCGAAATGCCGGCAGGCCTCGGCCGTCGCCGGCTCGATCTCGACGACATCGAGACGCTCGAGGGAGTCGTGCAGCGTCATCGAGCCCGTCGTGATGCCGCTCGCGAGCCCGATGACGAGCGCGCGGCGGGCGTCGGGATGGAACGCGAACGGCAGGTGCGCGAGCGTGAGCTGCGTCGGCAGATCGCCGCCCGTGGATGCGTCGGCCTTGCCGTTGTTCGTCATCCAGATGTTGTCCGGTTGGCGGCGATCGACGAGCACGGCCACGACCGATGAGAGTCCTTCGTCGTAGAACAGCAGCTCGCGGCTGCCCAGCAGCTCGTCCAGGCCGGCCCGGGTCGGGTCGTTCATGCCGGCCCCGTACCGGTACATCCCGGACGTCATGAGGATCGGGTTCCACGCCGGCGTGACGAACGGGACGGCCGCGGCGGCGACGAGCGACGCGGCGACCCAGCGCGTGAGGCGGCGGCGTGCGGGGGGCGCGGCGGGCGCGGCGGACGCGGGCGACGCGGCGGGCAGGGCGGCGCCGATCAGGAGCAGAGCGGCCACGACGTTGCACCCGGCCGCGGCCACGACCGTCCACCGCAGGTGGAGCGCCGGCAGCAGGAGGAAGCCGCCGGCGAAGGCGCCCGTGAGCGCGCCGATGGTGTTCCACCCGTAGATCCGGCCGACGATCCGCGGAAGCGGCGCGTGCGCCGCGGCGGCGGCCCGGACGAGGAACGGGAACATCGCGCCCATCAGCAGGGCGGGCGGGAGCATCAGGCCGATCGCGATCGCGAGTTGCGCCGGCCACAGCATCCGGGGTGCGTGCTCGAGGGAGCGGAACATCCACAGCACGGCGTATGGAAGCTCGTTCCAGGCGTACATGGCGCCCACGGTGAGCGCCGCGATGGCCGCCTGCATCCACGCCAGTCGCACGACGAGCGCTCCGGCGCCGCCGCGCGCATGCACGCGATCCGCCCGCGCGCCCGCCACCCAGCCTCCGATGCCGATCCCGAGGAGGAACGCGAAGAGCATGATCGAGAACGCATACGCGCTGCCGCCGAGCATGAGCGCGAGCAGGCGGAACCACGCGACCTCGTAGACGAGACTGCAGAAGCCCCCGATGCCGGCCGCGAGGGGCAGGACCCACCCGGCGGCCGGCGCGAGTGCCGGCGCAAGGGTCGGCGCAAGGGTCGGCGCCAGGGTCGGTGCAAGAGTCGGCGCGTCGGTCGGCGCCATCGCCCCGCCCGCCTCCTGCGCGGCCGCCGGCGCGGCGGCGTACCGGTCGGCGCCCAGCGCCGCAACGACGACCGCGACGACGGCCAGGCCGACGTTGACCGCGACCGCGACCATCGTCGTCGCGTGCAGGCCGAGGCGGGGGAGGAGGACGAAGCCGGCGGCGGCCGTGCCGATCACTGCCCCGAGCGTGTTCGCGCCGTACAGCCCGCCGACGACGCGGCCGGAGTCGTCGCGCGCGGACGCGAAGCGGGCGAGCAGCGGGAGCGTCGCGCCCATCGCGACGGTGGGCGGGAGCAGGACCATGCCCAGGAGGAGGAACTGGAAGAGGCCGACGAGGAGCGGCCCGCCCTCGGCGGTCCGCGCGAACCCCAGGTAGAGCGGCGTGAGGGCGTCGGTGATGCCCGGGAACGCGAGCGCGTAGACGCCGATGAACGCCTCGAGGCCCGCGTACACGACGAGCGGGCGTCGCACGCGCGAGGCCATGCGAGCCGCGCAGAGGGCGCCGACGGCCAGGCCCGCCATGAACGCGGCCAGCAGCGTCGAGATCGCAAGCTGGCTCGTCCCGAACACGAGCTGAAGATGCCGGGCCCATATGGTCTCGTACACGAGCGAGGCCGCGCCGCTCGTGAGGAAGAAGAGCAGCAGCGTCCGCATGAGCAGGCCGGACGATCGTCGGTCTTCGGATGGGTGCATGGAGCGATGTATCGGACCAACCGGAGGCCCGGTTTGCCCCGACCCGTGCCGCGGTTTCAGGCGACGATCGGACGGGATTATGGGACCGTCCCAACCGGTCCCATAGACGCACGACTTTCGATAGTTGAACACAAGTTGCGGGAGCATCCCGTCGAGAACTCAACTGGCGGAATCACCGGGTCGCCGATCCGGACGAGACTTCACGCCTCCAGGGAACGGGTCACAAGGACGGAACCACCATGTCGAGCCAGGATCACCGCCGTCGCGGCTTCACGCTCATCGAGTTGATCGCGGTCATCGTGGTCCTCGCCATTCTCGTCGGTGTCGCGCTGCCCAAGTACTTCGACTACGCGGGTGACGCCCGGGCGGCGGCCACGAAAGGCACGCTCGGCGGCGTCCGCGCTGGCATCGCGAACTACTTCGCGAACAAGTCGATCACCGGCACCGCGGCCTACCCGGCGCTCGCCGACCTCAACACGGCCGGCACCGTGATGCAGGAGCCGATTCCGCCCAACCCGTACGACAGCGACGCCGTTGTGGTGGTGGCGACGGAGGCCGAGGCGGACGCCCGCACGGTCATCGCCGGCGGCGGCTGGGCGTACTACACGAACGGCACCACCAAGGCGATCTTCTACGCCAACACCAACACGACTGGTGAGAACGCCTGGTAACCCGGGTGCTCGCCTCCGGGGATCCGAAGCGAGGCCGTGGTGGTCAAGAAACAGATCGTCGTTGAACTCCTGCCCGGTCGCATCGGGGTCTTCGCATACGAAGGTGCGAGACAGATCGACGAGCGCACGCTCGCGCTGGCGCCGGAGGACGACCCGGTCGAGTGGGCGAAGTCGGTCCGACGCAGCGCCGTGTCGCTGGGCGCGATCGTCCGCGAGATGCAGGTCGAGGCGTGCGAGGCGACGGTGCTCTACCGCAGCCCCACGCAGTTCGTGGACCTGTCCGGTTTCGCGGTGCGCTCCACGGCGCAGGTGCTCGAAGCCGCGGCCATGAGCTGCGCAGACTCGCTCCCCTATTCGATGCTCGCGGCGACCTGCGAAGCCGCCATCGTCGGCCGCGACCTCACGGGCGACCCCGCGCAGACGCATGTCGCGCTCGCCGCGGACCGGGAAGACGTCGCGGAGGCGATCGTGCATCTCGTCGAGGAAGCCGGTCTGCAATTCCTGTCGGCGACGCCGCTCGACGCGGCGCTCATGGCGAATTTCGTGAGACGCGAGCTGGCCGGCAGGCAGCATCGAGGCGCCCTCTATATCGGGCAGTACACGTCGTTCTTCGTGGTCGTCAGCAGGGGCACGCTGCTGTTCAGCCGCCGCATCGACCTGGGCATCGAGACGCTCGTGACGAGCCTGACCCGGCCGATCAACATCGCCGGTCGGCCGGAGATCGAGCTCACGGTCGACGAGGCCCGCGCGCTCCTCGCGAAGCACGGCATTCCGGATCGCGACGAGCACGTGCACGAGGAGCACGGTCTGACCGGCATGCAGGTCGTGCCCCTCCTCCAGCCCGTGCTTCAGCGATTCATTGTCGAGCTTCGGCAGTCGCTGCGATTCGGTCTCGACGAGGCGAACCGGAAGGACCTCTCGCTGTGGGTGACCGGTGCGGGATCCGCGCTCAAGAACCTGGCCACGGTGATCGGCCGCGAGCTGGGCATCGAATCCGCCGGCGACACGGCCTACCCCGATCCTGACGCGGACCGCGAGCGCAAGGACGCGATCGCGGACCGCGTGATCCTGTCGCGTCTGAACCTGATGCCGAGGCCGATGGCCACGCAGCGGCGCACCACGAAGCTCCGCCGCTGGATGATGACCGGCGCGTCGGCCGCGATGGTGCTGATCGCCGTCGAGGGCGCGCGGTATCACACGCAGGTCAGGAGCGCGCAGTCCGAGGCCGACGTCTACTCGTCCCAGCTCGAGGACCTCAAGGCGCTTGAGAGCACGCAGGCGAAGCTCAAGGTCGTCATCGGGGCGAAGGCTCAGCTTCAGAAGACGATTCACGAGGAGATCGGGCTCGTCAACAACTACCGCGCGTGCATGCAGGAGCTCAGCCTCATCACGCCGCCGACGATCCGGTTCACCCGCATCGAGTTCCGCGACGCGCCGAAGGGGGGCGGAGGAACCCTCGCCGGTTTCGCGTTCCCGAGCACGAAAGACACCCACCGCACCGATCTCGAGTCGTTCATCGAGGCGATGAAGGGCAGCCCGCTGTTCACCGACGTCGTGCTCGGCAACGTGCAGATCAAAGCGACCGGCGCCAGCGACGGACAGCAGTTCCACGCGTCGTTCGACACCGTGCCGGCCGCGCGCAACCCGCTGGGCGGACGGCAGCTCGTGGAAGCGGAGACGGGAGGCGCGTCATGAACGGGATGATCGACCGCAAGCTGCTCGCCGAGTGCATCATCCTGCTCGTGGTGTGCGTCGGGGCGTGGCTGATGATCGTCCGTCCGAAGCGCAACCAGCTCGCCGGGCTCGAGACGCAGATCGCCCACGCCCGGTCCGATCCGGCCCGCGAGAGCCGTGGAACGGTCGAGCAGATGGCCGCCAGGCTCGACGACGTCCGGTACGACGTTCGCAACGTCATCCGCCAGAACGAACTCGGCCGCGACTCCTCCCGCATGTACGGCCTCATCATGGAGCTGGCGAAGCTGCACGACGTTTCCGTCGGCCGTCTCGATCCGGGCGATCGGCGGGAATCGGGCGCCACCAAGGGCATCACCCGGACCAGCTTCAGCATGAGCGTCAGCGGCCGGTTTCGGCAAGTGGCCGCGTTTCTCGAAGGCATACTGAAGATCGACGGCTTCGTACGTCCCGGCTCGCTCACGCTCGCGCCCGACGGCGTCGCCGGCGCGAACGCGCTCGTGACGGCGCAGTTCTCGTGCCAGACGCTGAGCTTCGACGTGCCGAGCGCACTCGTGTCGATCGTGGGAGACGGCCATGCTGACCAGTGAAACCAGACGCAGGCTGCTCACCGGCGGCGTCTTCGGACTCCCGATGGCGCTCGTGTGGGTGACGGGCCGCATGGTCGGCGGTCCCGGCACGGCCGAGGCGGGCGAGACGCCGCAGCTCGCGGTGGTCGCGCTGAACCTCGACGACATCGCCGCGGCGCCGCCGACGCCCGCGCAGCTCGCCGCCGCGAAATACATCGATGCCCTGGCATCGGAGGAGTTCGGCCCGACCCCGCTGCACCATCGCCGGCCGGACGACGCCGCGCCCGTGGTCATCGACGATCCCGAGGATGCGCCCGTTCCGGAGTTCACCGTGACGCTCATCATGACCGCCTCGACGGGCAACCGGGCGTTGATCGACGGGAAGGTCTACACGGTCGGCCAAGAGCTCGCCGGCACCGGCTGGACGATCATCGACATCGACGCCAGGAGGCGGCTCGTGAGCATCCGCGACCCCAAGACGGAGCGGATCCGGACCGGCACCGTCGATTGAACGGCCTTCCGCGTGGGGCGAGCACGTGACGCGGGGCCGGCGCCGCGCGGCGCCGGCGGCGACTACACTGCCCGCATGAGCACCTTCGACGCCATCCGTATCTTCGAGGATCCCCGCGTCACGGACCCGCGAACCGCGGACGACGGGTGCGTCCTCACCGAGAACCCCGCGACGGGAGAGCCGCTCGCGGCCGTGCGTCTCCAGACCCGGGAGGATTACGACGACCTCGTGCGCCGCGCGGTGGCGGTGCAGGCGCACTGGCGCCGGCTGCCGGCCCCCCGGCGCGGGGAGATCGTGCGCCGCATCGGCGAGGCGATGCGCGAGGACATCGGGCCGCTCGGCGAGATGGTCACGCTGGAGGTCGGAAAGATCCGCGCGGAGGGCGCCGGCGAGGTGCAGGAGTGCATCGACATCGCCGACTTCGCGGTCGGCCTCTCCCGCCAGCTCTACGGCCTGAGCATGCACTCCGAGCGCCCGCAGCACCGGATGTACGAGCAGTGGCACCCGCTCGGCACGATCGGCGTGATCACGGCGTTCAACTTCCCCGTCGCGGTCTGGGCGTGGAACGCGATGATCGCGGCCGTCTGCGGCAACGCGACGATCTGGAAGCCGAGTCTCATCACGCCGCTCAACGCGATCGGGCTCATCAACGTCGTGCATCGCGTCATGCGCGAGCAGGAGATCTTCCGTCCCGCGGGCTGCGATCCGTGCGACATCTTCGGCCTCATCATCGGCACCGACGAGGAGATCGGGGAGACGATGATCACCGACCGGCGGCTCCCCCTCATCAGCGCGACGGGCTCGTGCCGCATGGGGCGTCACGTCGCGCAGAAGGTCGCCGCCCGCCTCGGGCGGACGCTGCTGGAGCTCGGCGGCAACAACGCCATCATCGTCACGGCCGACGCGGACCTCGATCTCGTCGTGCGCGGCGTGCTCTTCGGGGCCGTGGGCACCGCCGGCCAGCGGTGCACGTCCACCCGGCGGCTCTTCTGTCACCGCGACGTCGTGGACGAGGTCACCGACCGGCTCGTCAAGGCCTACCGGTCGGTGCCGATCGGCAATCCCTCCGACGCGAGCGTGCTGATGGGGCCGCTCATCAACCAGGACGCCGTCGACGGTATGCAGCGGGCGCTCGACCAGGCCGAGGCCCAGGGCTGCACGATCCTGTGCGGCGGGCTCGAGGGGCTGCGTCGATTCGAGGACGAGCCCGGGTACTTCGTCGAGCCCACGATCGTGCGCGTGCCCTTCCACCCCGGAGGGGCGACGCAAGGCCCGGGCGTGCCGAAGATCACCCGGCAGGAGACCTTCGCGCCGATCCTCTACGTGTTCGAGTACGACGATCTCGACGACGCGATCGCCCGGCAGAACGGCGTGGACCAGGGGCTCTCGAGCGCGATCTTCACCGACTCCGTCCGCGCCGCGGAGCGGTTCCTCTCGCATCACGGTTCCGACTGCGGCATCGCGAACGTCAACATCGGAACCAGCGGCGCGGAGATCGGCGGAGCGTTCGGCGGCGAGAAGGACACCGGCGGCGGCCGCGAGTCCGGATCCGACTCCTGGAAGTCCTACATGCGGCGCCAGACATGCACGATCAACTGGGGAACCGACCTCCCCCTGGCGCAGGGCATCAGCTTCGGCGCGTGACCGCGAACCGCACGATCCTCCTGCGCCGTCCCGCGAACCTCTCGGTGGTGGACGGTCCGTTCGTGCCGGCGGGCGCGCCGGGGCTGCTGGACGACGTGGACCGGCGCTGGGCGGCGCTGCGCCGGCGCAACCCGGCCTACTTCGACAGTTCGCTCTACCACGTGCTCGGCGTGCACCGCAACGGCTGCGGCGGCGCCGTCCTTCACGTGGCGGAGTGCGCGTACCGCTTCCACGCCGTGCAGGACGACCGGTTCGACCTCGGCGTCCGTCCGCTCGGCGTCAAAGGGATCGTCGTGCGCGGCGGCGCCGTGCTCGTCGGCAGGCGCGCCGACCATGTCGCCGGCTATCCGGGGCGCTGGGAGTTCGCGCCCGGCGGCGTCGTCGAGCCGGGCGCGCGACCCGGCGCGACGCCCGCGGCGGCGATCGCGCGCGAGCTGCGCGAGGAGACGGGGCTCACGGCGTCGCGCGAACCGACGGCGATCGCCGTGCTGTACGACGACGTGCTGCGCACCTGGGAGATGGTCTTCCGCATCGACGCCGGCCCCGGCGCGGCGGACCGTTCGCCGGAGACCGACGAGTACTCGGTGCTCGAGTGGCGGGAGCCGGGGAGGCTGCCGGAGGACCTGACGCCGGTGGCCTGCGCGATGGTGCCGATGGTCGAGTCGGTCGTGCGATAGCAGTGCCGGTGCGCTTCGGGGCGGTGGCGAGGGCGGCGCCGGATCCGCCGGATCCGCGGGATCCGCGGGCGACCGCCGGCGATAGCCGGCGCGATAGCCGGAACGACCCGCGGCACGATTGCCGGCACGACCCGCGGCACGATAGCCGGCACGATCGCCGGAACGACCCGCGGCCCGGACGCGATCCCGTCCGATCCGGTCGCCGCGAGCCCCGCCGTGCCCCCCCCGGCGCGCGGGCGCACGCACGGAACTTCCGTCGCCCCGGGCGGTCTAAGTCTGTCTGAACTCGGGATGCGCCCGCGCGGAGACGGACATGCACATGCGGTTGTTGATTCCTGTTGGCCTTGCCGTGACGACACTTGCCGTGACGACACTTGCCGTAACGACCCTTGCCGGCGCCCCGACGATTCGAGCCGAGGGCGGCGACGAGCTCGAACGCTCGCTCGCGATCCTGCGCGGGCTCGACGCGACGCGGACCTCGGTGAACTACGTGGACCTGCCGCTCGGGGAGGTCCTCGAGGACCTGAACCGATTCCTCGACGTGCCGCTGAGCGCGGACTGGGACTCCCTGCTCGCACTCGGTATCGATGCCCGAACCGAGCTCACGCTTCGTCTCGAGGAGGCGCCGCTCGGCACCGTGCTCGCGGCCGTCGCGTTCCGGCTCGGCACCGGCTTCGACCGCCCGCGGGTCGAGGTGTTCAGGGCCGGCATGCTCGTGCTCACCTCGGACGAGGGGACGGAGCGGATGCGTCTCACCGACGTCTACGACGTCCGCGACCTCGTGGCGGACGGCCGCGCGCTCGGCGAGCTGCGCCGGACGGCGCCCTCCGGCGCGACCGAGCCTGGCGCGACCGAGCCTGGCGCGACTGAGCCTGGCGCGACTGACCGCGCCGCGCCAGACGCCGGCGCGCCCGACCCCCGGGCGCCGTCGCCGTCCGACGGCGAGCCCGGCGTTCGGGGCGTGAACGGCGCGGGCGGCGCGACGACCCGGCCGGGCTGGAGGATTCCCCCCCGCGAGGACGAGACCGACGCGCCCGCGTCCGCCCCGCCCGCGCTGACCCCCGCGCTGACCCCCGGGCTGACCCCCGCCATGACCCCGGCGATGGAACTGATGATCCTCGTCTGCGAGCACGTGGATCCCGAGGCGTGGATCGGGTTCGGCGGCACGCGCGCGGTGATCAGCGAGCGCGACGGCGTGCTTCTCGTGAGCGCGGCGCCGACGGTGCACCGCAGCTTCCGCGACGTGCTCCGCCGCCTGCGCCGAGCGTGTTCGACCCAGGTCGCCATCGAGGCCGCCATCGTGGACGTGCCGCTTGCGCTCTACCGGCGACTCGAGCGCCGGCACGAGACCACGAGTGCCGCGTTCGGGGAGGCGCTCCTCGCGGCCGACGAAGCCACCGTGCTCTGGCGCGCCGCGACAGGCGCGGCGGTGGACGAGACGATCCGCGTCGAGTCGAAGGGCGACGACGCCACGATCGCGCTCGCGATCCGGCCGACGCTCGACCGCGCGACGGCCATGCTGCGGCTCGAGATCGACGCCGCCTCGCGCCGGGGCGACGACGAGCGCAGCGTCCGCACGGCGGTCACGATCGCGCACCGGAACGGCGCCGCGACGCTGGAGCTGCCGGCGGCGACGGCGGGGGAGACGGTGCGATTGCTGGTGCTGCTCCCGCGACGCTAGTGGTGTGAGCCAGGCGAATCTATGGAGCTAGCTCTTCCTGACGTCGAGGAACTTCTCGACCGCCATGATGTCCGGGATGATCTGCGGTCGCATCCGGAGCGTGAACGACGCGCCGGGCTCGACCCGCGTGAGGCGCGTCGCCCGGGCCCGGTTGGTCCACTCGACACCGGCGCGGACGTAGGTCTTGTTGTCCTGGCGGCGGCGCTGGAGGCTGAGCGCCTTGAGGCCCGCAGCGACCGCCGGCTGGAGCTGCATCAGGCGCTGGATTGTCTTCTGATCGGCGATGCGGGCGGGCATCTTCCTGATCGTGAAGGTGTAGGTCTGCTGCGGTTCGAGGGTGGCGGTCATCGTCTTGGTTCCTGGCGGAGTGAATCGCAGAGCCTAGCAGGATCGGTGGTGGGTGCCAAGCACGGCGGCGCCGCCGCGGCACCGTCTCCCGGTCCGGGACGTGATGGCCCCTGCTGCGCCGCCGCTGCCGGGCAGGGCCGGGGAGCGTGCGTCCGACCGGGCCGGAAGGGCGCCCGGTCGGCGATCGGGGCGACGGACGTCTCAGTCCGAGCCCGACACCCGATCTACCTCGTCGATCGCCGTGTCCCCCTGGGCCACCAGCACGAACCCCGACTGCTGGAGCGTCGTGAAGATGCCCTGGTTCGCGACGGTCCGCATGCCCTGGATCGTCGGGGACTTCAGGATCACGTCCCGCATCGCATCGGTGATCTCGAGAAGCTCGAAGACCGCACGGCGGCCGATGAAGCCCGTCCGCAGGCACCGTTTGCACCCCACCGGCACGTAGACCTGCGGGACGCCGTCGAGGTGATGGCCCATCTTCATGTTCTGGGCGGGCGTCGGCTTGATCGGCTTCTTGCAGTTCGTGCAGAGGACCCGGACCAGACGCTGCGCAAGGATGACGTTGAGGGCGTTCGCGACCAGGTACGCCTCCACGCCGAGGTCGAGCAGGCGGAAGACGGACCCGAGCGTGTCCTTGGCGTGCACCGTGCTGTAGACGAGGTGACCCGTCATCGACGCCTGCATCGCCACCGTCGCGGTCTCGATGTCGCGGATCTCGCCGACGAAGATCACGTCGGGGTCCTGGCGAAGCACGGACCGCAGGATGTTTGCGAACGTGTTGCCCTGCTTGTGGTCGATCGGGATCTGCGTGCAGCCCTCGAGGTAGTACTCGACGGGATCCTCGATCGTGATCGCGTTGCGCTGCTCGACGTCGATCTCGCGGAGGCAGGAGTAGAGCGTCGTCGTCTTGCCGCTGCCCGTCGGGCCGCAGGCGAGGAGCAGGCCGGCGTCCTTCGTGGCGACGTTGCGGAGCCGCTCGTACATCCACGGCGCGAGCCCCAATTCGTGGAGCCGGCTCGGCGCGTTCGAGGAATCGAGCACGCGGATGACGAGCTTCTGCCCGTTCATCGTCGGCGTGAGGCTGACGCGGAAGTCCACGCGGCGACCGGCGACCGCGACGGAGAAGTGCCCGTCCTGCACGACGTTACGCTGGCTCGTGTCGATCTCGCAGAGGATCTTGATGACGCCGAGGATGCGCTTGTAGATCGACATGCTCAGCTCGACCGCGCTCAGCATGTAGCCGTCTACCCGCAGGCGGATTGCGGCGTTGTCCACGCGCGGCTCGACGTGCAGGTCGGTGGCGCGGGCACGGAAGCTGGCGAGCAGCATCAGGCGGAACGCGCGGATCGCCTCGCCCCCGGTGGACTCGTCGCTGCCGGTGTCGAGGCCGTCGGCCACCGCCTGGTGCAGCGTGACCCCCTTGCAGTCGACCAGGCTGATGTCGTTCTCGGTGAACGACTTGTCGAGGCCGGTGTCGATGATCTCCCGGAGGCGTCGCTCGTAGACCGTCTGCGCGTCCGTGACGGCCTCGTTGAGATCGACGTCGAGCGTCACTGCGGTGAGCAGGTCGTCCTCCTCGTCGTCGCGGCTGGCGGCGAAGTCCGGCGTGTTCCGGCGCTTGTGCGTGAAGTCCTGCTGCGGATCGATGAACCGCATCTCGATCCCGCCGATCCGGACCACGTCGCCGTTGTCCAGCATCTCGTCGGCGACGGGGTTCTGGTTGAGCCGGGTGCCGTTGCTCGAGCCGAGATCCCGGACCCGGAACCCGTTCTTGTACGGCTCGATGACGCAGTGGTATCGGCTCGCCAGGTCGTCCGGAAGGACGAGGGCGTTGTCCTGGTGGCGACCGATCGTGAGGGCCTTCTCCCCAAGCTCGATCCGTTTTCTGCCGCGCGGCAGTGTCACCTCGAGGTATGGCATACCGATCCCCATGCCGCAATCGACTCCCAAGCGTTGATGATAGCATCCGCCCCCGGCGGCCGAGCCCTCTTCGACCGTCGTTCCGCCGCTCTTCGCGGTCCATGATACGTCGCGGACGCGGTCGTCCTGCGCGGCCGGAACGGGGGCGAATCCCCATCTGTGACCCTCCGCCCGATCTGCTACCCTGATCGCCCCCTGCGGAGGACACGCATGATCGTTGGTGTCGTCAGAGAATCGTTTCCCGGTGAGCGGCGGGTCGGCCTGGTCCCGGGCAATCTCCCCGCCATCACGAAGACGGGAGCCGGAATCGTCGTGGAGGCCGGCGCCGGCGATTCCGCCGGGTACCCCGACGCCGCCTTCAAGGAACGGGGGGCCCGGGTGGGGGCGACCCGCGACGAGGTCTTCGCCGACGCGGACATCGTCTGCATGGTGCGCACGTACGGGGCCAACTCCGTGGCGGGCGCCGGCGATCTCGACCGCTATCGGCGCGACCAGATCATCATCGGGCTGTCCGAGCCGCTCACCACGCTCGGGCCGATCGAGAAGGTCGCCGCGACGGGCGTCCGGACCTTCGCCCTCGAGCTGATCCCCCGCACCACCCGCGGGCAGGCGATGGACGTCCTCTCGTCGCAGGCGACCGTCGCCGGCTACAAGGCGGTCGCGCTGGCCGTCAACACGCTCCCGAAGATGTTCCCGATGATGATGACCGCGGCGGGCACGATCGCCCCCGCGAAGGTCTTCGTGATCGGGGCCGGCGTCGCGGGCCTCCAGGCGATCGCCGCCGCCCGCAAGGCCGGCGGCGTGGTGCACGCTTTCGACGTGCGGCCGGAGGTCAAGGAGCAGTGCGAGTCGCTCGGCGCGAAGTTCGTCGAGATCGAGGTCGCCGCCGCCGCCGGCGCGGGCGGATACGCCCGCGAGCAGACCGAGGACGAACGCAGGCGGCAGCAGCAGCTCATGGCGGATACGGTCGCCGAGTCGGACGTCGTCATCACGACCGCGGCGGTCCCCGGCAGGAAGGCGCCGCTGCTCGTCCCCGCCGACGTCGTCCGCCGTATGCGGCCGGGCTCGGTCATCGTCGACATGGCGGCCGAGCGCGGCGGCAACTGCGAGCTGACGAAGCCCGACGAGACCGTCGTCGAGAACGGCGTGATGATCCTCGGCCCCACCAACATGGCGTCCACGATCCCGTTCCACGCGAGCCAGATGTTCGGCAAGAACGTCGCGAACCTCCTCGCGCTTCTGGTCAAGGACGGCGAGCTCACGCTCGACCGCGAAGACGACATCATCACGGGGACCATGCTGACGGAGGACGGGGAGATCGTTCATCCGATGGCGCGGGAAGTATTCGGCTTGAGCCCGTTGGGGGCGCCGGCGTGAGCGGAAGGCACGAGGGCACGAAGGCACGGCGCCACGAGGATTCCGGGCCGGCCTGCGCCGAAGCCGCGCCGGGCGCGGGACCGACGCGATGCCCCCGGCACGCCGTCTCACCGCGCCGCCTCGCCTTCGTGCGTCGCCACGTTTCGACTCCCGCGCCGCGCCATTCATAACCAAGGTCCGGAGCTCCCCATGTTCGTACTGCTCCTCACCCTCTTCGTCCTCGCGATCTTCCTCGGCTTCGAGATCATCACGAAGGTGCCGCCGACGCTGCACACGCCGCTCATGTCGGGGGCCAACGCGATCTCGGGGATCACCGTCGTCGGGGCGCTGATCGTCGCCGGGCAGAACACGGCCGACGGGTCGTTCCTTCCCGGGTTCCTCGGTTTCCTCGCGGTGACGTTCGCGATGATCAACGTCGCCGGAGGTTTCGGCGTCACGCACCGCATGCTCGCGATGTTCCGGAAGAAGGGCTGAGAACGTGGAACTCCATAACCTTCGCGACGCGCTCTACATCGTGGCCGCCGTGCTCTTCGTGTTCGGCGTCAAGGGCCTGACCCATCCGCGGACCGCGGTGCGCGGCAATCTCCTCGGTCTCTACGGCATGCTGCTGGCGATGGCGGTGACGCTCTTCGACGGCGAGCTGCTGCCGGGCTGGTACTGGTGGGTCGGCGGCATCGTGATCGGCGGCGCGATCGGCATCGTCGCGGCGAAGCTCGTCAAGATGACGGCGATGCCGGAGATGGTCGCGCTCTTCAACGGCTTCGGCGGCATCGCATCGATGCTCGTGGCGGGCGCGGTGTTCCACGACACGATCGGCGACGCGGAGGTCCTGCGCGCCGAGGCCGGGAAGACGGGCGAGAATCTCGCGATCTGGATGAGCCAGACGCTGCTGCGGAGCGGCGGGGGCGTCGATCCGATCCAGGTGTACGTCGCGACGGTCGCCTCCGGCATCATCGGCGGCATCACGTTCACCGGCAGCGTGCTCGCGTTCGTCAAGCTGCGTGAGTGGATCAGCGGCAAGCCGATGACGAACCCCGCGTTCAAGGCCGGCAATGCGCTGTCGCTCATCGGCGCGATCGTGTTCGGCGTCGTGCTCATCATCAAGCCTGACGCGTGGTGGGCGTACTGGGCTCTCGCGACCTTCGCGCTGATCGGCGGCGTCTTCTTCGTGATGCCGATCGGCGGCGCGGACATGCCGGTGGTCATCTCGCTGCTGAACTCCTACTCGGGTCTCGCCGCGGCGGCGACCGGTTTCGTCATCAACAACACCGTGCTGATCGTCTCGGGGTCGCTCGTGGGCGCGTCGGGGCTCATCCTTACGAAGATCATGTGCGTCGCGATGAACCGATCGCTCACGAACGTCCTGTTCGGCGTCATGGCCGAAGTGGGCGCGGGCCCGAGCGCGGACGAGGTCTACGCGGGCAAGGTGAAGGCCACGACGCCGGACGAGGTCGCGATGCTCTGCGACGGCATCCAGAAGGTCTGCATCGTGCCCGGCTACGGCATGGCGGTCGCGCAGGCCCAGCACACCGTGCGCGACCTCGCGAACGTCCTCGAGTCGAAGGGGGCCGAGGTCGTCTACGGCATCCACCCCGTGGCCGGCCGCATGCCGGGCCACATGAACGTGCTCCTCGCCGAGGCGAACGTCCCCTACGACAAGCTGCTCGAGATGGACGAGGTGAACTCGTTCATGGAGCAGGTCGATCTCTGCCTCGTGATCGGCGCGAACGATGTCGTGAACCCCGACGCCCGCACGAACCCGCACAGCGCCATCGCCGGCATGCCGATCATCAACGTCGACCAGGCCCACACGGTGGTCGTGGTGAAGCGCTCCCTGAGCCCCGGATTCGCCGGCATCCCGAACCCGCTCTTCGCGATGGACAACACGCTGATGATGTTCGGCGACGGGAAGAAGGCCCTGGTCGAGCTTATCGCGGCGCTGAAGGAAGGCTGAATCGCGACGCTCCGCCGGATTCGATCCGCGGCTGCGTATGGCGGGCCGGGTGTGCCGATAGAGATGCCGTGGCTGGTTCGAGACGATTCGCGTCCCTCGCCCGGCGATGTCCGGGCCGCATCGACGTTCCGGCGCTGCTGCTCGCCGCCGCAGGGTTGCTGACCGCCGGCATCGTGCTGCCCGCGCTCGAGACGCGGACGCTGTTCTTCTGGCGCGACGAGTACTCGGTGCTCATGAACGTGGTCGAGCTGCACCGCGAGGGCAAGGAAGTCGCGGCGATGATCCTCGCCCTGTGCTCGATCGTGTATCCCGCGAGCAAGCTCGTCGCGCTCGCGTTCTTCTGGGTGGCGCCGTTCCCGCAGCGGTCCCGGTTCCGACTCATCCGGACGCTCCGTCTGCTGGGGCGATGGTCGATGCTCGACGTTTTCGCGATGACCGCCATCGTCGTGGGCAGCTTCGCCATCGGCCCCGTGAACAGCACGCCGCGGCCCGGCCTCTACCTGTACGCCGGCGGAATCCTGTGCCTCATGCTCGTGACGCTGCTGATGGACGTCCTGGCGCGGCGTGTCGCGTGAGCGGGGAGCGCGGATCGCCGACGTCCTCGAGGGACGACATGCGGGCTCTACGGGCAATCGCCCCAATCCGCCAGCACGCGGAGCAGATCCTCGAAGCCGACGACTCCGTCGCCGTCCGTGTCCTCGGGGCAGCCTCCACACGGCCCCCAGGCCGCGAGCACGGACAGGAGGTCGACGATTCCGACCGATCCGCTTTCGTCGACGTCGCCGAGACAGGCCGTGGAGGCGATGAAGACGTCGTCGTCGAGCTCGGCGCCGATCGGCGTGTTTCGGCGGATGATGCCGGCGAGGGTCTGCTCCTCGACGAGGAGCACCAGGGGCTCCGGCAGGGACGCCTGGTACCAGAAGCGATCGCCATCGCGGAGACGCGTGAACTGCTCGCGCAGGATCTCGAAGAGCGTTTCGCCGACGAGCGCACCGGGCTTGTGGTCTTCCGCGATCAGCCCGACCCATGCGTCGATGTCGTCCACCGTGTCGTACATTCCGGAGAGCCTGGCCCAAACGACCGGGTCGGTCGAGATCTCGTCGAACGCGGAGCGCGGGGGCATCGCGAACGCCTCGCGGATCTGGTTGTACGACGGAAGGCCGTGGTCACGACCGCGCTGGATGTTGAGGGACACGAGATCGAATCCGCCGGCGCCTGGGGGCCCGAATAGGAAGTTGCGCACGGCGTCGATGACGAAGAGATCGATCTCCTGCGCCGACTGGGTCGCCAGACCCCGGAGAATCGGCTCGATGCCTTCCTCGATGACGGCGCTCGGGTTGAAGAAGGCGCTGGCCAGCGGGAGATGCCCCGCCTTGATCTCGTTCCCGGCGCTATCGACGCGGAGCAGGACCGACGAGAGCATGGTGTGTCCGACCCGGTAGGCCGCCGCCGCGAAGATGTTGGACACGCCGGCGTTGACCTCGGGCTGGTAGCCGCCGTATGGCGGCAGCGCGTCCGGCCCCAGGAGAAGGGGCAGGAACTCGCGGTACGTGATCACCTGCATCTCGGCGCCCACGATCGAGCGCGCCATCTCGTAGATCTCGTCGTCCGACAGCGTGGGATCCGCCTCCCGGATGTCGTCGGCCCACGAGTTGTGCTCGCGCACGAAGAGCGTGTGGAGGGCGGTGAGCCCGGCCTGCTCGTTGGCCCGAACGTCGCCCGCGAGGAAGAACGAGGGGTCGTTTGGATCGGGCGCGTTGTCGAACCCGTTCACGTTGAACGGCAGCAGGTCGCCCTCGCTCGTCTTCAGGCGGCCGGTTCCGTCGAGCGTCCGCAGCTCCGCCGCCCGCGCGGCCTCGGAGCCGTAGACGTTGGAGGCGTCGATGAACGCCGTGATGTTGTTGAATTGCTGGCGAACGTCGTCGACCATCGCATAGGCGGACCGGTCGAGCGGAATCGTGACGTCACCGGCGCCTTTCGGGTCGAACCAGGGATCGCCCGTCGGGACGGGAATGTCGAACGCCTCGCCTGGTCTGGTGACCGGCGTCTCGTCGAGGTCGTGGTCGAGGAACTGACCCCACTGCCAGAGATAATCCGACGCGCCTCGGCGATTCGGCATCGGCCCGGCCTGGGCGGCGCATCCGTTGCTGATCGCCCGCGCGCCTTCGCGATGGGCGCCCGCGGGCGCCCCGGAGCCGTCGGCGTAATCGGGAAGCGCCATACGCATCAGGTGGACGCCGGCGCTGCCCCAGCTCGGGTGCTCGATGTTGTTCCCGAACCCGTCGATCGAGCGGAAGTCCGTCGAGGCGACACCGGCGCCGCTCGCGCCGCCGGACCGGTCTTCACTGCGCTCGGGAAGACGAGCGGGACGCTGGACCGGCGATCGTCCGATCCGTGCGGGGTGGGCCCCGTCCTGCGGCGGCCGGTCCCCCGGGTCACCCTTGGGCGTCGCCAGGGACAGCGCAGAAGCGATCGCGGTGATGGTGCACGCGCCGAGGATGGTTGGGCAATGCATAGATCGGGCCCCCTTGAGTCATCACACGGGCCAGGAACGGAACGAGTCGATCGACGCTGGAGACCCGCTCCACGATACCGAGGCGCGGCGGCGGGAGCCAGAGGAAAGGCGCCGACGTCGCGTTTCCGGCCTTCTTCCGGGTGGTGGCGCG
>CAZXBB010000013.1:0-8841 GCA_964638815.1 uncultured Isosphaeraceae bacterium
GTCACGCGCGGCGACGCTGCATCCTGCAGCTCACGCTACGAAGTCCCGACATGCCAGTGCGACGGCGGCATCCTGCCGCCTGCGCGTGGGACGTTTGGGGCTGGGTCGGGCTGGTTTTCGCAGACCCTCCGGGTCTGCAGATACCGCGCGGCGACCGGCGGCATCCATGCCGCCTTGGCTTGGACGTTTGGGGCCGTGTGCGATGGAGGTGTGATGGACGTTTGGGGCGGTCGCGCGACGGGGGTGTAACCTGTGGTGCGGGGGTCGAACAACCCGCGCACCACGTGTTACACCCCTGTCCCTCACACTGACGCCGGTACGGGGAAGTCCACCTCGGTCTGGTTCAGTTGATTGAAGAAGTTCGTGAACGTGTTCACCGCGATCGCGCCGATGACCTCGATGGCGGCGGCGTCGTCGTAGCCGGCGGTACGGAAGGCCTTGAGCTGGCCGTCGGTGACGCGGCCGTCGTGCTCGAGCATGGCGTTCGTGAAGTCAACGAGCGACTGGTGGCGGTCGTCGTTCGCGTCGCCCTGTCGGATCTTGAGCGCGAGGTCCTCGTCGATGCCGGTGCCCTTCGCGACCGCGGTGTGGGCGGCGAGACAGTACTCGCAGGCGCGCTTCTGGCCGCACACGAGTGCGACGATCTCGTGCTCGGCCGGCGTGAGCGAACCGGACTTCACGCCGCCCGCGAAGCCGAGGAACGCCTTCAGGACGCCGGGGTTCGTGGCGACGCCTTTGAAGATGTTGATCTGCTTTTCCTTGAGCGGGCCGTTCAGGATCTCGGCGCCGGGGCCGGTGTCGGTCTTCGGGTTGACGATGTTGAGGCGGGGCATGCTTCGTTCTCCTTGCAGGTGGGTTTCGTCAGGTCGAACGCCCCTCGGCCTGGAGGTATTCCAGGCCGGCGGAGCGAAGGATCATCCTGAAGTTGTCGGAGAACACGAAGTTCTCCTCCGGGAACGCGATCCCGGACATGTTCTGATCGATGTGGCTGAACATCAGGTCCACACGGCCGATGGTCTCCCACGTCGCGTCGTTCCCCGATCCGTGATCGAGTCGCTCGATCGTGCCGCGGGTGGCGGCGCCGGCGTCGTCGATGCGGTCCACGGTCGCGTCGTACCGGAGCGTCTGGCCGGGGAACACGTCGGCGTCGAACTCCGCCCGCGTGATCTTCGCGAGGATCACCTTCTCGGTGAAGCGGGACGCGGCGCCCACGAGGATCCCCGCCGTCTGCGCCATCCCCTCGATGATCAGCGACGCCGGCATCACGGGCAGGGCGTCCGCGTTCGCCGTCGCCGGGAAGTGGTCGTGCAGATGCTCTTCCGCGAGCGACACGTTCTTGATCGCGACGAGCCGCTCGCGGTCGTGGAACTCGACGATCTTGTCGATCCACATCCATCGCATGGGAGGCCCCGGAAGGCGGCCAGAAGCCGTTGACCTCAGGCGCTCGTCGTCTGCGCCGCCGAGAGCTTGCGATCGACGAACGTGACGATCGATTCGACCGTGATCAGCTCGGCGACCTTGTTGACGTCGCGATCGTCCTCGAAGTCGGAGAAATCCACGTGGGGCATCCGCTCTTTGAGCATCGCCATGCCGTCATCGGTGAACTTCCCCTCGTTCACCCACTCCGGGTTCTCCATCAGGTTCTCCGGAAAGAGCTCGCCCTGGGAGATCTTGAAGGGCCGCCCGTCGGTCGAAAAGGCCTTTTCGAGACGGAACATGATGTCGAGGAAGTCGATCGACTCCGCCTCGAGGTCGGCGGTGAGGCTGGCCTCCATCGTGATCTCGTCCTCGTCGGCGCCCAGCGCCTCCTCGAGGACCTCGCGAACCTTCGTGAAGATGTCGTCGCGGCTCTTCGCCATCGTGCGCGGTCTCCTGCGTTTCACCCGGATCGGACGCAGGGCCATCATACACAGCCCGGCTCAGCCCCGTCCGCGAACCGGGCGGAGCGTGAACCGCCCGGAAACCGCGTTTTCGCTGCTGCCGGCGTGCCCGTCCCGGACGACGGTGCCGGCGCCGCGGAAATCAAACGAGCCGTCGTCGTTCGAGCCGCCGAGCGTCACCTCCACGCGGAGCGCCTCGCCGGGTCGCACCATCGCGCCGTACCGGAGCGTCCGCACGCTGCCGAGGACGAGCCGTCGTCCCGCGGCGCGGTCGCCGGCGAGCCGCCGCGCCGCCTGCACCATCGCCTCGAGCATGAGCACGCCCGGAAGCACCGGGTACCCGGGGAAGTGGTCCGCCAGGTACTCCTCGGACAGGCTCACCTGCTTGACGGCGACGATTCGGTCGGCGGATTCCTCGATGATGCGGTCGATCAGCTCGAATCTCATCGGGCCGGAAGCCTACCACAGAGGCCGGGAGGCAGTTCGCGAGGCGGTATCCAGGCCGACCTGACGCTCGCAGCCCGTGGCCATCGCAGCGCCCGGACCACGAGCCGCCCCCCCCCACGGCCCCGGACTCCCGCAAGCCTTGGCACGCCATCCCCCGACGGCTATCCTGTCCGATCCTGCGCGCCATGGAGGCCGCGGGAGACAAAGAGGAACTCCAGAAAATGGCCAGCACGGGCACCGTCATCCAGGTCATCGGCTCGACGTTCGACGCCCAGTTCGCCGAGGGCCAGCTGCCGTCGATCTACAACGCGGTGACCTGCGAGATCGAGCTCGGCGGCGAGACGAGCAACCTCGTGGGCGAGGTCGCCCGCCATCTCGGCGGCGGCCAGGTCCGCTGCGTCGCCCTCGCCTCGACGGACGGCCTGCGTCGCGGCACCGCGTGCGTGGACACCGGCGCGTCGGTCACGGTGCCGGTCGGCGAGGAGGTCCTCGGTCGCGTCTTCAACCTGCTCGGCGAGCCGATCGATCTTCGCGGACCCGTCCACACGAAGAAGCGGCGGCCGATCCATCGCGAGCCCCCGGAGTTCCACACCCTCAACCCGAAGACCGAGATGCTGGAGACGGGCATCAAGGTCATCGACCTGCTCTGCCCGTTCGTCCGCGGCGGCAAGATCGGCCTGTTCGGCGGGGCGGGCGTCGGCAAGACCGTCATCATCCAGGAGATGATCGCGCGCGTCGCCCGCGAGTTCGGCGGCTACTCGGTCTTCTGCGGCGTCGGCGAGCGCACCCGCGAGGGCAACGACCTCTGGCTCGAGATGCAGGAGGCGGAGTACACCGACGAGGCGGGCAACACCGCGCATGTGATCGACAAGGTCGCGATGGTCTTCGGGCAGATGAACGAGCCGCCGGGCGCGCGTCTGCGCGTCGCGCTGTCCGGCCTGACCATGGCGGAGGAGTTCCGCGACGCGTCCGGCAAGGAGACGCTCGTCTTCGTGGACAACATATTCCGGTTCACGCAGGCCGGCTCCGAAGTGTCCGCGCTGCTCGGCCGCATGCCGTCGGCGGTGGGCTACCAGCCGACGCTCTCGACCGAAATGGGTGAGCTCCAGGAGCGCATCACATCGACCTCGGCCGGCGCGATCACCTCCGTGCAGGCGATCTACGTGCCCGCGGACGACCTGACCGACCCAGCCCCGGCCACGGCGTTCAGCCACCTCGACGCGTTCGTCGTGCTCGAGCGCGGAATCGCCGAGAAGGGCATCTACCCCGCGGTGGACCCGATCGCCTCGAACTCGCGGATCCTCGAGCCCGGCACGCTCGGCGAACGTCACTACAGAGTCGCCCGCAAGGTGCAGTCGATCCTCCAGCGCTACCGCGACCTCCAGGACATCATCGCGATCCTCGGCGTGGACGAGCTCTCCGAGGACGACAAGCTCACGGTGGCCCGCGCCCGGAAGATCGAGCGGTTCCTGAGCCAGCCGTTCTTCGTGGCCGAGCAGTTCATCGGCATCCCCGGCGTGTTCACGTCGCTCGACGACACGATCGACTCGTTCGACCGCCTCGCGGACGGCGAAGGCGACGACCTCCCCGAGAGCGCGTTCATGTACGTGGGCACGCTCGATGACGCCCGCGCGAAGGCGGAGCGCATGGCGTCGGAAACGGCGGCGTGAGGATGGAGCCCCGCGTCGAAGCCATCCACATCGCGGAGACCGAAGGCGGACCCACGTTCGCCGTGGACGAGGTCACCGCGATCACGGCGCAGGGGCTCGAAGGCGATCGCATCATCAACAAGGCGCGCGCGGAGCACCGCGACGCGATCGAGCCGAAGCGACAGGTCACGTTCATCGAGGCGGAGGCGCTCGAGGCGCTCGCGCGCGAGTACGGCATCTCCATCACCGCGGCGGAGAGCCGGCGGAACATCTGCACACGCGACGCCGCGCTCAACCACCTCGTCGGGCGCGAGTTCCGCGTGGGGGGGGCGCGTCTGCGCGGCATCGAGCTGTGCGAACCGTGCGGTACGCTCGAGCGTCTGTGCGGGCAAAAGGGCATCGTCAAGGGCCTCATCCACCGGGGCGGGCTGCGCGCGGAAGTGCTGGAAGGCGGCGTGATCCGCAACGGCGACGCCCTCGTGGGCCGATGACCGGGTCCGTCACGCGGGTTTCGTCTTGTTCCTTATCTGGAAGGTCCCGACCCATGAATCTGAAAGCCACTCTGGCGGGCGGGCTCGCCGTGGCCGCCGCCACCCTCGCGACCGCGATGGTCATGCCGCTGTCCGACGGGCCCGACTATGCGACCATTCCCCCGCCGGCAGCCGAAATCGAGCAGCAGCTCAAGTCGTCGCACACGCGTCTCGGCGCCGCGATCAGCGCCGCCGAGAAGCACGTCGGCGGGATTGCCGCCGCGGCGACGACGCGTCTCGGCAACGGTCCGGCGGTCATCGACGTGACGACCTACGCGAACGGGGCGGCGCAGCGCGTCTCCGTTGACGTGGAATCCGGCGCCGTGACGAACGTGCGCGACGTCCCGCGTTTCCCCGGACTCCCCGTGGAAGGCGACTGGACCGAAACCGACTCGGGGCTGAAGTACTACGACATCGTCGTGGGCACCGGGGCGATGCCGGCGAGTTCGCAGGCGACCGTGACGGCCCACTTCTCGGGGTACCTGGTCAACGGCGAGCAGTTCGCCACGACGCGCGACGGGGCCGCGCAGCAGTTGCCCCTCTCGCAGGTCCCACCGGGTCTCGCCGAGGGCATCAGCACGATGCGGACCGGCGGTCAGCGCAAGCTCATCATCCCCGCCGAGATGGGCTTCGGCGAGGCCGGTCGCGGGGGAATCCCGCCGAACGCGACGATCATCTTCGACGTCGAGCTCTTCGAGGACGTGGATTACTCGAAGGTTCCGGAGGTCCTTCCCGGCGAGCCGGTCGAGGGCGAGCCGGTCACGCTTCCGAGCGGTCTCATGTACTACGAATTCGCCGAGGGAAGCGGCGAGCAGCCCGCCGGCCCCGCGACCGTCGTCCGGGTGCACTACACCGGGTGGACGAACGACGGCAACGAGTTCGACTCGTCCTACGATACCCCGGGCGGCCAGCCGTACCAGACGCCGCTCAACAAGGTCATCCGGGGCTGGACCGAGGGCGTGGGCGGCATGAAGGTCGGCGGCAAGCGCAAGCTGGTCATCCCGTCCGAGCTGGCGTACGGTCCCGGCGGCCGTCCCGGCATCCCGCCGCGGGCCCTCCTGATCTTCGACGTCGAGCTGGTCGAGATCGTGAAGCAGTAGCCGACATGCGTGAGAATCGACATGCGTGAGAACCGACATGCTTGAGAATCGACATGCGTGAGAATCGACATGCCTGAGAATCGACATGCTTGAGAACCGACATGCTTGAGAACCCCCATGCCTGAGAATCGACATGCTTGACCCGTCCAACATCCTCAACAGGCTGTCCGGTGAACCCGTCACGGGCGAGCCGGTCCGCTCCGAGACGGGCCTGCTCTACTTCGACATCGCCGTCGGCGATGGGGCGGAGCCGGGCGGACCGACGGCCACCGTGAGGGTTCACTACACCGGCTGGCTCACGAACGGCACGAAGTTCGACAGCTCGCACGACCGCGGCCAGCCCGCGACTTTCCCGCTCGACCGCGTCATCGCGGGCTGGACGGAGGGCGTCGCCGGTATGAAGGTGGGCGGGAAGCGCAAGCTCATCGTTCCGCCCGGCCTCGGCTACGGCGCGACCGGGCATCCTCCGGTCATTCCGCCGCGCGCGACGCTGATCTTCGACGTCGAGTTACTTGAAGTTCTCTAGAGGTACAGACCCATGAAGCTCGCTCCCCTCGTCATCGCGATCAGCCTGGTCGCCGGTCCGTTCACGCTCATCGCCGCGGCGGGCACGGCACCGAAGGACGACATCGGGCTCAAGCCGGCGATTCCGGAGCAGTCTCCGATCGAGGCGGCCCTGCGCATGGCGAACCGCCGCATCGACGACATCGTCTCGATACCGAACGAGCGCCGCACGTTCCGCAACACGATCGCGGCGATGGACGACGTGCTGGCCGAGCTCGAGCTCGGCTCGAACATGACGATGTTCATGGCGTACGTCTCGACCGACGCCGAGGAGCGGGATCGCGGCCAGCAGGCGGAGGAGCACTACACAAACTGGCTGATCGATCTCGGCAAGCGCGAGGATCTCTACGAGGTGATCAAGGCGATCGCGGATACGAACCCGGAACTCCGGGGCGAGGAGCGGCGGCTTCTCGACCACACGATGCGCGACTACCGCCGCGCCGGCATGACGCTTTCGAGCAAGACGCGCGAAACGCTGAAGGAGGTCCAGAAGGAGCTGACGCGACTCAGCATCGAGTTCGAGAAGAACATCCGCGAAGACGAGACCCGTGTCCCGCTCACCCGCGAGGAGCTGTCCGGCATGTCGGAGGACTACTTCGCCGGGCTCACGCGCACCGGCGACATGTACCTCCTCGGCATGTCGTACCCCGAGTTCATCCCGATCCAGGACTACTGCGACAACGAGGCCACGCGGGAGAAGACGTGGCTCGCCTACAAGCGACGCGGGGGCAGGCAGAACGTCCGCGTGCTCGAGCGCATCCTCGAGCTCCGGGCCGAGCACGCCCGGCTGCTGGGATACGCGCACCCGGCGGACTACGAGACCGAGGTCCGCATGGCGAAGAACGCGGACACGGTGCTGAAGTTCTACGACGAGCTCCGTCCGCTCGTCCGCCGCAAGGCGCGTCTTGACTACCAGGAGTTCGTCGAGGCGAAGCGACGCCACACCGGCGATTACGCGGCGGAGCTCGAGCCGTGGGATTTCTCCTTCTACGAGAAGCTCCTCAAGAAGGAGAAGTACGCCGTTGACTCGGAGCTCGTCCGGGAGCACCTGCCGCTCGACGCCTGCATCGACGGGCTGTTCGGCATCACGCAGTCGCTCTACGGGCTGAAGTACACCGACATCACGGAGCGAGCGCGGGCCGAGGGGCGCAAGTTCTGGCACGAGGACGTGAAGCTCTACGAGGTCACCGACGCCGCCACCGGCGGGCACCTGGGAGACTTCTACCTCGATCTCCATCCGCGCGAGAACAAGTACGGTCACGCAGCGCAGTGGGGGCTCGCCCAGCACAAGGTGTGGATCAACGGCGAGGTCACGAAGCCGCTCGCCGCGCTCGTGTGCAACTTCAGCAAGCCGACGGCGGACAAGCCGTCGCTCCTCACGCACGAGGAGCTCGAGACGTTCTTCCACGAGTTCGGCCACTGTCTGCACACGATCCTCAGCGAGGGTCGCTTCTGGCAGTTCTCCGGCACGAGCGTCGAGCGGGACTTCGTGGAAGCGCCGTCGCAGATGTTCGAGAACTGGGTCTGGGACGGCGACGTCCTGCGCTCGTTCGCCCGCCACCACAGGACCGGCGCGCCGTTCTCGAGCGACCTGCTCGATGGCATGGTCGCCGCGCGTTACCTCGGCTCCGGCATGCTCGCCGAGCGGCAGTTCTTCTACGGTCTCTTCGACATGACGTGCCACGTCCGGCCCGACGGCAAGGTGGATACGACCGCGCTCGCGCACGACCTCTGGGGCGGGCGGGGCGAGGGCGTCGAGCTCTACGCCGCGGTGCCCGAGACCTTCTTCCATGCCGCGTTCGGTCACCTCACCGGGTACCAGGCGGGCTACTACGGCTACCAGTGGTCGCTCGTCTACGCGTGCGACATGTTCCAGCGATTCAAGGAGCTGGGCATGCTCGACCCGGATGCCGGGATGTACTACCGCAAGAACATCCTCGCGAAGGGCGGATCCGAGGACGGACTCGACCTCGTGCGCGGGTACCTCGGGCGCGAGCCGGACATGAAGGCGTTCCTGCGGCATCTGGGTCTGAATGAGTAGTCTCGGGTGCTCCGGGCCGGATTGATCCGCCGCTGCGCCCGGACGTGCGGTCGTTCGTCACGAACTTCGCCTCCCTGGAAGGGAGGAGAGGCTCGCGCGCCGGATCGATACACCAGGAGGCTTGATCCGATGCCACTGCACCGCTCGCGTAATCACCGACTCATCGGCGGCGTTTGTGGTGGCCTGGCGCACACGCTTGGCTGGAGCCCGACGTGGGTGCGCATCCTCTATGTGCTCGCGTCGGTGCTGTCGGCGGCGTTTCCCGGGTTGATCGTGTACATCGTCCTCTGGATCGTGATGCCGCTGTCGCGCGAGTCGTAGATGAGCGTGTGTGGCCCGCCGGCGGTGTCATGACAACGTGGCCCGGTCCCTGGCTCGGCAAGGGCCGGGTGGGTTCCGTGCGTCGTTCCGTGCCAGTCGTTGCATTCGTGCCCCACCCGGCCCTGTCAGAGCACAGGACCGGGGCACACCGGAGGCCGGCCGTGTCACGGAGGCCGGCCGTGTCACGGGGGCCGGCCGTGTCACGGGGGCCGGCCGTGTCACGGAGGCCGAGGGTGTCCCGGTAGCCGACGGAGTCACGGAGGCCGACCGTCTCACGACAACGTGTGCCCCGGTCCTTGGCTCGGCAAG
>CAZXBB010000014.1:0-13593 GCA_964638815.1 uncultured Isosphaeraceae bacterium
TGGTCCACCCCGTCCCGTGTCGTCCCTGGCGCCATACCCGGCACGGTCACGCGGTGTTGTGGTGGGGGCGTCCCCGCCTGCACCGGGCGCCCCGGCGGGTGCGAGTGAAGGCGTGGCCGCCCGCACCACAAGGGCAGGCTCACGCCGCCTTGACCCGCGGCATGTTGCCCTGCTCGTCGCGGAAGTCATCCATCGAGAACTGCAGGGGCACCTCGATGAACGTCAGCCCCGACTCGTGCTTCATGTCGCCGACGTAGCTGCAGTGCACCACGCGGACACCGAGGATCACCTCCGTGCCGTCCGACCGCGACAGCAGCACGGCGCCCTCGTGGCCGACGTGCAGCATGAAGCGGGAGATCACGCATATGCCGGTCGAGGAGATGTTCTTGCCGCGAACGACCGTCGAGATGCTCTTACCGCCCGTCGGCGTCCACTGGACGAACGCGATGTCGGCGTCGAAATCGCATCGGCGGTTGTTGCGGTGCTCGACGTCGACCGGCTCCGCGTCGACCGCCCCGCGGGCGACGTCGATGATGTGATCGATAGGATTCATGTCCGTTCCCCTCTTCGCGGCGGGTCGCGCGGGCGGCGCCATCCCCGCGTCATATCGACCGGCGGTCCTGCCTGCCTGAGCGAAACCTCACAGGTCGAAAACTACGCCCCCCGCCGCGCCGCGATCACGCCGACCAGACCCGTCCAGGCGCCGTAACCGTTCCAGGCCGCAAAGAGCGCCAGGAACACCGGTGAGATCGCCGCCGCGTGCTGCTTGTCCACGTAATCCAGCACGATCACCGTGACGAGGAGCACCGCGCTCACCACCCCCACGACGCCGTAAAGAAGGTTTCCGCCCCACCGGTGTACGAACGTGACGAGGGCGGAGACGGCGAACGCCACCGCGGACCCCTTGATCGTCCACTTCAGCGCGAACCAGGCCGGTACGAGCTGGCCGCCGGCGTTATGGGTCGTCCACTGCGAGAGGAATCCGAAGTATGCGAAGATCACGGCGCTCAGCAGCATGATCGCCGGTCCGTTGAGCACGCTCGATCCGCGTCCGTCGTTCATGATTGGGTGCCCTCAGTTCGTCGGTCCCCCCCGGTTCCTCCGTACGCCGGTTCCTTCCAGGACTATCCGATCTCCGTCATCCGGACCGCCCGCCGCTCCCGCGCGGACACGATCGCGGCGTGCAGAACCTGCTGCGTCCGGTAGGCGTCCTCGAAGTCGGGCAGCGGTACGACGGGCTTGCGGCGGCCGAGCACGGCGAGGATGTCCGCCGCCTGGCTCACGAACCCGTGCTCGTACCCGATGAGGTGGGCGGCGGGCCAGTACGCGTCGGCGTAGGGATGCGCACCCGCCGTCGTGCACATGATCCGGCTCCACCCGCGCAGCGCCGGCTCGATGGAGTCGTCCCACCACTCCAGCTCGTTCATCCGCTCGAAGTCGAACCTGACCGATCCGCGATCGCCGTTGATCTCGATGGCGTTGCGATTCTGGTTGCCGGTAGCGAGACGCGTGGCCTCGAAGGACGCCACGGCGCCCTTCCTGAACCGGGCGAGGAACAGCACGCAGTCGTCAACCGTCGAACGGCCGCGCCGCTTGCGCCGCGTCTTCTTCCGTCCGCGTCCGATGCCGCCGCCGTCCGACCCGACGATCTCGCGCTCGCGGATGAACGTCTCCTCGATCGCGCCCGACACCTCGGCGATCTCGTCGCCCGTGATGAACCGGGCCATGTCCACGATGTGGGCGTTGAGGTCGCCGTGCGCGCCCGATCCCGCCTTGCTCCCCACGAATCGCCACGAGAGCGGCGTGTCGGGGCCGCCCCAGTCCTGGAGGTAGTGCGCGCGGACGTGCCGGATCGTGCCGAGCCGCCCGCCGGCGACCAGCCGGTGGGCGAGCGCGACCGCCGGGCAGCGGCGGTAGTTGAACCAGACGAACGTGTGCACGCCGCGTCTCTTCGCGCGGCGGGCGGCGTCGCGCATCGCGCGGGCGTCGTCGAGCGTCCCCGCGAGCGGCTTCTCGCAGGCGACGTGCTTGCCCGCCTCGAGCGCCGCCACCGCCTGGTCGCGGTGGACGTCGTTGGGCGACGCGATGTCCACGAGGTCGATGGCGTCGTCCTTCACGACGTCGCGCCACCGGGTCGTCGCGTTGAACCACCCCCATCTCGCGGCGAACGCCGAGGTCACGTCCGCGTCCCGCGCCGCGACGGTGTCCATCACCGCCTCGCACGGGAGGTCGAAGAACCGGTTCACGCTCATCCAGGCGTTGGAGTGCGCGCGGCCCATGAACTTCGAGCCGATGAGAGCAATGTGCACGGGTCGGGGCATGTCGGGAGCCTACCGCGCAACGGGGTATTCGTGCGGGACGCTACTGGCAGGAGCAGACCAGGTTCCGATCCCCGTACGGATTGTCGATCCGCGCGACCGGCGGCCAGAACTTGTGGTCGCGCAGCCACGGCAGCGGGTAGGCGGCCTGCTCGCGCGGATAGGGGTGCGCCCAGGCGTCGGCGGTCACCATCTCGATCGTGTGCGGCGCGTTCTTGAGGACGTTGTCCGCCCGGTCCGCCTCGCCCCGCTCGATCGCCCGGATCTCCTCGCGGATGGCGATGAGCGCGTCGCAGAACCGGTCCAGCTCCGCCTTCGACTCGCTCTCGGTCGGCTCGATCATGAGCGTGCCCGGCACCGGCCACGCCATCGTCGGGGCGTGAAAGCCGTAGTCCATCAGACGCTTCGCGATGTCGTCGATCCGGACGCCGGCGGCCTTGTCAAAGAGCCGGCAGTCGATGATGAACTCGTGCGCCGACAGCCCGTTCGGGCCCGTGAACAGGACGTCGTAGTGCGACCGGAGGCGGTGGGCCATGTAGTTGGCGTTCAGGATCGCCACCTGCGTGGCGCGGCGCAGACCCGCCGGCCCCATGAGGGCGATGTACACCCACGAGATGGGGAGGATCGACGGGCTCCCGTAGGGCGCGGCCGCGACGGCGCCGATCGCCTGCGCGCCAGCGCTGTCCGGCGTGACCACCGGGTGCGAGGGGAGGAACGGAACCAGTTGAGGCGCGACGCCGATCGGCCCCATGCCGGGCCCCCCGCCGCCGTGCGGGATGCAGAACGTCTTGTGAAGGTTGACGTGGCAGACGTCGGCCCCGAAGTCCGCCGGACGGCACACGCCGACCATCGCGTTGAGGTTCGCGCCGTCGAGGTAGACCTGCCCGCCGAACTCGTGGATGACGGTACAGACCTCCTTGATCGTCTCCTCGAAGACGCCGTGCGTTGACGGGTAGGTCACCATCAGCGCGCCGAGCGTGTCCGCGTGCGTCGCCGCCTGCTGCCGCAGGTCGGCGAGGTCGATGTTGCCGTGCTCGTCGCACCGGACCGGCACGACCGAAAAGCCCGCGGCGACGGCGCTCGCGGGGTTCGTGCCGTGGGCGGACGCGGGCACGATGCAGACCGTGCGATTCGCGTCGCCGCGCGACTCGTGGAACGCCCGAATCACCACCAGCCCCGCGTACTCTCCCTGCGAGCCGGCGTTCGGCTGAAGCGACACGGCGGCGAACCCGGTGATCTCGGCGAGCCAGTCTTCGAGCTGCGTGAAGAGCTCGCGGTAGCCGCGGGTCTGCTCCTCGGGCGCGAACGGGTGGAGATCCGCGAACTCCGGCCACGTGACGGGCAGCATCTCGCTGGTGGCGTTGAGCTTCATCGTGCACGAGCCCAGCGGGATCATCGACTCCGCCAGCGAGAGATCGCGGCCCTGGAGCCGCGTGAGGTACCGCAGCATCTCCGTCTCTGAATGGTGCGTGTTGAAGACCTCGTGCGTCAGGAAGTCGCTGGTGCGCGCCGGGGGCGCCGCGAACCGGGCGTCGCCGGCGGCCGCCAGCGCGTCCACGTCACGCGTCGTCTCCTTCCCGCCGTCGAATGCCTCCAGCAGCGCGGCGACGTCGGCCCGCGTCGTGGTCTCGTCGAGCGTGACGCCGACGGTCCCGTCGTCGTAGCGGCGGAGGTTGATCCTGCGGGCGGCCGCGAGCTCAACGATGCCGTCCGCGGTGCCGTGGCCGGGGCGGATCCGCAGCGTGTCGAAGAACGGCGCGCCGGCGCCGGTCCGCGTCTCGAGCGCGTGCCCGAGGTCCTCCAGCCCGTGGGCGAGCGCGAGCGTCAACGCGCGGACGCGTCGGGCAATCCGCCGCAGCCCCTCCGGACCGTGGTAGACCGCGTACATGCCGGCCATGATGGCGAGGAGCACCTGCGCGGTGCAGATGTTGCTCGTGGCGCGGTCGCGCTTGATGTGCTGCTCGCGGGTCTGGATGGCCAGCCGCAGCGCGGGCCGACCGGTCGCGTCGCGCGAAACGCCGACGAGGCGACCCGGCATCCTGCGAACGTGCTCCTCGCGCGTGGACATGTATCCCGCGTGCGGACCGCCGAAGCCCATCGGGACGCCGAACCGCTGCGTCGAGCCGACGGCGATGTCGGCGCCCAGTTCACCCGGCGGCGTGATGAGCGTGAGCGCGAGCAGGTCCGCGGCCATGACGACGAGCGCACCCGCGGCGTGCGCCGCGTCGATGACGCCCCGGTCGTCGAGGATCGCCCCGTCCGTCGTCGGGTACTGCAGGAGCACGCCGAAGAGGCCGAGCCCCTCGAAATCGATCGCTCGCTCGTCGCCGACGTGCAGCTCGACGCCGAGCGACCGCGCGCGTGACTCCACCACGGCGATCGTCTGCGGATGGCAGCCCTCCGACACGAAGAAGCCCCGCCTGCCGGCCGAGGCGATGTTCCGGCACATCGCCATCGCCTCCGCCGCGCCGGTCGCCTCGTCGAGGAGCGACGCGTTCGCGAGCGGCAGCCCGGTGAGATCCGCCACCATCGTCTGGAAGTTGAGGAGCGCCTCGAGCCGCCCCTGCGAAATCTCGGCCTGGTACGCCGTGTACTGCGTGTACCACCCCGGGTTCTCGAGGATGTTGCGCCGGATCACCGCGGGCGTGATCGTGTCGGTGTAGCCCATGCCGATGCACGAGCGGAAGACCTCGTTCTTCCGCGCCATGCCGCGGAGCGTCGCGAGCAGCTCGCGCTCCCCGAGCGGACGATCGATCACGCCGCCGTCCGGCGCATGGAGGATCAACCCGCGGCGGGCGCGCAGCGACGCGGGAACCGCGGCGTCGGTGAGGGCGTCGAGCGAGTCGTACCCGATCGCATCGAGCATCTGCGCGATCTCGGCCTCGTCCGGACCGAGGTGACGTGCGACGAAGGTGTCGGATGGATCGAGGGAATGAGTCATCGGGCCGGGACCTCGACCGGGGCCGGAGGCGACGGAAGCAAAGGCCGCGGTCCGCTCGGGGCCGGGGCCGGGGCCGGGGCCGGGACCGGGAGGCGTCGTATGGAGCTTGGTCATCGGTATTTGCAGAACCGGTCAGGGGGTGTGGTCCCGCAGCCGCTGGGCGTTCGCACCCCTCGGGAGGGAAGCGGGATGGACTATATTCAGCGCAGCGGCCGCGAGCAACGCGTTGGGGTCGCTACGGTAGGTCGCTACGGTATGTCACCGAATCGGCCGCCGACGCCCGGATCCGCGGCACGGAAACCTTATGCACCGGCGCCCGCCGGCCAGGAACCTCACGATGAACGACGCATCCCGGACCCCGTTCCGCCGGCACTGGCTCGGCGTCACGATGGCGCTCCTCTCGCTCCTCGCGCCGATCGGCTGCGCTTCGACGGAGACGACGCCCGCTCCCGTCACCGCGAGCCAGACCACCGGCGCCGCCGTGACGGCCGATGCCGCGCCGGCACGCGGTCACGCGATCGCAGGCCCGTCGAACCTGACGACGTTCAGCCCGCCGGAGCAATCGGTGGCGGTCAACGTCCGGACGCTCAGCCTGCGGAACGTCTTCGAGGAGCTCGGCGAGGATGCGACGCTCTGGTACCAGCACGTCCAGACGCTCGCCAATCCCTACTTCGAGGGGCGCGTCAACGGCAGCGCGGGCACGGACCGCGCGCGGGAGTACATGGAGTTCTACTTCCGGCAGTACGGTCTCGAGCCCGCCTTCCCCGTCCGGACCGATGAGCAGGGAGGCGGG
The DNA here is from genome assembly GCA_964638815.1 of uncultured Isosphaeraceae bacterium. Lineage (GTDB taxonomy): Bacteria > Planctomycetota > Phycisphaerae > Phycisphaerales > SM1A02 > CAZXBB01. The sequence continues at coordinate 6,053 of CAZXBB010000014.1, forward strand.
AACGAGGCCATGTGGGTGAGCTACCGGCAGCCGTTCGACTTCCGAACGCGGGATCGCACGACGGTCACGGTGGAGGACGCGCACGCGGCGATCAACGGCGCCGCGCTGGCCGAGGGCGAGGACTACGCCGTGCTGGGCAACGCCGGCACGGGCGACGTGACGGGGCCGGTCACGTTCGTCGGCTACGGCATCGACGAGGGGCCGGACGGATACTCGAGCTTCGACGACGACACGGACCTGGCCGGCCGGATCGCGCTCATGCTCCGGTACGAGCCCATGAGCGCCGACGGCGTCAGCAAGTGGACGGGCGAGCGCTTCACGCCGCATTCGGGCATCGCCCCGAAGATGGCGGCCGTGAAGGACCGCGGCGCGGCGGGCATCATCCTCGTGAACCCGCCCGGCTGCCGGGACGGACGCACCGGGCTCGAGCCGCTCGCGCAGAGCGCGCGGTTCGGCCGTTCGCTTCAGCTCCCGGTGATCCAGGTGACGCCGGAGGTCGCCGGGCGGATCCTCGCCGCGGGCGATCCGGACCGCGGCGACCTGATGGCGTGGCGCCGCGCCGCCGACGACGGCGCGCTGACCTGCGTGAACCTTCCGGACTCCGTCCAGGTATCGTTCGGCGCCGACGTCGAGCGCTCCCGCGAGGGCGCTTCGGTCCCGGCCGACAACGTCGGGGCGGTGCTGCGCGGACGCGGGGCGCTCGCGGACCAGTGGCTCTTCATCGGCGGCCACTACGACCACAACGGCTACGGCATGGGCAACGTCTTCGGCACCACGCCGGACGCCGGCCCGCTCTTCCCGGGCGCCGACGACAACGCGTCCGGCACCGCCGGCGTGCTCGTGCTCGCGAAGATCCTCGCCGAGGAGTACGCGCGCCGCGGCGAGGACGAGGACCTGCGCTCGGTGATGTTCATCGCGTTCGACGCGGAGGAGCGCGGCCTGCACGGCTCGCGGCACTACACGAGCAACCCCACCGTCGATCCCGACAAGATCACGGCCCTCATCAACATGGACATGATCGGCCGCCTGCGCTCCGACCACCTCTCGGTGCTCGGGACGCAGACCGCCGAGGGTCTCGAGGACCTCCTGCGCCCGCACATCGAGCGCAGCGGCCTGACGGTCGCCATGACGCCGAACGGCAGCGGGCGTTCCGATGACGTGAACTTCACGCGTCTCGAGGTGCCGGCGATGCACTTCTTCACGGGCATGCATGCCGAGTACACGACGCCGCAGGACAAGGCGTACACGGTCAACCCCGTCGGCGCGAAGAAGATCCTGGATTTCATCCGGGACATCGCCGTCGATCTCGTCACGCGTCCGCAGCAGCTCGACTTCGCGTCGCCGGGACGCAGCGAGACGCCGACGGCCGATCGCGGCTACGCGCCCGTGCGTCTCGGCATCCGTCCGGGCATGGGCGAGGACCTGGACGCCGGCATCCTCGTAGATGGCGTCTCGCCCGGAACGAGCGCCGACGACGGCGGACTGAAGGCCGGCGACGTCATGCTGCGCTGGGACGACACGGAGCTGACGGACATGCGGGCCCTCGTCGAGATGCTCCGCGACCACAAGCCGGGCGACGTCGTCACGATCACCGTGCTGCGCGAGGGGAAGGAGGTCGCCCTGCCGGTGACGCTGAAGGCGGGCGGCCAGTAGCCGCGGGTCGTCCGGACGGTCCGAACGGAGCGATCAACGAGATCCGCCCGCCTCGCGCCGGCGGAGCCGAACCTACGAACAAGGCCCCCAGGCCGCGAGGACAACAAGGAGATCGCTGAACGCAACCTTACCGTCCGCGTCCAGATCCTCCGGGCACTCTGTCTGGTGCGGGCATGGGCCCCACGCCGAGAGAACCGCGAGGATGTCTCCGACTCCGACGGCGCCGCTCCGGTCGATATCCGCTGGACAAGCTACCTGGATGGTTCCGCCGAGAGACCATGCGAGATCGACTGCCAGGCCAAAGTGATCGAAACCCGATTCCAGGCCATTCAAGTCCTGGTAATTGACCCAGCATTCGTTCTCGCGGATCTCCCTCCTGATCATCCAGAAGCTCTTGTCGGGACCGACGGCGGCAGCCTCAAACCAGTAGCGGCCCGGCCCAAGTGGCACCGGCTTGAACGTTGTCCATGACACGACTTCGGGTCGATCGAACCAGGTGCGACCAGGAGCCTCTTCGAGATAGTCCGTGACAACCGCTTCGACCAGGACCTCGCCTGGTGCGCCGTCCGAGTCAGCGCGAAACAGAAGCACCATTCCCGTACCCGATCCGGGCGGGACCGAATCCCATATGTGAACGTGGCGGAACTCGGTGAGCCGCCAAACCTCCTCATCAGGGACCACGAAATCATCAAGGAGTGACCGCCCCGGTTCGTAGACCGGAGGCACGCCGTTGGAGTACCCACCGGTGCCGTCCGTGTCTCCGTTGTCCCAGAGGACACTTCGGTCACCTGGTGGGTCATCTGGTGGATCATCTGGAGCCGTGCCAAGCGCGAGCAGGTTCATCGCGAGTACGAGTAGCAGCATGGGCTTGTGGCCTGACGCCTTGCCGATCAGCGGGCGGCCGAGGGCCGGTCCGGTGCATCCGCTTGGGCAGCACGATCGCGGGCCGGTGGCGCGGGTCACGAGACCAGTGACGACAGCCATTCCAACGATGAGAATAGTCCGCATCAGTCGCCTCCAACTCTCAGGCGAGCGTTCAATTCTGGACCACGCGGGCTACGCGTCACCTTCGCTTTCGACAGCTTCCAGGAACCGCGCAACGGCCAGCCGCCCGTACACCGGCTGCCGGTACTGCCGCCCTTTCCGAAACGGACGGCCGGGCTTGAACCCCGCCTGCCGAAGGAGCCGCCGCACGAGCCGAAGTTCCTCCATGGTGCAGGCGACCAGGCGAACCTCGTCGCCCTTCCTGTACTGCCGCGACCCCTCCTTCGCAAAGCGATTCGCGTCCTGCCTGCGCACGTAGCCGTTGCGTCGGTAGTACGACGCCAGCTCTGTCAGCGCGCGGCTCTGTCCGGTCTCCGTCGTCCTTCGGCTCATGTACGTCGAACGCCTTGTCAGTCTAGATCTAGACCGCCTCACCGCGAATGCCGAAGCGCGTGCCGAGGAACTGCTTCGTCCCTTCGGGCCCTGAGATCTCGAGGACCGGACCATCATGCGCCGGATCATCCCGCACGAGAAAATGAAGAAAGGGGCAGACCCGTCGCTCGATCGCGACGAAGTCATCCACGTGCTTCGCGATGTGGCAGGCGGGGTCGAGCCAGAACGCGAACCCGTCCCGACACTCGACAATCTCCGACGTTCCCACCTGGAGCCACTCGTCGAGCAGTTCACGTCGTCGGCGCTCAGCGGCATCGAGTTTTGCCAGATCGCACTTCAAAAGATTGTCCCTCGTTTGGCGAACGTCCTGCCGCTCATCCGCGAGCGGCGATCCGTATGCGACCCCATGCTACCGGGAAGCTCACGGTCCTTCAGAAAGAATCAGCGAATGAGGACGCCGATTCGAACGATCCGTGTGGCGGCCTCACGACGAGCGACGCCGGATCGCTGGAGAGCGCTCGAGACAGAAAGCAACGCCCGGGAAAGAACAGCGAGGCCTCGCGGCCTCGCTGTTCGGTCGCAGCGGACATAAGCCGAATTCTGTTCCCCCGCCTGAGCGGGGGCAACGGCCATTCATCTGGGACCGCCGTTGCCGACGGCCTCGAGCACGCTACCCGCCCAACCCTCTCGGCCCGCGGACCACGGGGACTCTTGCGAGCCATGGGCTGCTTGCGCTTGCACCCGGTGGGGTTTGCCGTGCCCCGCCTGTCACCAGGCGGGCGGTGCGCTCTTACCGCACCTTTTCACCCTTACCGACCGTGATCGCTCACGGCAGGCGGTTTCTTTTCTGTGGCACTTTCCCTGACCCGCGACCGGGGCCGGTGGGCGTTACCCACCACCGTGTCCTCTGGTGTTCGGACTTTCCTCCGACGATCCGTGAGGACCGGCGGCGGCCGTCTGTCCGCGGGACATTCTATCGACTTGGTAGACTCCGGGCATGACCGCTCGCCCGCGTCTCATCGTCTGGGCCGAGCCGGCGCAGGACGCGCTCGTCGAGGAAGCGGTGCGGACCGCCGGGGCCAATCTCGTCGCCGTCGGGTCGTCCACGTCCGCCGGCGCCTCGGCGCTCGCGGCGCTGCTCGGCGTTCCAAAGGTCGCCGACCTGCGCCAGGCCGCGCAGCGCGACGACGTCGACGTCATCTGGCTCGCGACGAATGACCCGCTCGAGGCGGACGCGCGACGGCGCCTGCGCGAAGCCGAGATCGTGGCCGTGAGCACCGAGCCGCGACCGATGGTCTTCACCGAGGTGCTGACCGACCCCGACGAGGCGCGCACGGCTCCGTTCGTTCCCCTCTTCCGGCGCTCGGCCGGCTACCGCGCCGCCCTCGACGTGATAGAGGACTTCGGCCCCCGGTGCGCCGTGAACGTGTGCGTCGGCGGCGGGCCCGGGGAGGGCACGCTCTTCGCACGGCTGTTCGACGCGATGGACCTGCTCGAGACGCTGTGCGGGACGGCGCTCGGCATCGACGCGGCCCTCGCGGGGCCGCTGTCATCGGCGCCGGAAGCGCTCGCCGCGCTGCACGGACACCTGACGGCTAATCTGCGTTACGGCGACAACGTCTGCGCGTCGATCACGGCGAGCGACTGCGCCGGCGCCTGGTTCCGCCGCGCGACGATCGTCGGCGAGGAGCGCGTGCTGACGATCACGGACGGCGGGTACGCGCTTTCGGGCCCGCCCGGCGAGCCGTGGGAGACCGGCGGGACCGACGAGCGGCTCACGCCGGGCGCGCTGACGGGACTGGAGATCGTCCGCCGCCTCGACGATCTCGATGCGGGAACGCCACCGGTCAACGTCCCCGCCGTCCTCGCCCAATGTGAGGCGGCCCGCCTCAGTTGCCGCACCGGACAGGGCGAGACACCGCAGAAACTGCTCTCGATGCGGAAGGTCTGAGCGAACCCGAACCGTCTGCGGCTACACTGGCCGGAGTTGACCAGGAGAACCCGATGCTGCGCGACCTGCCCATCCGATCGTTCGCCATTCTTGTCGCCGCGCTCGCTGCGGCGGTCCCGACCGGGCCCGCTCTCGCCGGCAGCAAGGCGCCCGCCCAGCTCGGCCGGGCGTTCGAGCGCGATCGGCTGGCCGGCCTCGCGGTCGGCGCGCCCATCGTCGTCGAGGATGTCGAACTCGGACTCAGCGCGCCCGTGACGCTGCGACTCGAGCGGTTCTCCGTCACGCGCGACGACGCCCGGTTCGTTGTGGGGGGACGGGACCCCGACGCGGGCGTGTTGCGACCCGACGTCGTGCTGCTGCGCGGCACGGTCAACCGCGACGACGAATCACTGGTGTTCGTCGGCGTGTCGCGCGCGGGCGTTCACGGGTTCGTTCGTCGCGCGGGCGATATGCATTTCCTGTCCTCCGGTCCGTACGCACCGGGGGCCGACGACCGGGGCGTCTTCGTGACGGATGCCGCCTCCCTCCCGGCGGGCCTCGATTTCTGCCAGGTGCGGGACGAGCATGTGATCGTCCGCAGCATCGAGCGGGGCCGGCCGTCCGACGGCCCGCCACCGTGCCGCGAGGTCGAGATCGCCGTCGAGACCGACTGGCCGTTCACGGGAGCGCTGTTCGCCGGCGACACCGTCGCCTCCGCCGGCTACGCCCTCACGCTGGCCGCCGCGACGAGCGAGATCTACCGGCGGGACTTCAATACGGCGCTCAACGTCACGTTCGTCCGCGTCTGGGAAGCCGACGTCGATCCCTACGACGCCGAGACTTCGGGCGACACGCTCGGGCAAGTGCGAAGCTGGTGGACGACACAGGAGACGGACGTGGAGCGCGATCTCGTCCACCTCTACAGCGGCGCCAACCTCGGGGGCGGCGTGGCGTGGGTCGGCGTGATCTGCAGCACGCAGTGGGGCTACGCGGTCTCCGGGAATCTCGGCGGGACATTCCCCTACCCGCTCACCGACAACCATCCCCAGAACTGGGATCCGTATGTCGTGGCCCACGAGACCGGGCACAACTTCGGCACGCTGCATACCCACGACGGCTACGAACCGCCCATCGACGGGTGCGGTCTCGGCGACTGCACGGACGCGGACCAGGGCACGATCATGAGCTACTGCCACGGATGCGCGGGCGGCATGGCGAACATCAACCTGCACTTCCATCCGCGCGTCATCGATCTCGTGCTGGGCTATCTCGACGGCGTGCCGTGCGACATCGCGGCGGCGGGCCCCGTCGCGGCCCACGACTTCGCCGCCACGTGGGAGCTCAACCCGATCACGGTCGACGTTCTTCTCAACGACGAACGGGAGAGTTGCGACGGTGCGGTCGTCGCGCTCCAGGGGTTCGACGCGGTCTCGAACTCGGGCGGGACGGTCGAACTCGTACCCGCGGGCGGGGGTGAACCACGCGATCGATTGCGCTACACGCCGGCCTCCGGATACGATGGGCGCGACACCTTCACCTATTCGCTCGTCGGCGGCCCTACGGCCGTGGTCAACGTCGACGTCGCGGCGCTGCGCGATCCGGTGGCCACGGGGCCGGTCGGTCCAGGGGCGACGGTTGCATACTACGTACTCCCGGGCTCGGTTCTCGAGATGCCGGACTTCGACATGCTCGTACCGTACGGAACGGATGTCACCGCCGATCTCGATTTTGCCGAGCAGAGCGGTCCGTTCGCGACGAGCGGGCGTGCTCAGCTCGTCGGCGCCGTCTTCGAGGGCTTCGTCACGGTGCCGACCGGGGGCCTTTACCGCTTCTATCTCGATTCGACCGACGGATCAATCCTGTACATCGGCGACGACGTCGTGGTCGACAACGACGGCTCGCACCAGATGCAGGAGCGCGGCGACTTCATCCACCTGCACGCCGGGGCACATCCGGTGCGCGTCGAGTACTTCAACAAGTTCTCGACGAACGGCCTGATCGTTTCCTTCGAGGGACCGGGCGTAGGCAAGCAGCCGATCCCGGCCAGCGCGTGGTCGCATCCGGCGGCATGCCCGGGCGACGTCGACGGCGGCGGCACCGTCGCGTTCGCCGATCTCCTCGCGATCCTCAAGGCCTGGGGCCCCTGCCCCGCGTGCCCCGAGGATATCAACGGCGACGGCGCCGTGACGTTCGCCGACCTCCTGATCGTGCTCGGCGCCTGGGGTCCTTGCCCATAGGTCCCCGCGGAGCCGTCAGGAGCGAGTGCGCGCCCGAAGCGCGCTACGCAGCGCTCAAGACTTCAGCGCCCATGCGCAGCGGCGGATCGAATCCGCCGCGCCGCCCACAGGAGCGAGTGTGCGCCCAAAGGGCGCTACGGAGCGCTCAAGACTTCAGCGGCGGATCGAATCCGCCGCGCAGCCCACAGGAGCGCGTGTGCGCCCAAAGGGCGCTACGGAGCGCTCAAGGAGCGCTCAAGACAGCGCCCATGCGCAGCGGCGGATCGAATCCGCCGCGCAGCCCACAGGAGCGAGTGTGCGCCCAAAGGGCGCTACGGAGCGCTCAAGGAGCGCTCAAGACAGCG
>CAZXBB010000015.1:0-4757 GCA_964638815.1 uncultured Isosphaeraceae bacterium
CGTAGCGCATCGCGTGACGATGCCCGGTGAGGCTTTGGGGCAGCGCGCGGAGGTTCGACCAGGTGGCGCCCTCGTCCTCGCTCACCATGAAGAGCGCGTTGTAGCGGCGGCTGTTCTCGCGCACGACGCACAGGAGCGACTTCCCGTCCGGAGACCGGATGACGCACGGCTCGATCGGATAAGCGCCGGGATAGTCCGGGTGCTCGCCGACCCGGGCGGGGGCGCTCCACGTCAGACCGCCGTCAGCCGACACGATCCGGACGAGGCCGAGCGCGCGGCGATCGTCGCCGGGGATCCGGTCGTGGTAGAAGGCGAGAAGCCGGCCGCCGGAGATCTCCACGATCGACATCGGCCCGACGGAGCTCGCATAGCCGGGCACTCCGCGCATTCCCTCCACGAAGAGGGGCTGGAGCACCGACCAGGTGTGCCCGCCGTCGTCGGAGAACGACTGCATCATGCTCGGCTGCGACACCATGAGGACGAGCCGATCACCGATCCGGTGCAGCACCGGCGCGCCGTGGCGACCCGTGAAGACCTGCGGCACCGAGCGCGAGCCCCATGTGCGTCCGCCGTCGGTGCTGCGCGTGATCCCGATGCCGGGGCCGTACGCCTCGAGCGGATAGCCGGCCACGACGGTGCGGCCGTCGGCGAGCAGAACCGTGTGCGGGGCGCCGAGCCCCTTGCGATCGCGGTCCACGAGCGTCCCCTTGTCCTTCTGCGCCGCGAGGTCGACCCAGGGGATGCGGATGAGGTTCATCGGGCCCGTTGCGTGGGCGGGTCCGGCGGCGGCGATGGCGAGGACGAGGGCGAGAAGCGGCTTCGGACGCACTGGGAACTCCTTTCTCGAGCAGGTACAGGATAGCCCCCGGCATCGGCGGCCCGGGCGCAGGGCCGGGCCGACGGCCGGCGCTGGCGGCGCCTTACCGTAGAATGCAACGCGGTCCCGGCGGACCGGTTGGCACCCGAGGCGGTCAGTTACCGGACCAACGATCGCAAGGGACGCGACCTTGCCGTCTCGGGGCAAGTACGCACCGTGAACGACCGAGAATAGCCGTGTCTGCGCCGTCGCGACGCCGGCTCGACCAGGGTCGGTCAGACGCCCTCCTACGGAGCCCGAAGTCATGCGGAAGAGAACCACGTACGTCCTGACCCTTGCCGTCGCCGGCGCGATGACCCTTCTCGCCTCGGGCCGGTCGGACACGCCGGTCTCCGGCGCAGGTCCTGATCAGGTCACGATCCCGCCCGAGGTGGCCGCGCGCATCGAGGCGGCCCGGGCGGCCGCGGGCGGCGAATCGCCGAAGCAGGAGTTCCCCAAGTGGGACGACGTCGCGAAGGACTACGAGAAGGTGGTCTCGACCGCCGACGGCGCCAAGAGCCTGTACACGATCTGGACGCGCCCGAAGGACGCGCAGATGCTCGCCGAGCTGCCTCGCGAGTTCGAGTCGCAGAAGCTCTTCATCGCCTACAACATCGCGGGCGGCATTCCGACCGCCGGCGTCCAGATGGGCGACCGATACGCCTACTGGAAGCGCTTCGACAAGCGTCTCGCCCTGATCGAGCCGAACTACGAGGTGCGCACCTCTGGCGACACCGAGTCGCGCAAGGGTCGCGACCGCGTCTACACCGACAGCGTGATTCTCGACGTGCCGATCGTGACGATGGGGCCGGGCGGCGGGCCGGTCATCGACATGGACGCCCTTCTGCTCGGCAATGCGTCGCAGTTCTTCGGCTGGCGGGCGCAGGGCGCGAACACGGGCCTCGCGAAGATCGCCAGGGCGAAGGCCTTTCCGCGCAACGTGGAGCTGGCCTTCGAGCTCCCGCTCCAGGGCGGACGCTTCGGCACCATGCACTACTCGTTCAGCGTGCTGCCTGAAGATACGGGCTACAAGCCGCGTGTCGCCGACGAGCGTATCGGCTACTTCGCGACCACGCACATGGACATCGGTCATCCGGACCGCGACATGCCGTGGATTCGGTACATCAACCGGTGGAAGCTCGAGAAGGCCGATCCGAAGCTGAAGATGAGTCCGCCGAAGGAGCCCATCATCTTCTACCTCGAGCATACGACGCCCGTCCGCTATCGCCGGTGGGTCCGCGAGGGCGTGCTCGAGTGGAACAAGGCGTTCGAGAAGGTCGGCATCGTCGGCGCGATCGAGGTCTACCAGCAGGACGTCCGCACGGGCGCCCACATGGACAAGGACCCCGAGGACGCCCGGTTCAACTTCCTGCTCTGGACGAACTCGAACATGGGCTTCGCGATCGGGCCCAGCCGGGTCGATCCCCGCACCGGACAGATCATCGACGCCGACATCGTCATGGACGAGGGCTTCATCTCGAGCTGGGTCGATCAGTGGCGACGCACGATCCCCGAGACGGCCATGCGCAACTTCGGGCCCGAGACGCTGAACTGGCTTGCGACGCGGCCCCAATGGGATCCGCGTGTGCGGCTCACGGCGCCGCCCGAGCGCCCGCAGAAGATCCGCCAGCTCGCCGAGCACTGGCACCGGCACCAGGCGTTCGGCGGTCATCCCGCGGCCGGGGCCGACGCGACGCTGCTCGGCGACGACCCGTACGACGGGCTGGCCGGCCGCGTGAGCCAGGTGAACGGACATTGCACGTTTGCCGCCAGCGCGGGGCTCGAGCTCGCGCTCTTCCGCATGGAGCCGGCGCTCCTCACCGAGCTGGCGATGGGCATCGCGGACGACGACGAGGACAAGGATGACGTCGACGACGACGACGAAGCGGACGACGACGACGAGGATGACGTCGACGACGACGACGAGGATGACGTTGACGACGACGACGAGGCGGACGACGGCGACGAGGCGGACGACGCGAGCGCGAAGGGCGCCGGCGACGAGCAGATGCTCGACGGTGTCCCCGAGTCGTTCATCGGACCGCTCCTGAAGGGCGTCATCATGCACGAGGTCGGGCACACGCTCGGCCTGCGTCACAACTTCAAGGCGTCAACGGTCTACACGCTCGAGGAGATCAACTCCGAGGCACGCAAGGGCATGCCGATCACCGGGTCCGTCATGGACTACACGCCGGTGAACATCAACGTCAAGGACGGCACGACGCAGGGCGAGTACGCCATGCGCACGATCGGCCCCTACGACTACTGGGCGATCGAGTTCGGCTACACCATGGAGCCGGACCTGAAGCCGATCCTCGCCCGGGTCGCCGAGCCCGAGCTCATCTACGGCACGGACGAGGACAGTTGGGGCTCGGATCCGCGGGCCCGCGTGTTCGACCTGGGCAGGGATCCGCTCAACTACAGCGAGTCGCTGATGCGGCTGGTGACGCACCTGCGCGGCCAGCTCCTCGACCGGATGGTCAAGGAGGGCGACAGTTGGGCGAAGGCGCGTTCGGCGTACGAACTCCTGCTGAGCCGCCAGTTCCGGGCGATCAGCAACGCCGCGAACTTCGTCGGTGGCGCCGAGAGCAACCGCGACAAGAAGGGCGACCCCGGCGACCGCGAAACGGTGAAGCCGGCGAGCGTCGAGCAGCAGCGTCGGGCCCTCCGCTTCGTGATCGAGAGCGCGCTGCGCGACGAGGCCTACGGGCTCACGCCCGAGCTGCTGAGCCGCATGAGCGTCGACAAGTGGTGGGACGAGGGCGGCTTCTCGACGATCTTCGAGGATCCGGCGTGGCCCGTTCACGAGCGGATCCTCGGTCTCCAGGCCGCGACGCTCACCATGCTGATGAACCCGACGACGCTCAACCGCGTGTACGACAACGAGTACCGCACGCCGGCCGGCGAGGACGCGATCACGCTGCCCGAGGTGCTCTGGGGCGTGACGGACGAGGTCTGGTCGGAGCTCGACGGGAATCCGCGGCGGCAGATGACCGCACGGGAGCCGATGATCTCGAGCCTGCGGCGGAACCTCCAGCGCGAGCACCTCGAGCGTCTCATCGACCTGACGCTCCCCAACGACAGCTTCGGCGTCGCGGGAAAGCCGGTCGCGAACCTCGCGACCCACAAGCTGCGCGATCTCGCGGACAAGATCGGCAAGGCGGTGGACCGGCGCACGACGAAGCTCGATCCGTACACCCTGGCGCACCTGTCCGAGGCGAGGATCCGCATCGACCGAGCGCTCGACGCACAGTACATCTACAACACGGACGACATCAGCAGCGGCGGGGACGTGCCGTTCTTCTTCTTCGGGAACGAGACCGGGCGCTGAGCGTCGGGCTGCGCTCCTGCGTGTAATACGTGATGCGGGCGGCATCCTGCCGCCTGCGCGTGGGACGTTTGGGGCCGTGCGCGATGGGGGTGTAACCTGTGGTGCGGGGGTTGGTGGACGTTCGGGGGGCTGCGTCGTGCAGCCCCTTTGCGCGTGACGCGCTGTTCACACCTTTGCCCGTCACGCGCGGCGACGCTGCATCCTGCAGCTCACGCTAAGAAGTTCCGACATGCAAGTGCGACGGCGGCATCCTGCCGCCTGCGCGTGGGAAGTCCGGGCGTGGGTCAGGGCTGGTTTTCGCAGACCCTCCGGGTCTGCAGAAGTCGCGCGGCGACCGGCGGCGTCCGTGCCGCCTTGGCTTGGGACGTTCGGGGCCGGGCGCGATGGGGGTGTGTCGGACGTTCGGGGCGGTCGCGCGGCGGGGGTTTGACGGACGTTCGGGGCGGTCGCGCGGCGGGGGTTTGACGGACGTTCGGGGCCGTGCGCGATGGGGGCGTAACACGTGGTGCGCGGGTTGTTCGAACGTTCGGGGGGCTGCGTCGTGCAGCCCCTTTTGGCGTGACGTGGTGT
>CAZXBB010000016.1:0-3252 GCA_964638815.1 uncultured Isosphaeraceae bacterium
GGCTGTGCGAGGCGGATGAGCATGTCCGATGCTCCCATGTCCGAGGCTCTCATGTCCGATGCTCTCACGTCCGAGGCTCTCACGTCCGATGCTCGTCCGACGCTGTTCGCCCGACCTGTTCGGCCGACCCTGTTCGGCCGACCCTGTTCGGCCGACGCTTTTCGCCCGACCCTCCGTTCACGTCCGGTCCTGTTCGCCCACCATCGTCAGGTCGCCGAGGCCGCGCAGCCCCACCGGCTCCTTCGTGAAGAAGGGCTCCGCCGCCGCGACGCCGATGCGGTTGCCGAAGTAGCCGTTCGCCGACATGATCCAGTCCACGATCTTCCGGTTACGCTCGGGAACGACGAACTGCGTCTCGTACGCGACGATCGCCGCGCGCTTGCGATCCTCGCAGCCCGTGATGTCGAGCAGGAAGCTGGGGTCGGCGACCCACCGCAGGTGCGTGCAGTAGTAGTAGAAGAGCCACGCGGGGTAGATTGGGTCGCCGGGGAGGTCGATCTTCGAGAGCTTCGCGTCGAAGCGCGCGTCCTCGACGATGCGCGTGGTCGCGATGTGGTCCGGGTGCGCGTCCTGGAAGTAGGGCGTGAACACGATCTGCGCGCGGTGCTCTCGGATGACGCCGGCCACGCGGTGACGCGCGTCGATCGAGTGCTCGACGAAGCGATTCGGCAGGTCGATGCCGACGCGTCGCACGCCGAGGATGCGCGCGGCCTCCGCCGCTTCCTTCGCGCGCGTCGCCGGGTCACCGTGCGGCGTCGGCTCGCCGTTCGTCATGTCGAGGAGGAGCACGTCGTGACCGTCGTCGGCCAGGCGGGCGATGGTGCCGCCCATGCCGAGCTCCTGGTCATCGGGGTGCGGACCAACGATCAGGATATTCATGCACGCACGTTACTCGATCGCCCCGCGAATCTCATCGGCGAGGGCGTTCACGTAGCGTTGCAGCTCGGCCGCCCGGTCGTTCCGCCCCTCGTCCCAGGCGAACGCCGCCTCGATCGCGTAGCGGCACAGCTCCGCGATGCGCAGCCGCTCCTCCCCGAGGAGCGCATCGCGCGGGGGCGGGTGCACGAGCTGGCCCAGGAGGCCGCGGGCTCCGTCCGGAAGCTCATTGAGGTCCCCCGCCAGGACGCGCGCGAGCAGGCCGGCCAGCCGCACGAGCGGCGCGTCGCGCTCGATGCGGTCGAGCTGGTCCGCGAGCGCGGGATCGTCGCGATCGATCGCGGATACCGTCGCGAGCTTCAGCCGGTTCGGCAGGTCCGCGGCCGCCCGCAACACGAGGCGACGCGGCAGGCCCCACCCCGCCCAGCGATCGATCGTGATTCCCGCGCCGTCCATCTCCAGCGCGTCGGCGCTGTCCGACATCAGGCGCACCAGGCGGACGAGGAGCTCGAGCCGGCGCGCGGCCGGCGCCTCCGCCGCGTCGTCCACGGCCCATGCGTCCACCCACGCGGCGCGGGCCGCGTCCATCGTCTCGAGCAGCTCGACGTGGCGCCCGCCGGCGGCGATGATCGCCGGGCGGTCGCCGCCGCGGAGCGCCGCTTCGAACGGGAGCGGCCGCGCGGCCGCGACGCGACGCTCGAGATCGTCGAGGGTGCGGACGGCGCCCTCGCGGCGCCCCGGATCGGCGAGCCAGCCGCAGGTCCGCCGGACGCGCGTGCGCACCGGCGTCGCGGCGCCGGCGCTCATCGTTTCCATGACCGTCATGATTCCGGGCAGACGCCGCAGGCGGGCGATGTCCTCGGCGTACTGCGAGTGGTCAGCGACGAACGAGTGCAGCGCGGGATCCGCCATCGCGTCATCGTCAACGAGCTTCGCGAGCTCCTCGAGCACGGCGCGCTCGGCGACCTGGCAGGATCGCTTGAGCCTTGCGAACGCGGGCCGCAGGTCGCGCGGGAGCTCCGCGTTGTCCGCGGCGCGGGAGGCGATGATGTCGTCGAGCACGGCCGCAAGCCGCGCGAGCGCCGGCGGCGGATCAGGGGGCACATCGGCGGCCGCGGCGCGTGCGAAGTCCACGTCGTCCATGGACGCAAGCCCCCGCCCGAGGGCGCGGGTGTCCTCGGCGCCCGCCGCGAGTGCCGTGATGCGCCCGATGACCGAGCGCGAATGCTCCAGCCGCCGAAGCGCGTGCACACCGCCCTGCCTCGTGCGCGGATCGCGGATGGCGGCGACGACGCCGACGACGGCGGTGCGGTACGCCTCGGCCTGCGCGGCGTCCATCCACACCGCCTCGTCCAGCGTCACGACGAGCGCGAGCAGGTCCTCGAGGAGGCGGCGCAACCGCTCGACGTCCGGGCGGTAGTCCGGGTACGACACGCCGCGCCGGACGAAGCTCAGCATCGTGTCCACGTCCGCTCGCGCCGCTTCCGGCACGCCGGCCACGGCGAAACGGCGCACGAGGTCGTCCACCGCCTCGGCGAGCGCGGCATCATCCCCGGGCGGCGTGGACTCCGCATGCGCCCGCGGCCAGTGGGACACCGGCACGCCGGGCAGGACGCCGCCGCCGGCGCGGGCGAGCGGCGCAACCACGCGGGGCAGGACGACGTCGAGATCGAGGACGCCCGCTTCGCGCAGCGCGGACGCGTGGTCCACGAGCGCCGTGTTGAAGTGCTCCAGCGCGTCGAGCGCCGCCGCGACGCCCGCGGGATCGAGCCCGGCCGCCTCGTCGAGCATCGCGTCGAGCAGCGCCCGCCCGCCGGCGAGCCGCACACCGGCCAGCGTGCGCACGTGGATGCGGGGTCCGGTCAGCTCGTGTCCGGCGAGGAGCTGGAGCGCGAGGAGACGCGTGTCGATGGCGCCGCGGGCGAAGCCGCGTCGATCGGCGGGCATCGATCGCTCCGCCCGCGCGAGCTCGTCGATCTCGCCTTCGAGCGCGGCGACGAGGCGCGCCACGCTGGTGTCGCCGTCGAGCGCGGGCGGGTTCAGACGCGCGGGCAGGTCTAGCGTCTGGGCGGGTGTGCGTCCTGCGCACGTGAACGCGAGGACGGTCATCACGAGCCGGCCCGGGCCGAGCCGCAGACGGCCGGGGAGGGCCGCCGGGGGAACGCGGGGCCGGCGCGATACCGTCGTCCCTCGCACGCGCAGGCCCCCGGTCCCCTCAAGTGACTCACGCCGGGTGACGACGCCCGCCGGCTTCGAGCACCTCGGCATAGATCCTCTCGAGATCCTCAACCATCTTCTCCGCTGAGAACTGCCGCCGGCACCGCTCGCGTCCCGCGTCGCCCATGCGCAAACGCAGCGCGTCGTCCGACATGAGCT
>CAZXBB010000017.1:0-6001 GCA_964638815.1 uncultured Isosphaeraceae bacterium
ATCCCCACCCCCCCCCACCCGCACCCACCCCCCCCCCCCCGCCCCCCCGTGGCGGGCTCCACCACCACGACGCCGCCGCCACACTTGTGGTGCAGGCGACCCCGCCTGCACCCGGACCCACACCCACGCTCGGTGCAGGCGAGGGCGCCTGCACCACAACGACGACGCCGCCACACTTGTGGTGCAGGCGACCCCGCCTGCACCCGGACCCACACCCACGCCCGGTGCAGGCGTCGCGTCAGCGGTTCTTGTCCTGCGCCCGCCGAAGCCGCTCCAGCTCCGGAATCGGCGGGTACGGCCCCGAGCGCTCGACCGCCTCGCCCACGGCGGCGTAGGCCGCCGATCGCTGGGGCGCTTCCGGTCGCGTCGGCGGGGGCGCGAATCCTCGAAAGCGCGGTTCGCGATCGTTGCGTGGCTCGCTCTCGAGGATCTCGAGCTCCTCAACATCGAGCCCGAGGAGCACTGCTGCGGCGATCAGCTCGGGATCACCGGGCTGCATCTCGACCCCCTCCGCGCGATAGCTCCCGCGGAGATGTCGTCGCTTGTCCCTGGCGATCTCGTGCAGCGGGCCGATGGCCTCGGTCGCCCCAATGTCCAGCAGGGTCTGTACGAGGAAGAGGTCCAATCGCGCGTTCCAGCGCTGCGCGCCCTGGAGGGTGGTCAGGATCCTCACGACGAGCTCCCTCGTCGGGCGTCGCGCGAGAACGCGCAGCGCCTCCACCGCGGCCTTCTCCCGGTATCCATCGAACGTGCGGGCGACGGGATCGTTGGACGGGGAGTCCGGCTTGAGCAGATCGAGCATCGCGTCCCGCAGCAGACGACTCGAAGGGTCGTGAATCTCGCTCACCGCAATCTGGCGGGCCACAGGGCGCATCTCGTTGCGGACGATCGCGGCAAGGACGATCTCGACGGCAAGCTCGTGACCCGGCGGCGAGTTCCGAAGGGCCTGGCGAATGCGGTCGGGTTCGTCGCCCAGGGCCGCCAGCACCCAGTCGGGCTCGTCGTCGAGAAGCGTCCAGAGCATGTCGCGGTGCACGGGCTCCAGGTCGACGGCGATGTTCGTCAACCCGATCATGGCGCTCGCCTCGTTCAGCAGCTCCTTCACGCGCTGCTGCGCCTCCGGCTTCAGGTCGGGCGTCTCGATGAGCAGCCAGAGACGATCCACCAGCTCACGACGAAGGGCGCCCGTCGCTCGAACCCGAGCTTGGTAATCATCGCTGTCGAGCGCGGCCAGGAGCTCGCCGAGCTCGGCTCGCGTGTGGGGTAGCTCGCTGCCCTGCTCGCGAACGGCACGGACCAGCTTGTCGATCCGCTCGCGCATGCGCTCCGCTTCCGCGAGGAGCGCCGACTGCTGCCGCACGAGATCGCGCACGGCCTCGATGGTCGAGAGCTCGGCGCCGGAGGAATCGGTCTCGTCCCGCGCCTTCCCTGTGAGGGTGATGGCGAGGAGCGAGGCGAGGACGAGGCACGTGACGAGGGCCTGGCGCATGAGTAAGCCCGGTCCGTGACGCGTTCGCGCCTACGGACAAGGCCCCCACAGCGACAGGATCAGCAGGATGTCGCCGAAGTCCACGACCCCGCTGCCATCGATGTCGGCCGGTCCCCCCTTGTCGCCCCAGTCCGACAGGATCTGCAGCAGATCGCCGAAGTCGATGGACCCGCTCCCGTCGATGTCCTCGGGACAGCCCGTGCCGTCCGTGATGTCGACGGTGGCACTGCGCAGCTCGCCCGTGATATCGACGCCCGGAGGATCGGCGGCCAGGACCCGCGTGCGCCCCGGCGGATTTTCCTCGACCTGAAGTTCGGTCTCGATCGTAATCGGAGAGTCCGTCGCCGCCTGAAGCGCCTCGAACTCGAAGGTCGTGATGAGGGCACCTTCGGGCGTCGCCTCGATCGCAGTCTCCAGCTCGGCGAAGGCCAGGTAGAACCCGTTGCCGTCGGCGGGGGGGATGGTCTCGTTGAGTCCGAAGAGGTCGTCGAAGAGGAAGGCCGAAGCCAGCAGGGGCACGGCGTCGGTCTCGTCGAGTCCAAGAAGGAGCAGCTCGTCCGGGTTCCACGAGAACACCATGTCGATCGCCGCGACGAACTCGGAGTCCGTCGGATGATCGGACACCGCGTACAGGCCGGCGCGGACGACCTCCCCCACCGCGACCTTCTGCGTCGCGGGACGGAATTCGAGGTCCACGTCGGCGCGGACCGGGACCGCCGTGCCGACCGCGGCGAGTAAAGCGGCAAGTCCCGCGCCCGACCGGAAGTTCGTACGCGTCATCTCAGGCTCTCCTCCAGCGGCGGCGCCAGCTGACGCCGCTTCGTTTCTTCGTCCGGTGCCGGACCGCCGTTCTCACCGGGGGGGAGAACGGCGACCGTCTTCACCTTCAGGATGACACGATCCGGGCCGTAGACAACCTGGATCTCCGCGTTCGGTCCGAGTTCCGGGACGTCGACCGCGTCGAAGCGACCGAAGAGCTCACCGGCCTCGATGACGGTGAACTCGTCACCCGGCCACAGGATGACCCCTGCCGGCAGATCGACCCGCAGCAGACCATTGAGCAAGGCCGTACCGTCCACGAGGACCGCGGGGCTCGCGGCCGGGTCGAACGTCACGTCCAGCTCACCGTAAGCGCCGATCTCCAGGAACCGGGCCGTCATCATCGCCCCGCCCTCGATCAGGACGCGTCCCGTGCCGGCCTGGCCGATACGGGCCTCGCCGGCGAGATCGAGGCGCGCCTCGGGCCCGCTGAGCGTGATGTTGCCGGATGCCGTGTCGAGCATGCCGACGTAGGCATTCGTCGCGGTGACGACGCCGTCGATCACCTCGAGCCAGCCATGGCCGCCGAAGCCGACGTGCAGATCACGGCCGACCTCGATCGTGCTCTCGATCACCGCGACCACGCCCGCGTCACCTTCGTCCATGCCGATGAGCAGATCCCGCGGGATGGCACCCTCGGCGCCGCCGACCAGCCGCAGCGTGCTGACCCGGGCGCTGTTGCCCACGATCAGATCCGCGTCGGCCTGAACGTACGTGCCGCCGGCGATCTCGATCACGCCGCCGCTCCAATCGAGCGTCGCGCCCTCGGCGAGGACGAGCGACTCGACGGCGAGGACGCTGTCGCCCTCGACGCGGAGCGTGGCACCACTCTCGATGGTCACGCGGCGGGCGGTCAGGTCGCCATTGCGCAGCGTCAGAGTCGCCCCGCTCAGCGCGGTCACGTCCCGGGCCTCCGCACCATGGCGGTCGATCACGACCTCCTTGTCGAACATAACGTCGGTCTGCGCGGTCGGGAGCCTCCCGTCCGCCCAGTTGCCGGCGTCATGCCAGCGTCCGCCGTCGGCACCGCTGAACACGGCCAGCGGCTGCGGCCGCGCGCCGCTAAGGAAGGCGACGATGTCGAGCTCGTCGAGCATGCGGTCGCGGTTCAGGTCGGCCACCGTGAGGTGTCCGAGCCCGCGCTGCCACAGCTCCTCGACCGAAATCTGCGCCAGCGGTCCTCCGTAGTGGGCCGGGGCCGCACAGCACGGATCGTCGCTGAACTCGAAGAAGTTGCCCTGGATGAAGGCAAAGTCCTCACTGAACACCGTTCCGTCGCCACTGATGTCGGCGTGGTTGGGCAATGTGTCGCAGTCGCTCGACCCCACGACCATCTGGAACTGTCCGACAAAGATGCCGAAGTCGAGAATGTCGATGTAGTTATCGTCGTTGAGATTGCCGCCAAGCAGGTTCCGTCCGACGCCAATGAAGTTGGCGACGTACTGGCTGCCGGCGATGACGAAGCCATCACCCGAGTCAAGCGTTCGGGCCAGCGTGTGAAGCTCATCCCGTACGTTGACGCAATCGTAGTTGCCGCACGGGATCTCGATGAAGCCATTGAAGATACCACCGGCGAATGACAGTTCCTGACGATGGACAACCGTCCCGCCGCCGCAGAGTGAGAACTCGAACGTGATACACCGCGTGAGGACCGGTGTGACCGCACCCGCCAGCCGGAGGCTCAGGAGCATCTCGTTGGTGCTGTCGATGGTGACCGTCTGCTCGCAGGTGGCCATGTTGCCACTGTCGTCGACGACCGTCCACGTGACCGTCGTATCACCCGCAGGGAAGACCGATGGCGCGTCATTGGAAACACCCGCGACCCCGCAGTTATCGTCCGTCACCGGCGAGCCGAGGTCGACGTTCGCCGCGTCGGCCGTGCACCCGCCGGCATCCGCGGGCGAGGTCACGTTGGGCGGGCAGGTGATCGTCGGGTTCTCGATGTCGTTGACGGTCACCGTGAAGGAGCAGGTCGACATGTTGCCGTCGGCGTCCGTCACGGTGTAGCTCTCGATCGTGTCGCCGACCGGGAAGAAGCTGCCGCTGCCGAGCCCGCCGCTGAGCGCCGTCGTGGCGCCCGGGCAGTTGTCATCGCCGACGGGCGCCGTGTAGACGACGGTCGCGCCGCAGACGCCAGGGTCGTTGTCGACCACGATGTCCGCGGGGCACGTGATGGTCGGGTCCTCGGTGTCGTTCACCGTGATCCTGAAGAAGCACGTCGCCATGTTGCCGGCGGCGTCCGTCACGGTGTAGCTCTCGAAGGTGTCGCCGATCGGGAAGAAGCTGCCGCTGCCGAGACCGCTGGATCGCACCGTCGTGGCGCCGGGGCAGTTGTCGTCGCCGACGGGCGCCGTGTAGACGACGGTCGCGCCGCAGACGCCGGGCTCGCTGTCGACGACGATGTCCGCGGGGCACGTGATCGTCGGGTCCTCGGTGTCCTCGACCGTCACCGTGAAGGAGCACGTTGACATGTTGCCGTTTGCATCCGTGACCGTGTAGCTCTCGATCGTGTCGCCGACCGGGAAGAAGCTTCCGCTGCCGAGCCCGCCGGCGAACACCGTCGTGGCGCCCGGGCAGTTGTCGGTGCCGACGGGCGCCGCGTAGACGACGGTCGCTCCGCAGACGCCGGGGTCGTTGTCGACCACGATGTCCGCCGGACACGTGATCTCCGGATCCTCATCATCCGTCACCGTCACGGTGAACGAGCACACGGCCATGTTGCCGCCGGCGTCGGTCACCGTGTATTCCTCGACCGTCACGCCCACCGGGAACGCCGAGCCGCTGCCCAGGCCGCCGGTCAGAGCCGTCGTCGCGCCTGGGCAACCGTCCGTACCCACGGGAGGCGTGTACGCCACCACCGCGCTGCACGCGCCGGGATCGGTGCTCACCGCGATGTCTGCCGGACAAATGATCTCCGGATCGTCATCGTCAGTCACCGTCACGGTGAACGAGCACACGGCCATGTTGCCGGCCGCGTCCGTCACCGTGTATTCCTCGACGGTCACGCCCACCGGGAACGCGGCGCCGCTGCCCAGACCACCGGTCTGAGCCGTCGACTCGCCGGGGCAGTTATCCGTGCCCACCGGTGTCGTGTACGCCACCACCGCGCTGCACGTGCCGGGATCCGCGCTCACCGCGATATCCGCGGGACACGTGATCTCGGGATCCTCATCGTCGGTCACCGTCACCGTGAACGAGCACACGGCCACGTTGCCGCCGGCGTCCGTCACCGTGTATTCCTCGACCGTCACGCCCACCGGGAACGCCGAGCCGCTGCCCAGGCCGTCGGTCTGAGCCGTCGACGCGCCGGGGCAGTTGTCCGTGCCCACCGGAGCTGCGTACGCCACCACCGCGCTGCACGCGCCGGGATCGGTGCTCACCACGATGTCCGCCGGACACGTGATCTCCGGATCCTCATCATCCGTCACCGTCACGGTGAACGAGCACACGGCCACGTTGCCGCCGGCGTCCGTCACCGTGTATTCCTCGACCGTCACGCCCACCGGGAACGCCGAGCCGCTCCCCAGGCCGTCGGTCTGAGCCGTCGTCGCCCCGGGGCAGTTGTCCGTGCCGACCGGAGCCGCGTACGCCACGATCGCGCTGCACGCGCCGGGATCCGCGCTCACCACGATGTCCGCCGGACACGTGATCTCGGGATCCTCATCGTCGGTCACCGTCACGGTAAACGAGCAC
>CAZXBB010000018.1:0-18461 GCA_964638815.1 uncultured Isosphaeraceae bacterium
GCAGCAACGTGCGCTGCGTCATCCACGCCGCGATGCCGAAGTCGATCGAGCACTACCAGCAGGAGACGGGCCGGGCCGGCCGCGACGGGCTCGAGGCGGAGTGCGTGCTGCTCTACTCGGCCGCGGACGTGCTGCGGTGGAAGGGGCTCATGGACCGGGCGGCCGGCGAGGCGTCGCAGGGCGCCGGGGGCGCCGGGGGCACCGGGGGCGCCGGCGACGGATCGACGGCCGCCGTCGACGCGGCGCTCAGGGCGCAGCTCGAGCTGCTCGGCCATATGCAGGGGCTGTGCGGCACCTTCGGGTGCCGGCACGGCGCGCTGTCGCGATACTTCGGCCAGCCGTATCCGCGCGCGGACTGTGGCGCCTGCGACGTCTGCCTCGACGAGGTGACGTCGATGCCGGACGCGACGGACATCGCCCGCAAGATCCTTTCCTGCGTCGCGCGGCTCGGCCAGCGGTACGGCGTTGGCCACGTCGTGCAGGTGCTGCGCGGCGCGGAGACGGAGAACATCCGGCGCTGGCGGCACGATGAGCTGAGCACGTACGGGCTGCTCCAGGAGCTCTCCGACAAGGCGCTCACGAACCTCGTGTACCAGCTTGTCGACCAGGACCTGCTCGAACGCACCGCGGGGGACCGGCCGATCCTCACGCTCACCGGGGCGTCGGTGCCGGTGCTGCGCGGCGAGCGCGAGGTGCGGCTCGTGCAGCCGGTGACCGCGCGCGTGCGCGAGACGAAGGCGGACGCCGAGTCGTGGGAGGGCGTGGATCGCGGGCTCTTCGAGCGTCTGCGCGAGCTACGGCGCGAGATCGCGGCCGAGCGCGCGGTGCCGCCGTACGTCGTCTTCGCCGATACGTCGCTGCGGTCGATGGCCCGCATCCGGCCCGCCAGCCTCGACACGTTCCGCAACGTGCGCGGCGTCGGCGAGGTGAAGCTCGCGGATCTCGGGCCGGCGTTCGTCGAGACACTGCGCGAGTACTGCGCGGCGAACGAGCTGGATACGGACGTGGGCGTGGTCGCTTCGGCGTCGGGCTGAGGCCTTCGAGCGCTTCCTGAGCCGGGATCGGCGCGGAGGCGTCGGCCGCCGCGGCCGTCTCGTCGGCCGCACCGCATGAGCCCGATCGGGCATCGCCTGCGCGGCCCTCCGCGGCCCTCCGCGGCCGAGTGGCCCTCCATGGGGCGGCATCCGGGCAGGGCGGTGACATCCGAGCACGCTGTTCCGACGCCCGGCCCCGCCCCGGCGGCCGGATTCTCAGGTACCCTGCCCGTACGATGATCCGCCAGATCAGCGTCGTCTACATCAGCCGGAACGCGGCCGTCACGCTCGCCGACAGCCTCGACTCGGTGCGCGAGTTCGAGGATGTCGTCGTGTGGGACAACGGGTCGGCGGACGACACGCTCCGGATCGCTTCGTCGTATCCGAACGTCACGGTGTTCAAGGGCGACTTCATGGGCTTCGGCCCGTCGAAGAACTTCGCCGCGACGCTCGCCGCGAACGACTGGATCCTCTCGCTCGACACGGACGAAATCGTCTGCCCGCGTCTGCTCGCCGCGCTGCGGTCATGGCCGACGGACGATCCGCACGTCGTCGGCGAGATCCTCCGCGACAACTACTTCCTCGGGAAGGCGATCCGGCACGGCGGGTGGGGGGGCGACTGGCTCGTGCGTCTCTACCACCGGCACACGCTGACGTTCGGCGACGACATGGTGCACGAGGCGATCCGCCACGGCCCGGACACGCGCCGGGTGCGGATGGACGGCGTGCTGAAGCACATGACGGTGACCGATCTCGGTCAGCTCCTGCGCAAGGCGGATCACTATTCCGAGTTGCGGCGGACGACGACGAAGTGCTTCCCGCCGTGGCTGATTTGCCTCAAGGCCGCGTTCGCCTTCATCCGCTGCTACTTCCTCCAGGCCGGCTTCCTCAGCGGCTGGCGCGGGCTGGTCATCGCGTGGTCGAACGCCAACGGGGTCTTCTTCAAGTACTTCAAGGTGTACGCGGACCGCAAGGGCCCGCGCGCGGGGCCGCGGGACCGTCCGCGCGACGGCAGCCCGAGCGCGCGCAGAGTCCAGGGCGCAACGCCGGCCCCGTCGCCGCAACGGTGACGCCGGCTACCCGCCGTCGCCGAGGTCCGCCTCGATCTCCGCCTTCAGCTCCGAGAAGGCCTCGTCCGCGTTCTCCGCGGTGATGCTGCGCTCGGCCTCCGCCTGCGCCTCCTCCGGCGAGAGCACTTCGAGCTCCGCGTCCGCCGCCTCGCCCGCCGCCGACCCGGTCGGCGCACCCCCCGAGCCGCCCCCGCAGCCCGGCAACGTCACGAGCATCAGTGCGGTAACACACAGTCCGGTCGTCACGCGCGTCATGGCTTGTCTGCCTTCCTTTCCTTGCCGCGGTCCGTGCCTGCCGCCGGGTCGGCTGCGCCGCGTCCGCGCGAGCCCTTGCCCGTTTCGGCGGGTTTGCCGGCGTCGGCGGGCTTTCCGCGTTCGGCGGGCCTGCCGGCGTCGTCGGGCTTGCCCTGATCCGCGGACTTGCCGGCGTCGTCGGGCTTCCCGTGCTCGGCGGACTGGCCGCGGCCCCTGCGTTGCTTGACCTTGGCGCGCGCCTTGCCGAAGCGTTCGTCCCCGAGACGCTCGCGCCACTTCGCCATCTTCCGCTCGTGCCCGGCGATCATCCGGCGCTCGAGGTCGTCCAGCGCGCGGAGCCGTTGCTCGTTGCCCTGCGCCTGTGCAAGCTCGCGCAAGCGCGCGATCTTCGCCTTGCGACGCTCGAGCTTCGATTCCTCCCGCGCGATCTTTCGCGCCGCGGTCGATTCGGAATCCGACGAGAGGAGGTCCGTGCCCGGCGCGCCCCCGGGCCTGGCCTTTCCGTCCTTGCGGCCCTCGGCGCCGCGATTCCCGGGGGGCGCGGTGTCATCCCCGGAGGCCCCGGTCGCGCCGACCGAAGCGCCGGGTGCGCCCCCGGCCGCAGGCGGCGCTGCGGCCAGCGCTCCGGTCATCAGCAGCGTGAGCGTGAATGCAACGAGTCGTCCGGTCGTCTTTGGTGCCATGTCCGTTCTCCGGCGCGGCCCGCCGGGCGGATCACCGCGTATCGGCGGTGAGCGACCGGATCAGGACGCGTATTCGGGCGAGGTGATGATCGTCATGTTCCGCGTGGAAGAGGAGCATGTCAACGACGCGCATGGGGCGGTCGGGACGCGGGTGCCGGGCCGTGCGGGTGAAGAAAGGGGCCAGGAAAGAAAACGCCCCGGTCCCGTCTCTGACGGCACCGGGGCGGGAGTTGACGTTTGCCGGGCGCGGGGCCCGGGTGGCCTTATCGCTTGTACTTGACGGCGCAGCCGTAGGGCTTCGTCGAGTCGGGGGAGACGGTCTCGCCGGCCTTGATCTGCTTCACCGCGTTGACGACGTAGTTCATCGCGTCCTTGCCCTTCTTGCCCGGGTGGTCGTCATCGATGGCGCCCTGGTAGCGGAGGATGCCCCCGGCGTCGATGACGTAGGTGTGCGGCGTCGTGCGGGCGCCGTAGATGTGCCCGACGCTGCCGCTCTGGTCGATCAGCGCGGGCGCCTCGATCTTGTGCGTCGCGAGGTACTCGGCGGTCTTGCTCGCTTCCATGTAGTGGGTGCTGTTGACCGTCAGGTAGACGAGGTCCTTGTCGAGCGCCTTGAGCTCCTCCAGCATGTGCTTCACCACGCCCTTGCTCATGACGCGCAGGCACCACGGGCAGTCGGGGTTGATCCACTGGAGCACCACGATCTTGCCCTTGTGGTCGGAGAGCTTGTGGTCCTTGCCCGCCGTGTCCTTGAGCGTGAACTCGGGCGCCGGCTGGCCGACCTTCGCGTGCTGATGGTCATGCTGGGCGGTGGCGGGCGCGGCGAGCGCGATGCCGACGGCGGCGGCGAGCCCGATGGCGCGAGTGATGAACGTTCGTCGTGATCTCATGGGATCCTGGCTCCAGGGGGTTTGTGACGCCGGGCATCCGGCGTCGTGATGTCTCTGACCGGGGCTCTACGCGGGGCGCGGCGGCCGCATCCCCGGTTGTACAGGGATGATTCTCCCGCGTTCGCCGATATTCCACTCCGGCGGTGATTTCGGCCACGGGGGTCCGCGGGCGCGGATCCGGGAGGCCCGGACGACCCGGCCCGGACGACCCGGCGCGACCGCCCGGCTCGGCGCGCCCCCGCTGTGACCGATCGGGCCGATTCCGCCGATAGGACGGTGGATCGGACCCCCGGGGGGGCGGAGAATCACCCTGCCGCGACCCGGGGGGCGCCGCGGAGCGATTGATGACCACGACGATCACGCGCGAGCCGAGCGCACCGAAGCAGCCGGGGGAGGACGACGCCGCCCTGCTCCCGGGGGCGGCCGGGCGCGAGCGGTCCGTCCGCTGGCCGCGTCCGGAAACCGCCCTGCTGGCGTTCGCGCTCCTCTGGACGCTCGCCGCGAAGCTGGTGATCGTCGTCGGGCAGGAGGCCCAGAGCGTGCCCGTGGCGCTGACCGTCGCCGTGCTGCCCGACCTGGTCTTCTTCGCGTCGGCGCTGCTGGTGTTCGCGCTCCTTCACACGCTCGGCGTGCCGCGGCTCGTCGCGCGGCTCACGCTGATCGCGGCCGCGGTGATCCTCGGCTGGTCCGTCGCGAACGCGGCGTGGCTGCTCGCCACCAGCGTGCAGCTTCAGCCCGGTGTGATCGGCGTTCTCATGCAGGACCCCTCGGAGTTCTGGCCGATCGTCCAGGAGCACCTGATCAGACGCCCGATCTACTCGGTGCCGCTGCTGCTCACGATCGGCGCCGCGGCGACGTGGTTCGCGTGGCGTCTCGTGCGGATCCGGCCCGTGCGCGGCGGGCGCGGGCTGCACCTGCGCAGCGCGGGCGTCGCAGGCGTGGTGGTCCTCGTCGCGACGTTCGGCGTGTGGCTCGGCGAGCGGGGCGGCACCGTTGCCTACTCCGGGCAGGTCATCGGCTTCAGCAGTCACTGGTACGCGATCAACGACGGCCTCGGGCTTCGCCACGGCGTCATGGACGTCACGGGCGTCACGCGGGTCCTCGCGAGAGCCGGCGAGCGCGACGTCACGCTGCCGGACGGGCCCGGCGCGCCGCGTCCGAACGTCGTTGTGATCCTTCTCGAGAGCGTCTCGCACCGGGTCACGTCGCTTGCGCCGGACGGCCCCGCGACGACGCCGTATTTCGCGCGGCTCGCGGGCGAGGGCGTCGAGTTCGTGGAGACCCGCGTCCCCGTCGCGCAGACGAGCAAGGCATTCTGGTCGAGCTTCACCGGCGTGCTGCCGGATCTCTCGCCCGACTACGTCGAGTCGGTACCGGTGGACGAGCCCTACGAGAGCCTCGCGTCGATCCTCGGCGCGGTCGGCTACCGCAGCGCGTTCTTCCAGATGTCGCGAGGGTCCTTCGAGTGCGCGCCCGGGATGTTCGCCAACCTCGGGTTCGACTGGGCGTGGTTCCGTGAGAACCTCAACGACGAGTCTGCCTACCTCGGCTACATGAACGGCGACGATCTCCGGATGATCGGGCCGATGTTCGAGTGGGTGGACGAAGCGGACGGCCCCTTCCTGCTCGGCATGATTACGTCGGTTGCGCACGATCCCTACGAGCTGCCCGCGGACTTCCCGGAGCCGCCGGCCGAGGACCGGTACGAGCGCTACCTCCAGGCGGTCCGGCACGGGGACATGGTGATCGAGGCCGTGTGCGCCGGGCTCGAGGTCCGCGGCCGGCTCGACGACACGGTGCTCTGCATCATCGGCGATCACGGCGACGGCTTCCGTCCCGAGTCGAAACGCGGGAGGTGGGCGCCGTACGAGGAGGTGATCCGCGTGCCGTGGGTCGTCCGGTGGCCCGGTCACGTCGAGGCGGGCCGGCGCGTCGAGTGGCCGTGCTCGCAGCTCGACGTCACCCCGACGATCCTCGCCCTCCTCGGCGCCGACATCTCCGCCGCCGGCTTCGACGGGTGCGACGCGCTGACCGCGCTCGAGGGGACGCGACGCCAGTTCTTCTCGACGTGGTACGAGGACGCGCCGATCGGGTACGTCGAGGGCGATCGCAAGCTGGTGTACTGGCCCTACACGGACACCCTGTTCGAGTACGATCTGGCGTCCGATCCCGGCGAGCGGGAGCGGAGGACCGTGGAAGGGGCGGCGAAGGAAGAGGCGGTCGCGGCGATGCGCACGTGGCTGAGCGGCTCCCGGGTGACCGTCCCGGCCCGGCGGTTCGCCGAGTCCACGGAGTACCGGCACTGGCGCACGTTCAGCTCCGGCCGTTCCGCGTGGGCGTACTACGTGCCGTAGACGAGTCGGGGCGGGGAGGCGCCGGGGGCCGGGGGCGGGGGTCCGGGGGGCGGGACTGGAGACGTGAGACGACGCGATGGCGGAGCGAACGCGATGACCGCAGGAGCGGCCCGATGACCGGAGGAGCGGCCCCGATCGACATCGAGTCGCGCCGGCGGGACGGCTGGATCGCCACGTTCCAGATCCTCGCGCTCGCCGCGCTCGCCGCGCTGATGTTCCGCAAGGAAGTATCGACGATGGTCCGCTTCGGCTGGCGCGACATGGACGCCGCGCACATGCTCGCGGCGCCGGTGCTCATCGCCCTCATGTGGCGTCTTCGTCGCGGCCTGCTCGCGGAGCGTCTCGAACGCGGCTCGAACATCGGCGTCGGCCTCGTCGTGCTGTCGCTGCTGATCTACACGTTCTCGAGCTGGCCCTTCAACTACGGCTATCCGCGCTGGCTCTCGATCGTGCCCGCGGTCGCCGGGGGCGTGCTCGCGGTGGGCGGGTGGCGGCTGTTCCACGCGGCACTGCCGATGCTCATCATCTTCACGCTGTCGATTCCGATCGGCTCCCGCTACTACGCCTTCCTCATCATCCGGCCCGAAACGCTCACGATCGAGCTCGCCTCGGAGATCTGGAACATGCTGCCCGGCGTCCTCGTCGAGCTCAACGGGCCGGACTTCACCTTTCACTACGGCGACGTGACCGGGTCGATCGCGCTCGGCGAGCCGCACCGAGGGGCTTCGCTTCTCGCGTCGTATCTCCTGGTCGGCGTGTTCACGACCTTCTGCCGTGTGCGCCCATGGTGGCAGATCCTCGTCATGGCCGTCGCAAGCGTGCCCATCGTCCTGATCTGCAATTTCTCGCGTCTGATGGTGTGGGGCGTCATGTCGATCTATGCCGGCGCGCCGCCCGGCGCGCACGCCCCGCGCATCCTGGCAACGGTGCTGTCGATCCTGCTGGCGTGGGGCCTCTTCGCAGCGACGCTCGGTATCCTCAAGCAGATCGTCGCCGTGCCCGAGACCGCGGCGGACCCGAAGGGAGCCCCTCCATGACCGGCGATTCGCCCCCCGCCCGCCGTTTCTTCTCGCCCTGTTTCGTCGCGGTCGCGATCCTGCTCCTCGTGTCCGCCGTCGGCCTGCGCCCGGCGATCGGGGGGCTCGTCGCCTACTTCTCGAAGGAGCCCATCGAGCTGCGCAAGAAGCTCGACGAGCTCGATGTCGACAGGCTCCCGTCATGGCGCGTGGCCACCGAACGCCTCGCGCTCGAGATGGCGGAGGGCGACGTCGAGACGGACGACGTGCTGGAGCTCGTGTTCGAGCCACGGGTGGAGAACCCGACGCCGAACGACCAGGCGATGCTCTTCGTCACGTACTACAGCGATCCGCGCGATCGCATCTCGCACACGCCGGAGGTCTGCTACCGGCAGGGCGGGGCGGTCATCGACTCGATCTCGACCGTCACGCTGACGACGCCCGAGCTCGGCCCCGAGCACCCCGAGGTCGCGGCGCGGCTGCTGGACATCGATCTCATCGCGCGCCGCACGGTGCTCCTCTACGTCTTCATCTGCAACGGGAAGTTCTTCGACGACCGGGAGAAGGTGCGGTTCGAGATCGGCTGGCCCGGCGACTCGCACATCTACTTCAGCAAGGTCGAGGTAATCACGCCGTGCGCGACCGACGACGACTTCGACGCCGCCGTCGTGCGATGCCGGAGCCTGATGCGCGAGGCCCTGCCGCTCCTCGTGGCCGAGCACTACCCACGGAACGAGGACGTGAGGTGACGTAACTTGTCCTGGTGCGTGTGACGCGCCCGCAACTCGCGAGTCGTTATCCCGAGTCGCTGTCGCGGGTCGTCATCGCGCGTCGTTATCGCGCGTCGTCGCGCGTCGTCATCGCGTCCACGAAGCCGGTTGCCCCCAGGCTGAGCGGCATTCAACTCAGGACCCGGGCCCCCTGCGTCTCACGATCCACGCGTGCAGGAGCCCGACGAGGCACAGGGTCGCCACTGCGGTCAGCACGGCGCGCTGCGGCATTCGCACGGGCCCCTGGACCTCGAGGTGGATCGTGTTTCCGTCGGCCGTGGTGAGCACCATCGGGACGGCGCCGAGCGTCGCCCCGTGGCTCGTGACCGTTGCGCGGAAGTCGGCGGAACGTCCCGGGCGGATCGCGAGCAGCGGGTCGGTCGTCTCGGCGTACATGGTCTGCTCGTCGTCCGAGAGCGTGATCTTCCATCCCGGCGGTCCGAGCTGCGTGTAGCAGTTGCGGTGCTCCACCTGGAACTTCGTGATCGGCGCGGCGCCGACGTTCGTGACGCGCCACACGTAGACCTGGGCCTGGATGAGCACCTCGACCTCGACGCCGTCCGTTGCGACGACGCTGGGGATCACGGCGAGGGAGGAGATGAGCACGGCGACGAGCGGGTTCACGGCGGCTTCCTCACGGGGCTGACACAACGTCCATCGGCCACGTATCGTAGCGGGATCAGCCGAACGCCCGTGCCAGCCCGACACGGCCGGATCGCGCCGGTCCGCCTGGCGCCGTCCGTACTCCCGCGCGCGGCGGGGGAGCTCGGGTCGCGCGATCCGGACCTCGCCGCGATGGTCGCGCGGGACGGCGTGCCGCCGCTCTGGGCGCGCCGGCCCGGTTTCGCGACGCTCACGCGCATCATCCTCGAGCAGCAAGTGACGCTCTCGTCGGGGGCCGCCGCGTACCGGCGGCTGAGCACGGCGCTCGGCCGCACGACGCCGCGTCTCGTCCTCGCCCGATCGGACGACCAGCTCCGCCGCCTGGGGCTCACGCGGCAGAAGGCCCGCTACGTGCGAGCGCTCGCGGGGGTCGTCGCGAGCGGCGATCTCGACCTGGCGGCGCTGGCGCACGCCTCCACCGAGGACGTTCGGCGCCGGCTCACGGCGGTGACGGGTGTCGGGCGGTGGACCGCTGACATCTACCTCCTGATGGCGCTGCGGCACGCCGACGTGTGGCCCCGCGGCGACCTCGCGCTCTACCAGGTGATGCGCGGCCGCTACGGGCCCGACATCGCGCCGGCCGCGCTCGACGAGATCGCCGACCGCTGGCGGCCCTGGCGGGCGGTCGCTGCGCGGATCCTCTGGCACCACTACCTGCGCTCACGTCGCCCGAAGACCGGACCGGGGCGGACGTTGAAGGCGACGCCGTACAGCTAAAGCTAGAACGTGTACTGCATCTGCACGTACAGGAAGTCGATGTCGGCATCGTCCAGCACGATGACCAGTCCACTCCGGCAAGCGAGGACGGAGTCGTGATAAGCTGGCCGTTGGCAATGGTCGATCGCCATGTCGACGTCGCCGACGATCGCGTCGCCACGTTCGAGCGCGGACCAGACGGATGAACGTGTCCGAGATCAGCGAGATCAGCGAGATCAGCGAGATCATGGGGATGATCGGGATCATCGAGATCATCGAGAAGCTGGATGCGGAGCGCCGCCGGTTCGGGGGGCAGTCCGCGCGGCGCAAGCGGGCGCTGCTCGACCGTGCGGCCGGGCTGCCGGTCACGCCGGCGCGGGTTCTCCTGCCGTATCACGATCTGCTGCTGTTCCTCATCGCCCATCCCGACGACCGCGGCGTGCTGGCGCGGGCCACGGCAGAGCTCCGGCGCTGCGCGGACGCGGCGCGGCGTCTGCGCGGTCTCGACGACTCCGGCATCGCCCACACGATCGCGACCTGCGTCTACTCCTTCGACACGACCTCGTGGCTGGCGGATCGCTTCGGAGACGCCGTCGGGCTCGACTGGGATGACGAGACGGCGGGGCCGGAGGTCGATCATGCCCTCGCGCTCCTCGTGGGGCGCGTCGAAGGCGACGGCATCCTGCACGACGGCATCTCAACACGCCAATGGTTCCGGGCGGCGCGCGCCGGGGCCGGGGGCGCCGGGGCCGGGGCCGGGGCCGGGGGGGCCGGGGCCGGGGGGGCCGGGCCGGGGGGGGCCGCGAAAGATCTCGCCTGGCTCCTCCGCCGGCTCGGCCGTCTCGATTGCGGTGAAGACGTGCGCGACCATCTCTTCGATGCGCTGGGACCCCGCGTCCGCTGGCGTCTGTCGAGCCCGCGGGCGTCGCGGACGTTCCTCCGGTTCCCGGCGCGCCCCGTGTTCTTCCAGGCAGGTCCGCTCGAGCGCGCCGTCGCGTTCCGGGCCGCTGTGGACCAGCCGCTTCCGCCGGTCCGCCCGCTGCCCGTCGCGGCCGCGCGGTCGCTCATCGACGCCGCGCGCGCCACGCTGGCGGTGCGTCATCGCGAGACGGATCCCGTCACGTACGCGAACGAGCGCGAGGTCTGGCTCGTGCGGCTGGAGCGCGGGCTCGACGTCGCGATCTTCGGGATGCGCCCGGGGCGGCGGCTTCCCATCGAGAGCTTCTTCGGCTACGTCGCCGCGCGCAATCGCGTGCCGATCGCCTACGGGGGCGGCTGGGTGTTCCTCGACCGGTGCGAGATCGGCGTCAACATCTTCGACGCGATGCGCGGCGGCGAGTCAGCCTGGATGTTCGCGCAGATCTGCCGCGTCTACCGGCAGCTCTTCGCGGCGAAGCGCTTCACCGTGGACCCGTTCCAGTTCGGCGACGACAACCCCGACGCGATCCGTTCGGGAGCGTTCTGGTTCTACTACCGCCTCGGGTTCCGACCGACCGACCCGGCCCTGCGCGCCGTCGCGGCGCGGGAGTGGGAGCGGATCGGCGCCGACCCCGCGTATCGAACCGCGCGGGCGACACTGCGTCGCTTCGTCGGGTCGCCGCTGGCGATCGTGCCGGACGGCGACGACGCCGCCGGGGCGCCGCCCGATCTTCCCGCGATCGGTCTCGCGGTCACGCGCTGGATCGGGTCGAGGTTCGACGGCGACCGGGAGGCGGCGGCCGCCGCGGCGACACGGCACGTGTGCCGGCGGCTGGGCGTCAAGGGGACGGAACGGTGGCCGGCGCCGCAGCGCCGGGCGTTCGAGGACCTGAGCCCGCTCGTGGCGATGGTGCCGGGGCTCGCCCGGTGGTCGGAGCGGTCGAAGCGCGACCTGCTCGCGCTCCTGCGGGCAAAGGGGGGGATGCGAGAACGCGTGTACGCGGAGCGTCTGCGCCGGCACGCGGAGTTCCGGCGGGCGCTCGGGGAGATCGCGACGAAGGGGCGCTGACGGGCGGCGCGTCCGCATGGATGCACGTGCACGTGCGCGTGCGCGCGAGGTTTCCTCCGTATCCGGGAGTAGGCCCGACGCGCGCTGCGCGCCGCCGCCGCCGCTGCCAATACCGTCGGATACCGATGGTCCCGGAAAGCGCGCGAGGGGATCATTTGATCGGCAGGGCGGTCTGGCCCGTTCCGCGTCCGCGGCGGCCCCGCCTTCCGCCGGCCACTGAACTGTCCCGGCAGGGCCGGTCTCAACCGCGGGACTCGGGCGCTACAGCGCTCAGGAGAACTCGATGGCCACCCCCAAGAAGCCGACCAAACCGGCAGACAAACCGCGTCCGACCGCGCCGGCGGCCCCCCCCATGAAGAAGGCTCAGGACAGGCCGGCGTCCGGTCCCCGGAAGCCGCGGTAACGCAGTCGCGCCGGCGCAGGGCAATACCTGCGCCGGCTCTTTCATCGATTCCCGGACCGCGGCCATCATCACCGAGCACCCGACAACCGTGACGCGGCCGACCCGCCGGCTTCTCGACCTGTGGGGCATCGGGGACGACAGCTTCGGCATCCTCGCCAGCACGTTGCAGCTTCCCGCCACGCCGGCGGACGCCGGGGACGAATCGATGCTCGGCGATCGGCTCGTCGAGCGCCCGACGTTCTCAGCGACGTTCGAGGCCCATTCCACCGTGCCTCCCTCGCGACTCTGGTCGTGGGTCGTCCAGGCGATGCGCGGCGCGGGGATGTACGCATGGAGCCGTCTCGACCGCCCCGGCTCCCGGCCGGCGGCGCGCCTGCTCGACGGGATCCCGCCCCCGCGGGTGGGCGACCAGCTCGACGGGCTCCTGTGTATCTGCCGGCTGGATCCGCATGTCGCGATCGTGTGGAGGAACCTCGTTCCCCTCGTCTTCCTCGACGCCCGGATCGAGGACATGACGCTCGACTACCGCGTCGAGGCGGCGCGGCCCGGCGGCTCGCGTCTGGTCGCGCGGCTCCGAGCCGCGATCGACGGCGACGCCCGCTCGGTGAGCGCGCACGCG
Organism: uncultured Isosphaeraceae bacterium; assembly: GCA_964638815.1. Lineage (GTDB taxonomy): Bacteria > Planctomycetota > Phycisphaerae > Phycisphaerales > SM1A02 > CAZXBB01. The sequence goes on from CAZXBB010000018.1 coordinate 12,441, forward strand.
GCGTGCGTGCTGGCGTTCATACTCCCTTCGAGCCAGGCGAGCCGCCTGACGCAGCACGCGGACCTGGACGGACGGAGCAAGCATCGCCCCTTCGAACCCGGCGCCCGGTTCCAGCACCTCGCGCTGACCCCGGCCGCGGCCTCGCGCCGGCGACGCACGTGATCACGACTCCACCAGCCCCTCCCGCACGGCGAACAGCGCGAGCTCCGTCCGATCATGGATGTCGAGCTTGTCCATGATCGCGGCGCGGTGGGTGTCGATGGTCTTGACGCTCCGGTGAGTGATCACCGCGATCTCGTTGCGGGAGAGACCCCGGCCGATCAGGGTCAGGACGTGCAGCTCGCGCGGCGTGAGCGTGTTGAGCCGGGATGACGGGCCGCCCGGCGGATCATCATGGCCCGCGGCGCGCCCCGCCCGCGCCCGCGAACGGTCGATGATCTTCGGTCCCATGACGAACTCGCCGGCGGCGACGTTCCTGATCCCGGCGATGATCGAATCGAGGTCGTCGCCCTTGTACAGGTAGCCCCACGCGCCGGCCTCGAAGGCGGCATCCAGGAACCGGTCCCGGACGTAGGCGCTCAGGAAGACGACGCGGACGCCGGGGCACCGCGCGTGCACGTCCCTCGCCGCCTCGAAGGGGTCCGGCCCGGGCATCTCGATGTCCAGCACGACGACGTGCGGCCGGGTGCGCTGCACCGCGGTCACCAGCCCCTCCGCAGTCGCGAGATGGCCGACGAACTCGAGCTCGCGCGTGAGATCGATCTTGGCGCGCAGTCCCTCGACGAGCACGGCGTGATCGTCGACGCACAGGACGCGATACGGCGCGGCGCTCACGACCGGGGTTCCGCTAGGAGCATGAGCTTCTGGATGGCCTCCCGGATTCCCTCGAGACCGTCCCGGCGATCGATCACCGTCGCGCCTACGTCGTCCCATCCGTCCGAACGCTGGCCGTACGCCACGACGCGGCACGACGGCGCGGTCTCGCCCAGACGGCGCGCCCGCGTCAGCGCGCGTCCGGATGCGTCCGTCACCCAGACCGCGGCCACCTCGAGCCGCTGCGTCCCGTTGGCGTCCACGGCGAAGCCGGCGGACCGGAGGAAGGACGCGAAGCAGGCGGAAATCCGCTCGTCTGCGATCGTGACGACCGCGAGTCCGCCGCCGCCGGTCGCGCCCTCGTTCGCGCCGGTCTCCTCCGGCGAGGCCGCCGGCACGTTGAGCGTCACGGTCGTTCCGGCCCCGATCTCCGAGACGATGTCCACGCGTCCGCCGGCGCCGTGAATGATGCCGTGAACGAGGGACAGGCCCAGCCCGGTGGACTGGCTCCGCGTCTTGGTGGTGAAGAACGGATCCAGCGCGTGCTGCTGCGCATTGCGCGTCATGCCGCGCCCGGTGTCGGCCACCGAGAGCCGGACGAACCGGCCGTCGTCGGTTGGCGCGGCGGCGAGCCGGATCTCGCCGCGACCGTCGATCGCGTCCACCGCGTTGAGGAGCAGGTTGAGCACGGCCTGCGTCAGCCGGTGCACCGCCACGCCGACCGGGGGGAGGGTGCCGTCGAGGTCGACGCGGAACGCGATGCGCGCGGGGATCGTCCGCGCGAGCAGCGGGCGAAGCTGCCCCCACCAGTCGCCGATGCGGCAGGTTCCGGACTCCGCCCCCTGGTCGTTCGGGTCGAGTGCGAAGAGGCGAAGGCCGTCCGTCAACTGCTGGAGGTAGTCGATCGCCTCGCGCACCGACCACAGGTGCTCGGCCTGCTCGTCGCCGAGCCCCGCCCGTTCGATCGCGTCGAGGTGCCCGCGGATCGGCATGAGGAGGTTGTTCATGTCGTGGCACAGCCCGGCTCCCAGCGTGCCGATCGACGCGAGACGTTCCGTCCGCCGGAGCCGCTCGTGAAACTCCTCGAGCTTGGCCGTGCGCTCGCGGACGAGACGCTCGAGCCGCCGGCGGTCGCGCTCCGACGTCCTCCGCTCGCGCCGAAGGTCCGTCACGTCGCGGAACAGCACGACGTAGCCCGACGTCTCCGGCTCGTCGCGAAGCGGGTACGCGGTCAGCTCGAACTCGCGACGCGATTGCCGGCGGGGACGGGCGTCCGGGTCGGCCGCGATGGTGAGCCGCCCGTGGCGCGGCGGCCCCGCGTGGTCGAGGAGTTCGTGCGTTCCGAGGGCCGCCAGTGTCTCGTCGAGCGGCCGTCCCACGAGCGCGCCGGCATCGCGACCGGCGAGACGCACCGCCGCGGCGTTCACGTAGCGGATGGCGAGCCGGCCGTCGGCGGCCGGCGGCCCGGTGAGGACGATCGGGTCGTCGAGGCGCTCGACCGCGACGACCAGGTCCTCGGGGGACACGTCGGCCGGCAGCGATCCCCCCACGCCTGGTGGCGTCGTCCGGCCGGCATCGCAGTTGCGGGCGATCGGGTCGCGTGTCAAGGGCGGAACCTGTCCTCGTCGGAATGCGGCGGCACTGATCCGGCGACATTCTACTCGCCCGGATAGGGAATTCGCAGTAGGCGAACGGCCCCCACGGGCGAACCGCGACGAGGCTTACCGTCGGGTTCCGATACCCGATCGCGGCCGCGTATGGCCTAATACCGCCGAACTTCTGCACGGAGGCATTGCGTCATGCGCATCGATCGTTCCCCCGCCGCCGATCATCCGCGGGCGAGAACCGGAATCTGAATGCCGGACGAGCACGGACCATCTCGCCGGCGCCCCGGCCGGCGCCGCGTGGAGAAGCTGATGCAGCTCTACCAGGAGCTCGAGCAGGAACGCTCCCACGCGATCGACGACGTGCGGACCTGCCGCGACGGCGCGGGCGTCGATGACGACGTGGACGCCATCGCGGACATGCTGACCATGCGGATGGACCAGATCGCCGATCACCGCCAGAAGGTCCTGGACGCTCTCGCCCGGCTCGCGGACGGCACCTACGGGGTGTGCGTCGGCTGCGGCATGCGCATCCCGCCGGCCCGGCTGGAGGCCAGTCCCGAAGCGATCCGATGCGTCGATTGTCAACGCCGCGCGGATGGAGTAGCGTCGACATGATCGCTGGTGTGATTTCCACGCCGTAGCGGGGGCCAGGCAAGCGCATGACTGTCAGCGACTTCATCACGAGGCACTATCGCCACTTCAACGCGGCCACTCTCCGGGAAGCGGCCGACGGGTACGTCGCGCACCTCGAGGCGGGGGGGCAGATGCTGATGACGCTCGCGGGCGCGATGAGCACGGCGGAGCTCGGCGTCGCGCTGGCGGAGATGATCCGCCGCGAGAAGGTGCACGCGATCTGCTGCACGGGCGCGAATCTCGAGGAGGACGTCTTTAACCTCGTCGCGCGCGATCACTACCGCCGCATCCCCGAGTGGCGCTCGCTGACGCCGGCGCAGGAGAAGGAGCTCGAGCGCAACGGCCTCAACCGCGTGACCGACACCTGCATCCCCGAGGAGAAGGCGTTCCGGGTGATCGAGGGGCACCTTGCCCGGCTGTGGCGACAGGCGGACCTGCGCGGCGAGCGGATGCTGCCGCACCGGTTCGTGTACCGGCTGGTGCGCGAGGAGCTCGGACCGGACGATTTCCAGATCGATCCCGCCGACTCGTGGGTATTCGCCGCCGCCGAGCGAGACCTCCCGCTCTTCGTTCCGGGCTGGGAGGACTCGACGCTCGGCAACATCCTCGTCGCCCAGGTTCTCGCCGGGAAGGTGTCGGGTACGCAGATCATCCGCGGCGGGCTCGAGTACATGCGGGAGCTGGCGGAGTGGTACGCACGCACGACGATGGGCTGCGCGCTCGCCGACCTCCCGGAGATGCCGGACGCCCCCCACGACCCCCACGCCCCCGTCCAGTCCGGGGACACGGACGAGGGCGCCGTTCCCGTCGGATTCTTCCAGATCGGCGGGGGCATCGCCGGCGACTTTCCGATCTGCGTCGTGCCGATGATCCACCAGGACCTGCGTCGCCGGTGTCCCTACTGGGCGTACTTCTGCCAGATCGGGGATTCCACGACGAGCTATGGCTCATATTCGGGCGCGGTCCCGACCGAGAAGATCTCGTGGGGCAAGCTCGACGTCGACACGCCCCGGTTCATGATCGAGTCGGACGCGACGATCGTCGCGCCGCTCATGTTCGCCCGCGTGCTGGGCTGGTGAGGTATCGATGAACGAGTTCCTTTCCTCGCGCGAGCGTTTCCTGGGCCTCGACGATCGGCAGGCCGATCCCGACGCGGCCGCGACCGTCATCGTGCCCGTGCCGTTCGAGCGGACGTCCTCGTTCGGCATGGGCTCGAGCGCCGGACCGGCGGCGATCCTGCGCGCATCCTGCGAGGTCGAGCTGTACGACACGGAGCTCGGCTTCGCGCCGTGGGAGGCCGCGGGCGGCATCGCGACGCTGCGGCCGTTGCCGATCGGCGCCGACGACGACGGGGCGGCCGTCGCCGGGGCGCTCGATCGGGTCGTCGCCGAGTGGCGGGAGCGGGGCAAGCGCGTGGTGACGCTGGCGGGTGAGCACACCGGCATCGTCGGCGCCGTTCGCGCTCACGCCCGGACGGCGCCGGGCTTCACGGTCCTCCAGCTCGATGCCCACGGTGATCTGCGCGACCGGTATACGGGGGATCCCTGGAACCACGCGTGCGCGATGGCGCGCGTGCTGGACTTCCACGACGACCTCGTCCAGGTCGGTATCCGGAGCGAGGCGCCCGAGGATCGGGCCCCCGCCGAACGGCGTGGAGTGCGGACCTTCCCGGCGCACCGCATCCACGACGACGCCGAGCGCGGTGTGGACTGGATCGCGCCGGTTCTCGACGAGTGCGCGGAGCGCGTCTACGTCACGTTCGATTGCGACGTCCTGGATCCCTCGATCATGCCGGCCACGGGCACTCCCGAACCGGGGGGGCTCACCTGGCGCCAGGTCAACGCGTTGCTCGATCGGCTCTGCCGGGCGCGGCAGGTCATCGGGTTCGACGTCAGCGAGCTGTCCCCGGTCGCCGGCCTCGATCATCCCCAGTTCACGATCGCGAAGCTCATCGCCAGGTTTGCGGGCTGGATGGGGGCCGCCCGGTCGCTGCGCGAGGGAGCGTCATCGCGACGTGCGGAGTGCAACCATTGAGGACAAGATCGGCTTGCCCGGACCACGCCATCCGGTTCGGCGTTCGCATTGGTGACACGGCGGTCGGAAAGGGTCTGTTCGTGACGCGCGACTTTGCCGCGGGCGAGCGGATACTCACGTTCACCGGCGGGGAGATCGACTTCGCGGGCACCCTGGCCAAGGGAGACCGGGAGTGTGACGCGCTCCAGATCGGCCCCGGCCGGTACCTGGACCTCGAGCCGCCGGGCGTCTTCACGAATCACTCGTGCCAACCGAACGCCGGCATTCGCGGCGACGTCTTTCTCGTCGCGCTGCGGGATCTGCGGGCGGGCGAGGAGATCCGCTTCGACTACTCGACGACGATGGACGAGGACCACTGGACGCTCGAGTGCCGGTGCGGTTCGCCCAACTGCCGCGGGCTCATCGGCGACTTCAAGTGGCTGCCGAAGGCAATCAAACTCGAGATGCTCCGGCTCGGGATCGTTCCGCGCTTCCTGATCGCTTCCGAGCTGGCCGGCGGACGCTTCGCGCGCGAGGATCTGTCCCTGCGCTGAGCCGCCGTGTGTCCGGGGTGTCCGTGTGCGCGTCCGCGTGCGTGTGCGCGACCGCGTGCGCGACCGTGTGCGTGGGCGCGTCCGCGTGCGAGTGCGCGTGCGCGTCCGCGTGCGCGTGCGCGTCCGCGTCCGCGTCCGCGTGCGAGTGCGCGTCCGTGTCCGCGTCCGGGTCCGGGTCCGCGTCCGCGTTTGCGGCCGCGTCCGCCAGTCTCGCCTCCTCGACCATCCGCGTTGCCTCCGCCACGAGGTCGGGCGGCAGTACCGGTTCCGGGCGTTCCGGGTGCTTCGGCGGGCCGGGGGGCGGTGCGGGTGCTTGCGGGGGTTCGGGACCGGTCGTTTCCGGAACTGCGGGCGGTGGCGGAGCAGGCTCGGGTGGCGGAAGGAAGGCCGCGACGTCGTCC
>CAZXBB010000019.1:0-1910 GCA_964638815.1 uncultured Isosphaeraceae bacterium
GTCCTCCGCTCGCCCGGCGTGTCGTGGGACATCGTCCAGGAGGGCGCGCACCACACAGCCCGCGCGCGGGTGGGGCCGACGCGCGGCGCACCGGTGGTGCTCGAGCTGCGGTACGGCTCGGGTCGGCTGCGCGACGACCGCGCCCCGGTGCGCGATCGCACGCGTCTGACGCGAGAGCACTGGACGGCGTGGGCGAGCCGCCTGAACCTCCCCGCGTTGCACTCCGATCTCGTGCTCCGGAGCGCGCTCGTCCTGAAGGCGCTCTGCCACGGTCCGAGCGGGGCCGTGCTCGCGGCGGCGACGACGAGCCTTCCGGAGCACATCGGCGGCGTGCGCAACTGGGACTACCGCTACTGCTGGCTCCGCGACGCGGCCATGTCCGCCGCCTCCCTCGTGCGTCTCGGAAGCCAGGACGAGGCCATGGCCTTCCTCGACTGGGTGTGCGGCGTCGTTGACGCGTGCGAATCACCCGAGCGTCTTCAGCCGCTGTACACCGTCGCGGGGGCGGAGCTCGGACCCGAAGCGGAGATCACGGAGCTCGCGGGCTATCGCGGCAGCCGCCCGGTGCGGATCGGGAACTCCGCGTCCCGGCAGATCCAGCTGGACGTATTCGGTCCGATCGTGGACCTGGTCGCGCAGCTCGTCGAGATCGAAGCGCCGTTGTCGTCGGAGCACTGGCGTCTCGTCGAGGCGATGGTCACGGCGGTCGAGCGGCGCTGGTCCGAGCCTGACCACGGAATCTGGGAGATCCGCCGGCCCCGCCGTCACCACGTGCACTCGAAAGTGATGTGCTGGTACACGGTCGATCGCGCGATCGGCATCGCCGACGCCTTTCTCGAGCGCGAGATGCCCGGGTGGGTCGATCTTCGCGCGCGGATCGCCGCGGACGTCATCGAGAACGGGTACAAGCCCGCCGTCGGCGCGTTCACGGCGGCCTACGACGACGTCGATCTCGACGCGGCGACGCTGCTTGTCGGTCTCGTCGGCCTGGTGCCGCCCTCGGATGATCGGTTCCTCTCGACGGTCGCCGCGGTCGAGCGCGAGCTGCGCTCGGGTCCGACCGTCTATCGCTACCGCGCCGACGACGGCCTCCCCGGTTTCGAGGGAGGCTTTCACCTGTGCACGGGCTGGCTCATCGCCGCACTGGATTGCACCGGCCGCCGCGACGACGCCCGACGCCTCTTCGACGACCTGTGCGCACTCGCCGGTCCGACCGGCATGCTCTCGGAGCAGCACGATCCGAAACGGGGCAGGGCGGTGGGGAACACGCCCCAGGCCTACTCGCACATCGCGGTCATCGGCGCCGCGGTGCGGCTGGCGGCGCGCTGACCAGCGCGCTGAATAGTGCTTCGCGCGGGCTTGTTGCCGGCCGGCTCCTTCCGGTACAAAACGCAGGCCAGTGGCGGGGGAGTGGACTCTCGGAGATTGAACAAAAAGGATGATGCCATGCACCGATTGGGTATGACCGTGATCTTCGCAACGCTGACGGCCATCGCCCTGGTGTCCGGGTGCACGACGGCGCCGCGATCCCAGTCCGACCGGCAGTCGCTCATCGACCGGTCGGACCTGCGGATCCGCCACTACCGCGCGGCCGATCCGACGATGGCCAGCTACTTCGACTCGTCCTACGGCTACGCGGTCTTCCCGGCCGTCGGTTCGGGCGCGTTCGTCGTCGGCGGCAGCTTCGGCCGCGGGATCGTCTACGAGCAGGGCGAGGCGATCGGCTTCGCGAGCATCACCGCGGGCTCGGTGGGAATCCAGGCGGGTGGCCAGGGCTTCAGCCAGATCATCTTCTTCCAGACCGCGGACGTCCTGCGGCGGCTGAAGGCCGGCCAGTTCTCCTTCGCCGCCGACGCCACCGCCGTCGCCGTAGACTCGGGCGCGGCGGCGCAGACGACGTTCCGCAACGG
>CAZXBB010000020.1:0-2665 GCA_964638815.1 uncultured Isosphaeraceae bacterium
GTGCACGCGGCGCACGGTGACGCTCGTGTACATGGGCTCGAGACGGAAGCGGTCGTAGCTACGCGCGTTGATCTTGTGGGTCACGGGAGTGCCTCCGGGTTCATGGAGGCTATCGGAACGGGAACGGCCGGCCTTGAGGTCCGAGTGCGCGACTTGGCTGCCTTCGCGGGAGGGGCGGCGCCGGGGGTCCGTCCGGGGGTCCGGTGGTCCGGGGCCGGGGGGTCCGGGGGGTCCTCGCCGGCCGCGCGAGCCGGAACTGCGCGTCGCAGCACGCCTCGAACCTGCTCGCCTCAGGCCTGCCGGCGCGCCGTGAGCTGCACGCTGACCCCGTCGATCGTCACGCCCAGCTCGCGGCCGATGTCCTCGATGAGCTCCGCGGGGATCGCGTTGAGGAAGCGCGCGCCGAGCGCGCGCGGGACGTCCTGGATGTGGGGGGAAGACTCGATGCGGACGTGCACGTGGCTCGACATATCCGCGTCGTACCGCGCCGTTCCGTCGGTCGTCGGCATGCGGCGGGCCAGGCCCGCGTGGACCAGCGCGTCGAGGGCGTTGTACACCGTCGCGAGGCTGAGCCCTGTGCGGACCCGGACCTTCCGGTAGAGCTCCTCGGCCGTCGGATGCGATGCCGAGTCGCGCAGGGCCTCGTAGACGGCCATGCGCTGCTGGGTGCAGCGTAAGCTATGCTGCGCGAAGATCTGACGCGTCGCGATGATCAAGTCGCGGCCCTCCCAAGTGCTTCCGCTTCCTGTTGAGTGGATTATTCCCCACAACGGGCCCCGTGCCAACGCAATCTCGCGACCGATCTCCGCAGGCCCCCATGAAGCTCAGGATTCTCTCCGGTCCCCACGATGCCCCGCTTGAACCGCTTCTCGGAGCAAACGTCGTCGTCGTGGGCTACGGCAACCAGGGAGCGGCGCATGCCCTCAATCTCCGCGACTCCGACGTCCGCATAACGGTCGCGAGCCGGCGCGGGACAGACGGCTGGAATCGCGCGGTGTCGGACGGGTTCACCCCCGTCGGGATCGCCGAGGGCGTTCGCGGTGCCGACCTCGTCATCGTCGCGCTGCCCGACGAGACGCACGGCGAGGCCTGGCGCACGCTCATCGCGCCGAACCTCGCGCCCGGAGCGGTGGCGGGCTTCCTGCACGGGTTCAGTGTGCGCTACGGCCTGGTCGAGCCGGCGCCGGATGTCGGCGTCGTGATGGTGGCTCCGAAGGGGCCGGGAGCCACACTGCGCAGACGCTACGAGGAGGGTCTCGGGATCCCCTGCCTCTTCGCGGTCGCCCGCGAGACGAGCCCGCCGCGGGCGGAGACGCTCGGTCTGGCGTGGGCCAGCGGCATCGGCTGCGCGCGCGCGGCGATCGTGTGCACGACGTTCGCGGACGAGACCGAGACCGATCTCTTCGGAGAGCAGGCGGTCCTCTGCGGCGGCATGACGTGGCTCGTGCGCGCGGCGTTCGAGACGCTCGTCGATGCCGGCTATCCGCCCGAGCTCGCCTACCTCGAGTGCTGCCACGAGGTGAAGCAGGTCGCCGACCTCGTCTACGAGCGGGGCGTGGCCGGGATGATGGAGGCGATCAGCAACACGGCTGAGTTCGGCGCGCACGCTGCCGGGCCGCGGCTGATCGACGACGCCCTGCGCAAGCGGCTCGAGGAGATCCTCGCCGAGATCCGCGACGGAAGCTTCGCCGCGCGCTTCACCGAGGACCACGCGAAAGGCCACCCGTGGTTCGACGCGCAGCGGGCCGCGCTGCGGGCGCACGACCTGGACCGCGCCGGTGACGTGGTGCGACGCTGGATGAAGGGAAACGCATGACGCCCTCACGCCCCCGGCCTCAGTCCTCACGCCTCCCATGACTCCCCTCGACGCCCTCATCCTCGGCCTCGTCGAAGGCATCACCGAGTACCTTCCCATCTCGTCCACGGGGCACCTGGTGATCGCGTCGGCGCTCCTCGGTCTCGACGAGCCGGAGGAGACGAAGGAGGCGGTCGACGCGTTCCTCATCGTCATCCAGGGCGGGGCGATCCTCGCGGTGCTCGGGCTGTACCGCGTCCGCGTCGCGCAGATGATCGCCGGCCTCTTCGGCCGCGACCCCGTCGGATTGCGTCTCTTCGTCAACCTCGTGGTGGCGTTCCTGCCCGCCGCGGTGATCGGGCTGGTCCTCGACAGCCTCGTCGACATCGACGCCCTGCTCTTCCGCCCCGTCCCCGTCATGAGCGCGCTCGCGCTGGGCGGCGTCGCGATGATCCTGCTCGGCCGCTGGCAGCGGCGATTCTTCCACGATCCCGACCGGGCCGACGCCATCGACGCGCACACGTTCGTCGATATCGAGCACCTGACCTGGCGACGCGCGCTTCTCATCGGCCTGATGCAGTGCGTCGCGATGTGGCCGGGCACCAGCCGCTCGATGATGACGATCGTGGGCGGCATGCTCACGGGCATGCGTCCGAAGCATGCGGCCGAGTTCAGCTTCCTGCTCGGCCTGCCGACGCTTGGCGCGGCGTGCGTCTACAGCCTGCTGAAGAACCTGCGTGGCGACGGCGCGAACATGTTCGAGACGCTGGGCGTGACGCCCCTCGTGATCGGAATCGTGACGGCGACGATCTCCGCGGCGCTCGCGGTGAAGTGGCTGGTCGGGTACCTGTCGCGGCACGGGGTCGCGGT
>CAZXBB010000021.1:0-8804 GCA_964638815.1 uncultured Isosphaeraceae bacterium
CCGGCCCACACCGCGCACGCGCCGCTCGGCGGCTTGCCGGGGTTCGACGACCCGATCGAGGTCGGCGTCGTGGACGAGCCCACGCGGGTGACGTTCGCCGATATCGACGGCGTCTCCGGCAACGACGTGGCGATCACGACCCGCGCCGACGAGCCGAACGCTCCGGGCACGCTCACCGTGCTGCTCAACGACGGCTCCGGCGTCGGCTACACCTTCGTTCCGTCGCTGGTCGGCGTCGATCCCGTCGACGTGGTGCTCGACGACTTCGACCATGCCAACGGACCGGACGCCGCCGTGGCGAACGCCGGCGACGGGACGATCGCGATCCTGCTCAACGCCGGCGCCACACCGCGGGGCGGCCTCTTCGAGGTTGCGCGCTTCGTGGATGTCGGTGGTCGGCCGGTGGCGGTCGCCAGCGGCGACATCACGCTCGACGGATTCGCCGACCTCGCGGTGGCGAACGCCGACGACAACATCGTCATAATTCTCGAGAACGACCAGGCCGGGGGCTTCATTCCTGGTCAGACACTGTCTTTCGGCGGACCGCCGATCGACCTCGCGCTGGACGACTTCTTCAACGCCGACGGGCTGACAGACCTGATCGTCGTCTTCGAGGGCGCGTACCAGGGATTCAGGAACGACGGGGAGGGGAACCTCATCAAGCAGGACGGCGGTGACGTCCCGGGCATCCCGATCGTGATTGAGCCCGAGGACGTCGACGGCGACAAGGACATCGATACGATCATCATCTCGCGGGCCAACGGGGCCCAGGGCGCTCCGGGCACGATCACGGTGCTGCGCAACCAGTCCGGCGACGGCTTTGAGGTGCTCACGTTCCCGGGCGGCAGCGGTCCTTCGTCGCTGGCGATCGGCGACTTCGATCGGGACAACGACGTGGACGCCATGGTGGTGGGCGAGGTCCTCGGCGCGCAGGGCGACATCCGTGGCGTGCTGGCGTTCCGCAACACGTTCCGCGAGACCGGCGTGATCGACTTCGTTCTCACGGACGTGTTCGACATCGACGCCAATCAGCTTTTCGTCGCGGGCGAGTTGCTCGATCAGCCGAACGGCCCGCGGGATCTCGTGACGATCGACGTCGATCCCCAGCAGGTGCCGTTGCGGGGCAACGTGGCGGTGCTCCTGGGCAGGCCGGAATGCCGGAGCGACCTGAACGGCGATCGGATCGTGAACATGGCCGACCTGATGATCCTGCTGGAAACGTGGGGCGCGTGCCCGAACCCGTGCCCACCTGTGTGCCTGGCCGACATCGACGGCGACTGCGCGGTCTCGATGGTGGACCTGCTCAGGATTCTCGGGGAGTGGGGGCCTTGCCCGTAGGTGTGACGGACGTTCGGGGCCGTGCGCGATGGGGATGTAACACGTGATGCGGGGGTCGTTCGAACGTTCGGGGGGCTGCGTCGTGCAGCCCCCTTGCGCGGGACGTGGTGTTGACACCTTTGCCCGTCACGCGCGGCGACGCTGCATCCTGCAGCTCACGCTTCGACGTTCCGACCCGATAGCGCGACCTCGGCATCCTGCCGCCTGCGCGTGGGACGTTTGGGGCCGTGCGCGATGGGGGTGTAGCCTGTGATGCGGGGGTCGTTCGAACGTTCGGGGGGCTGCGTCGTGCAGCCCCATTGCGCGGGACGTGCTGCTTACACCTTTGCCCGTCACGCGCGGCGACGCTGCATCCTGCAGCTCACGCTAAGAAGTCCCGGCATGCCAGTGCGACGGCGGCATCCTGCCACCTGCGAGTGTGAAGTCCGGGCGTGGGTCGGGCTGGTTTCGCAGACCCTCCGGGTCTGCAGATACGGCGCGGCGACCGGCGGCGTCCATGCCGCCTTGGTTTGGGACGTTTGGGGCCGTGCGCGATGGGGGGCCGGGCGCAATGGGGGTCGGTGCGCGCGTCGCCGCCGGCGACGCCATTTCACAGCGCGGATGATGAAAGCGCCCGCAGAGAGGGGCCGTAGAGAGCGTCCGTAGGAAGCGCGTCCGTCCCGACGAGTGGCGACGAGTGGCGGCGACTTGCCGCCTTCAGCCCTCCGCGCGCCCCCGATCGTCGTCATCGCCGCGACGAAGCTCACGGCGCAGCGTGGCGACGGCCATTGTCCATTCGCGTTCGGCGGTGCGCTTCGGCATGTCGAGCATTCGCGCGGCCTCGTCCATCGTCAGGCCGCCGAAGAGCCGGAGCTCGACGAGATCGGCCTGCCGTGGATCGACGGCTCGTATCTTCTCGATCACGTCGTTCAGCTCCAGGAACTCCAGCTCGTGCCGTGAGCTGAGGGCGTGCGCGTCGTGGAGGGTGATGCCGTGATGGTCGCCGCCGCGCTTGGCGCGATTCTTGCCTCGCGCGTGATCGATGAGGATCCGCCGCATCGCATGGGCGGCGACCGCGCAGAAGTGAGAGCGGCAGTTGACCTCGGCCCGCGACTGATCGACGAGCTTGAGGTAGGCCTCGTGCACGAGGGCCGTCGCCTGAAGCGTGTGGTCGGGTCGCTCGCTCCTGAGTTTCTCCTCGGCCATCGCGCGGAGCCGGCCGTAGACGGCTTCGAGCAGCGCGTCGGCAGCACGAGCGTCGCCGGCGCGCGCTTCGACGAGCATGGTGGTCAGGTCCTGATCGGGCTTCGTCATGGCGGCCCCCTCCGGGGAGCGACCATTGTCGCTGCATGGACGCGGCGCCGGCAAGTCGCGCCCTTTGGCTTGCGGCGCCCTGCGGTTGCGATCCGGGCCGCAGGCGGGGAGTTGTTGCCGCGGGCCCCGGCCTCGCGGATACTCCCACGCATGAGCATGATTCACCGAACCGGACCAGCCGTCGCGCTTTGCACGCATTGCACGGGAATCGCCGCGCTCGCAGGCCTGCTCGCCGTCTCGCTCATGGGCTGCGCCGCGACGGGCGACGGCCCGGGGGCGGACGGCGGCGCCGCCGCTGTGTCGCTCGTCATCCCGCCGGACGGAGCGGGCGCGACCGAGGCGCTCGTGCGGTCGCCGCGCCACGGCGAGTGGGTGGACGTCCCGGTTGACGTCCCGGGGCACGTTCCGGGGGACGTTTCGGGGCACGTTCCGGGGCACGTTCCGGGGGACATTCCGGGGTCGGGGGGCGACGGCGCTCGCTCGATCCGCGCGTGGGTGGTCCATCCGGAGCGCTCCGACCGCGCACCGGTGGTCATCGTCGTCCACGAGATCATGGGGCTCACGGACTGGGTCCGCGCCGTCGCGGACCGGCTCGCGGCGGAGGGATACCTCGCGGTCGCGCCGGATCTCCTCTCGGGCAAGGGGCCGGGCGGCGGCGGCAGCGAGTCCTTCGCCGGAGACGCCGTGCGCGCGGCGATCCGCGCGCTCGACCGCGCCGAGGTGAACGCGCGCCTCGACGCCGTGCGCGCGTGGGCGGTCGCGCGCCCGTCCGCGGCGCCGCGCGTCGCGTGCACGGGTTTCTGCTGGGGCGGCTCGACGACCTTCGCCTGGGCGGCGCACCAGCGCGATCTCGACGCGGCGATCGTCTGGTACGGCACCGCGCCGGCCGACGCCGAGGCGCTTGCGCGCATCGAGGCGCCGGTCCTCGGCCTGTACGGCGCCGACGACGCGCGCGTCACCTCCACGGTCCGGGAGACGGCCGACGCGATGCTCGCTTCTGGTCGCGCGTTCACCGCGCGCGTGTACGACGGCGCGGGGCACGGCTTCCTCCGGCAGCAGGAAGGACGCGAGGGCGCGAACCGCGATGCGTCGATCGCCGCGTGGGGCGAGGCGCTGGCGATGCTGCGGCGCACGCTGCGGTGAAGGCGCGGCACGCCGCTCGTCTTCCAGCGCGCTTGGTCAGCGCGCTCGTCGAGGTGGCCCTGGACACACACTTGCATGGTGACTCACGGGGGAGATGAGGGGCCGCACCTTCGTTAGTCGTTACGCTGCCTGAACCGCCCCCAGCTCCTTTGCGCCTGCCCGGCTAAGGACAAACGAACGTGCGGCTCCTGTTCCCCCCGCTAACGACAAACGAAGGTGCGGCTCCTGTTCCCCCGCTAATGACACACGAAGGTGCGGCCCCTGTTCCCCCAGCTCCTTTGGGCCTGGCCCGCTAACGACAAACGAAGGTGCGGCCCCAGTTCTTCACTGTTCCCCCCAGCTCCTTTGGGCCTGGCCCGCTAACGACAAACGAAGGTGCGGCCCCAGTTCTTCATTTGGGCCTGGCCCGTTAGCGACAAACGAAGGTGCGGCCCCTGTTCCCTCCACGTTAACGACAAACGAAGGTGCGGCCCCAGCTCCCCCATTGGCGAACGATCGCGAGAGTGGCTCGATGCGATCCGGGTGGTGGGCATCCCCCCGGGATCCTCGCGTCACACGGATCCCGTCGCGACGGCCGACGGGGCGACGGGGCTCGTGCTCGTCGCTGTGCCGCGAAAGAGGCGGTTCGGCGCCCGATGTCCGGGATCTCGCCGCCGCGCAACCGAATGTCACGGTACGATGGCTCTCGCTCGATTCACCAGTGCCGGAGGCCCTCCACGTGCGCGATGCCACTCGTCGACCGACGATGCCGATCACACTTGCGATGGCTCTCCTCGTTCAGATCGGGAGCGGTTCGCCGGCCGCCTCGCAGGACTTTCGACGGATCGTCCAGGAGGCGACGGACAGCGTCTTTCCCGCCGTCATCTACATCCGATGCGTGCAGAAGTCGCACGAGTCCGGCAAACAGATTTCTCGCGAGCTGAGCGGAAGCGGCGTGATCATCTCGACCGGGGGAGAGGCGCTGACGAACTGGCACGTCATCGACAAGGCCGTGTCGATTCGCTGTCAGTTGGTGGACGGTCGTCATTTCCGCGCAGACCTGGTCGGCTCCGACAAGGACCTGGACGTCGCGCTCATCCGGCTCCGCCTCGGGGCGGACGACGAACCGATTCCGGTCGCGACGCTCGGTGACTCAACGACGCTGAAGGAGGGCGACTTCGTCATGGCGATGGGGGCGCCGTGGGGGCTCAGCCGATCGGTCTCGATGGGGATCATCTCGTGCCGGCGTCGCTATCTGCCCGACGCCAGCGAGTACAGCCTGTGGCTTCAGACCGACGCGGCGATCAACCCCGGCAACTCCGGAGGACCTCTCGTCGATACGAACGGTCGCGTGATCGGGCTCAACACCCGCGGTGTCTCGGTCGGTGACAACGTCGGCTTCACCATTCCGATCGACGTCGTCAAGACGATCCTTCCCCGACTCACGGAGCACGGCGCGGTTCAATGGGCGTGGACCGGACTCACCCTCCAGCCGATCAACGACTTCAATCGAGACGCGTACTTCGGCGGCGACAAGGGCGTCATCATCGCTTCGACCGAGCCGGGAAGCCCCGCGCAGCATGCGGGGCTTCACGCGAGTGATCGCATTCTCGCCATCGATGGTGAACCCGTGCTCGCGATGACCGAGGAGGACCTGCCCCGGATTCGCCGGCAACTCGGTCTGCTGCCGATCGATGGCGAGACGCCGATCCTCGTGTCACGAGACCACGAGGAACTCACGTTCCGTCTGAGTCCTCGGGCCAAGGGCCTGGTTGAAGGCGACGAGCTCGACTGTCCGCGGTGGGACTTCACGCTGAAGGCGATCAACCAGTTCGACAACGAACTCCTCTACTTCCACAAGAAGGAAGGCGTCTTCATCTTCGGTATCCGCGAGCCCGGGAACGGCCTTTCGGCGGGGCTGCGACCAAACGACATTCTGGTCTCGATCGACGGCACGCCGGTCACGACGCTCGAGGACGTTCGCGCGATCCACGAGATGAACCTCGAGAACATCGACAAGCGACATCGGATCCTGCTCACCGTCCTGCGCGGCGGCCTGATGCGTCGTCTCGTCGTGGACTTCGCGCGCGACTACTCCAAGGAGTGATCCGCACTCCCCAGCAACCCCGGAAGGATGACCATGATCGATCGCCTTTTCGTCGCCGTCGTCGCCATGGGCCTCGTCCATCGGGTTGCCGTCGCGCTGCCTGACGCGTCGATCGAGGCGACCATCGCCGAGGTCGCCGGTGCGTCCGTCGTGACCGTCTCGTATCACCTTCGGTACGACGAAGGCGACTCTCCCTACGGCGGAGGGTGGAGCTACACGTGTCCGAACTGCGGCCAACTGCATCGGACGAACGATCTCGGCTCGATCGTCGATGCGGAACGGACGGCGGACCGTGTGGGCTTTCTGATCTCACCGACCGAGATCGTCACGACCGACCCGCTCATCCCGTCCCGATTTGTCGAAGGGATCGAGGTGCACGCGCACGGCCGGACGACGAGCGCAGAGGTCACCGGCGTGGCGGTCGCCGAACAGGCGATACGACTCACGCTGGCAACGCCGTTGGCCAACGTGCGTCCGGTGCAGTTCGCGCCGGCGTCCGGGGCGTCCGGGGCGTCCGGAGCGTCCGGAGCGTCCGGGACGTCCGGGGCGCCCGCGTTCGCGATGACGCGCGTCAAGTCCGGCGGCACGTGGATATCGACCGTCCACGCGTTGTCACCCAGCCTCGTCCTTCGGGACACCGGCGGAGCGATCCGGCCCACGCCCGCCAGTTGTATCCTCTTCAACAAGGCGGGCCACGCGGTGGGCATCAGCTTCAACGGTGAGATCCCCGCCGAAGACTGGCGGGGCGACCCCGGGGCGTGGACATGGATGTCGAATGACGACCTCGCCGCGATGCTCGCCGAAGTGACATCATCCGCCTCGCGCCAGATCCTGCACGCGACGCTTCGCTTCCGCTCACCGGTGAAGGATTTCACGGACGAGTACGACATCTATATGGACGACGCGGAGGAACTGGAGCGTCATGCACCGGCCATCGTCCTCGACCGTGATCTGCTGCTCTTACCGATCAGGCTCGAGAAGACGCAGACGGCCCGCCTCGAGCAGATCCGGATTCGCACCGCTGACGGCACGACCGTTGACGGTGCGTTCGCCGGATCGCTGAAGGAATACGGGGCACTGCTCGTGCGGGCGACGCTCCCGCCGGATCACCGCCCTCGTCTGAACGACATGGATCTTCGCAGTCTGCGGTACGCGCTCGTTCCCGCGATCGAGTTTGGCATCCACGGTGCGCAGGAGAAGCGGCGATCGATCTGCAATCGGATGATCGGCTTCTCGCACGGCTTTCGCGACCAGGTCTTTCCGCAGTTGGGCGGCCCGGACGAGGACGTTCTGGTGTTCTCGCCGGAGGGCGAATTGCTCGCGTTTCCGATCGCCCGACGCACCGGGCCCGCCGATGACAACGGCTCGGACGACTACGATGCCCCGGCGCTGACGCCGGTCGGGCGCTTCGGCGCGATCATCGAGTCGCCCGAGGCCCATCTCGATCCCTCGAACATTCCGCTCAGCGAGGCCGAGGAGAATCGGGTGGCGTGGCTCGGCACGGAGACACAGGCCCTGGATGCCGATCTCGCGCGGGCGATGGAGATCGCCGACAAGACCGACGATGGGGCGTCCGGTTTCATCGTCACGCATGTCTACGAAGACTCTCCCGCCGGACGCAGCGGTCTCGAGGTTGGCGACGTGCTCCTGCGGATCCACACCGATCAGGAGCCCCGACCGATCGACTTGATGGACATGGACGGAGGCGGCTACGACTACTACGGCGGGTTCCCCTGGGATCGCCTCGACGAGGTTCCGGAAGAGTACTTCGACGACATCCCCACGCCATGGCCGCCGGCGAACGGCTACCTCAACCGGTTGCTGACCGAGATCGGGGCGGGGAACGCGTTCTCCCTGGAGTACCTGCACGGCGGCGACTTGCGCAGGGTCGAGATCGTCGTCGAGTACAGCCCGCCCTACTTCCGTACGGCGAATAAGGTCGAGAACAAGGAACTCGGCGTCACGGTTCGCGACATGACCTACGAAGTCCATCGGTGCCTTCAGCGAGCGGCCACCGATCCGGGCGTCATCATTTCGACGCTCACCCCGGGAAGCCGGGCGTCAGTGAGCGGACTCCGTCCGTACGAACTCATCACACACGTGAACGGCGAAGCCGTTATGAACGTCGAGGACTTCAGGCGTCTGGCCTCCGGCCGCGCGGAGGTTCGGCTGTCGGTGCGCCGATTCAGCAACGATCGCATCGTGAGCATCACACTGGAGTAGGCGGTCTCGGAGCGATCGACCGCCATCGAAATCGGCCGCGATCCGCTCCGTCCGTTGCACGCCTTGCAATCCGCAAACCGCGCTGACAACGTCGTTAGGGCAGAGACGTGGGGCGCGTGCCCGACGCCCTGCCCGCAGTGTGCGTGGCCGACATCGACGATTGTGCGGCTCGCGCCGATTCGGGCCGCCGCCTCGCACCTTCTTCGACATCGCGCGGTCTATGTCCCGCTTCGTGTCCCGCTCGGCCATGTCCTGGCGCTTGTCCGGCTTCGAGGCGGGCTATCCGGCGGCCGCCCACCGGTGCACAGACGAACGCACCATTCTCCCCTGCTGAATCACGATGAGCTCACCGGGCTCGAGGTGATGCCACGCATGCTCGCGGTTGAGCGGCTGCGTGGCGACGACGACGCCCTGGCCGCCTTGTCGTGGAGCATCGCGGTCCCGCGCGATCTCCACGTGGACGGTCGAGTCGTCCAGTTGCTCCCGCTCGCCGTCGTCAAGCCATGTGTTGCAGAAGCACAACCCCTTGAAGCCGGTGCGATCGCGGTACGCGAACAACCTGTCGCCGTCGGCGAGGAGGCAGTCAGTGAAGTACTGAGGCACGCCGGCGTGGGTCACCAGGTTGTAGAGAGCGCATCGCGAGGACGCGAGGCCGGTATCGACGCCCTGCCAGAACGGGGAGTTGGCGGAGGCCGCGATCAGGTGCGGCAGGTACTGCACC
>CAZXBB010000022.1:0-3045 GCA_964638815.1 uncultured Isosphaeraceae bacterium
AACTGGGGTTGAACGGGTAACGGGGCGATGCCCCGGGGATGACGGCCACCGGCGGGGGCGGAGCGGGGGGGGTCATTCCGGGCAAAAAGCCTCCTTGACACCGCGCGATCTTCACCTACCGTCAGGTGCGGAAAGGGAGGGGCGATGGAGACGCGCGCATGCACCGCATATTGACCGCACTGACCGTCGGTGCGGTGTTGCTGAAGACGCCCTTCGCGGCGGCCGACGTGGTGTCGCTGGCGCCCGTCCGCGACAACACGCTGTACGAGGATGCCGCGGGGGCGCGCAGCAACGGCGCGGGTGAACACTTCTTCGCCGGACGCACCGGCCAGAGCGGGGCCGACCGACGTCGGGGGCTGGTCGCCTTCGACGTGGCCGCGGCGGTGTCGGCCGGCTCCACGATCGAGAGCGTCACGCTCCGGCTCTACATGTCGCGGTCGCGCAGCGGCGCGCGGAGCGTCGAGGTGCGCCGCGCCCTCGCCGCCTCGGGCGAGGGGACGTCCGACGCGGGCGGCGAGGAGGGCGACGGCGCCCCGTCGACCGCGGGCGACGCGACGTGGCTGCACACCTTCTACCCGGATTCGTTCTGGTCGAGCCCCGGCGGCGACTTCGCCGCGACCGCGAGCGCGGCGCTCACCGTCTCCGGCACCGGCTTCTACTCTTGGTCCACGACCGCGATGGCCGCCGACGTCCAATCGTGGCTCGACGATCCGGCGTCCGACTTCGGCTGGGTGCTCGTCGGCGCGGAGACCGCGCCCGGCACGGCGAAACGCTTCGATTCTCGCGAGAATCCGAACACCGGCCGACGCCCCAGCCTGGAGATCACCTTCACGCCGCCGGCCGGCCCCGGCGCGTGCTGCGCCGAGGACGAACCGTGTGTCGTTCTGCCTCCGGCGGAGTGCAAGGCGGCGGGCGGCGTGTACCTCGGCAGCGGCACGGCGTGCGATCCGGATCCCTGCGACCTTCCGTACGGCGCCTGCTGCTTCGTGGGTGGAGCGTGCCAGGCAATGTTCGAGACGGACTGCCTGGCAGCCGGCGGCGCGTTCCAGGGTGACGCGACCGCCTGCGATCCGAACCCGTGCCCGGCCCCGACCGGCGCCTGCTGCTTCGACGACGGCACGTGCGCGGTCGTCAGGAACGTCGACTGCGCCGGTGGCGGTGGTGCGTACGAGGGCGACGGCGCGGCGTGCACGTTCGACCTCTGCCCGGTCGTGCTCGAGCCGTTCGTCGATGCGCTGCCCGTGCCCGCGATCGCGCAGCCGGTCAAGGGCGAGGTCGGCGGCGCGGCGACGTACGAGATCGCGATGACGCAGTTCGAGCAGCGGCTGCACCGGGACCTCCCGCCGACGACGGTGTGGGGGTACGGCGGCACGGTGCCGGGGCCGACGATCGAGGCGAGCGTGGGCGAGGTCGTGCATGTGCGCTGGAAGAACGAGCTGCGCGACGAGAGCGGCGTGTACCGGACCGATCACCTCCTGCCCGTCGACACGTGTCCGCACGGGGCCGAGGACGCGGCGAAGACCGTCGTACACCTGCACGGCGCGCACGTCGAGGCGATCTACGACGGCTACCCCGAGTACACGTACCTCCCCGGCGCCTTCGATGAGTACGTCTATCCGAACATCCAGTTCCCGCTCACGATGTGGTATCACGACCACGCGCTGGGCATCACGCGGCTGAACGTGTATCTCGGGCTCGCCGGCTTCTACCTGCTGCGCGACGACTACGAGCGGAGCCTTGGCCTGCCGTCGGGCGAGTTCGAGGTGCCGCTGGCGATCATGGACCGGTCGGTGAATGCGGACGGCTCGCTGCGTTATCCGGAGACGATGCACGATCACTTCTTCGGTCACCAGGTCATGGTCAACGGGCGCATCTGGCCGTATTTCGAGGTGAAAGCCGGCAAGTACCGCTTCCGCCTGCTCAACGCGTCCGGGTCACGCACGTACACGCTGTCGCTCTCCACCGGCAACCCGATCATCCAGGTCGGCTCGGACGGCGGGCTGCTCCCGTTCTCCGTCGCGCTGACCGAGATCACGCTCGCGCCCGCCGAGCGTGCGGACGTCATCTTCGATTTCGAGGACCACGGGGAGGGCTCGGAAGTGCGTCTCGAGAACAGCGCGCCGGCGCCCTATCCGAACGGCGGCATCGAGCCGGTCACCAACGTGATGAAGTTCGTCGTGACGGGTGGCGCCGCGTTCACCGACGAGCTGCCGTTCATCCTGCGGTCGGTGGACCGCATCCCGGAGGCGGAGGCGGTGCGTGAGCGCACGTTCGAGCTCGCGCGCGAAGCCGACGAGTGCGGCAGCGGGCGATGGCTCATCAACGGGCTCGGGTGGATGTCGATCACCGAGCGCCCGCGTCTCGGCGACACGGAGATCTGGCGCTTCGTGAATCACACCGGGCTCACCCACCCGATGCACATGCACCTCGTCCAGTTCCAGGTGCTGGACCGGCAGGCCTTCGAGGTCGTCGAAGGCGAGATCGTTCCCGTCGGCGCGCGGGTTCCGCCGCGCGAGGAGGAGGCCGGCTGGAAGGACACGGTGCAGGCGCCCCCGGGCGAGATCACGCGCGTGATCGCGCGGTTCGAGGACTTCCTCGGCCGGTTCGCCTACCACTGCCACATCCTCGAGCACGAGGAGCACGAGATGATGCGGCAGTTCGAGACGCTGCCGGCCTGTCCGGCAGATATCGACCGCAACGACGTCGTCGCGCTGGCGGACCTGCTGCGCGTGCTGGTCGGCTG
The DNA here is from genome assembly GCA_964638815.1 of uncultured Isosphaeraceae bacterium. Taxonomy (GTDB): domain Bacteria; phylum Planctomycetota; class Phycisphaerae; order Phycisphaerales; family SM1A02; genus CAZXBB01. The sequence continues at coordinate 2,744 of CAZXBB010000022.1, forward strand.
GGGCCCGTGCCCGAGCTGCCTCGAGGATGTGGACGACGACGGGGTCGTCGGGTTCGGCGACCTCCTCGAGATCCTCAAGGCGTGGGGGCCGTGCCCGGAGTAGGTGGGGATTCGCCGCGCCGCCGCCGTCGATGATCGGCGCCTCCTCGGGCACCCCGGCACCCCGGCGCCCCGGCGCCCCGGCACCCCGGCACCCCGGGACCCCGGGATCCGGCACCCCGGCACCCCGGCACCCCGGCACCCCGGCACCCCGGCACCCCGGCGCCCCGGCGCCCCGGCACTCCGGCACTCCGGCACCCCGG
>CAZXBB010000023.1:0-11167 GCA_964638815.1 uncultured Isosphaeraceae bacterium
TCGAGCGCGAGCTTCATCAGTCGCCCGATCTTGAACTTGACGGTCTTCTTGGCGGGCACCGGCACGCGCTCGAGGGTCTTCGGGTTCTGGGCGATCCGGGGCGCCCGCTCGCGGATCTCGAAGACACCGAAATCGCGGAACTCGAGCCGGTTGCCTTCGCTCAGCTCGCGGATCACATTGACGAGGAAGCTCTGCACGGTCGCCTTGACGGCGGTGCGTTTCTGGCTCGTCTCGTCCGCAATCCGGTCGATGAGGTCCTTCTTCGTGGTCGTTGTCATGCCGATCAGCCCCCTGCTCGGGCCGCTCGTCACCTCGGAAAGCACCCCCACGGTGCGCCCTCCCGCGGCTTCGACGCCTCAGCCAGCCTGGCCAGATCGTGCCCCCGGGGCCAGCCGTCCCCGACTCTGCAACCCGCATCCTTCCTACCAGGCCGGGCACTTCGCCCAACCCCACGAGCCCCAGTATGGCGGGGCCCCGGCGCAGCGTCAAGGGCAACTCCGACAATGACAACAAGTTATGACGATCGACGCAGCTTCCCCAGTCAGCCGGTTTCGCCGACCCGCCGAGGCGCCGGAACGGGCCCGTCGCCGGGGACTCGCATCAGGGTGTGAGGAGCCATCCGTGGCGGATCGAACGGGTCGTGGTGCGCGATGACTCGCTGACCCGGCCGTTATTGGTGGAGCGCCGATCGAAGTCCCGAACCTCCAGGTGATGGGCCTGGACGAGCCCGTCGGAGCCACCGATCCCGAGGGCGTCGTCGTTGCGGTAGTTCTGCCACCCCCAGTCCCACGCATCTTCGTACGGGGCGACGTCCCAGTGTGCGGCCAGCTTCGGCGGAGGCAGGACCAGCGTACGGTGCGGCATCCCGATCGTCCCTGACGACGCCGCCCCGCCGCTCCCGGCGCAGCCCGTGGCGACCTGCAGGACGGCGATCGCGCCCGCGATGCACAGCGCGCTTCGGACAATGACTCGTCGGCTCATCTTCGCTTTCTCCCGTACGCACCCGGTCCTCCTCGGGCGGCGACTCCGCGCAAAGTCTGCACCCATAATGACGACCCGGCCAGCGCGGAGACCCCGGTTTCGAGGAATCCCCGCCGGCACCGACCGATAAGCATAAGCCGCTCGCGCGACAGGTGGCGACAGCCCGCGTCAGGCCCTGGAGACAGTCCGCGGAAGGCCGCGGAAGGCCGCGGAAGGCCGCGGAAGGCAGCGGAAGGCAGCGGAAGGCAGCGGAAGGCCGCGCGACAGCGGATCCACAGTCGTTTCGTGGACCGGGTGGAACCGCGGGGCGGCACCCGCTAGGAATACCGCCCCTTCGGACAGTGTTGCTCAGCGGGACGAACGCTCCCAGGAGACATCCATGCACAAGATCGCCGCCGGTATCGTCGCCGGGATCGCCGCCCTCGGCGCCGTCACCGCCGTCACCGCCTTCGCGCTCGACCAGTCCGGGACCGCCCCCGGCACCCCCGGCATCCCCGTCATCCCCGGCATCCACGCGGCGGCCCCCACCGGCAGCGCAAAGGAGGCGGAGGCCGTCCTCACGCGCTCCGCGGCCGCCTACGCGGCGGCCGGCGGGCTCACTGACGTCATGCGTCTGAACCTGTCGCTCCCGGACGGCTCCGAGGAGGTCGTCGAGATTCCGTACGCGCTCGGTGCTGGAACGGACGGCCGCGTGGACATGCCGGCGCTCCGGGCCGTCGCGCTCGGCTCGTCGCTCTTCCTCGTCCGGGACGAGGTCGCCGACAAGTACGCGGAGATCGTGCTGACCGGCGACATCCGAACGACGCTCGAGGCGATCTTCGGCGGCGACGCGAGTCTGCCCGTCGCCTTCGACCTGCGGCGGGGGCGCGGGGTCGCGAGCTACGTCGCCGGGCTCGGCCTCGGCGTGCTCGAGCGCCCGCGTCTCTCCGGCTACGACAAGGTCGACGACGACACGCCGCACGGCTCGCACCGGCTGTGGCTCGCTGCCGACAACGGCCGCGGCACCGTGCACATCGACGCGGGCACCAACCTGCTGTCCGCGCTGGAGATCGCGACGGACCAGCTCTCCGACGTGGAGCCGGGGATGGTGGTGCGCGTGAAGTTCTCGCCCAAGGTGCACGCTTCGCCGTCCGGGCTGATCACGTTCGATCCGGGCAGCCGGCGGAAGGTGCGGTCTTTCCGCGAGCTCCAGCCGACGCCGGTGGCGGTGGGCGAGCGCGCCCCCGACTTTACGCTCGAGACGCTCGACGGCGAGCGCGTCACCCTCAGCGCTCTCCGGGGTTCGGTGGTCGTGCTCGATTTCTGGGCGACCTGGTGCCGTCCGTGCATCATGGCCCTGCCGCTGCTCGACGAGTTCCACGACTGGGCGCAGAGCTCGGGTCACCCCATCGCCGCCTACGCGATCGACACCTTCGAGAGCGTGCCGGCCGAACGCATGAAGTCGCAGGCGGCGGCCCTCTGGCAGTCGCAGAAATTCTCGATGCCGACCCTGCTCGACTTCGACGGCGCCGCCGTCGCGCGTTACGGCATCCAGAGCATCCCCACCACGTACATCATCGATCGCGACGGCGTGATCGCGAAGGTCCACCAGGGCTTCGATGCGAACATGGCGACGAAGCTGAAGACGGAAGTGCTGGAGCTCCTCGACTAGCGCCGGCGGCGGGCGCCGCACGCTGCGGCCGCGAACAGGGCCAGCGCTCCCGGTCCCGGGATCGCCTGGCCGGTCACGCGGAAGGCCCCGCGCGTGTTCGGCGCGACCTCCCACGGTTCGCCGTCACGCCGCACGGCGTGCGGGCCGAAGTCGTCGATGCTGTTGAGATGCCACGCGGCCCACGACTCACCGGCCGTCGCCGCCGTGACCCAGTACTGGAGGCCCTCTTCGAGCACGGTCTCGCCGCTGAACGCGGCCACGATCGGGGGCGTCGCCTCACCGAAGCCGCCCATGCGGTCCGCGACGGTGACGCTCTCGAGCAGCGATCCGGGCGCGCCACCGTCGTCCGCGTGGACGTTGACGGTCAGCACGTTCTGGCCGGCGATGAGGCTCACCCCGAGCTCGACCGCCTCAAGCGTGTACGCGCCGCCGGTCACCGTGAACGCGTCGCCCTGGTCGAAGTCGATGCCGACGGGAAGTCCCCGGGACAGCGTCCATCCGTTGCCCATGCCTCGCTCGTCATCTTCGCCGAAGTTGTCGAAGATGATGCTCGCCGACGCCGTCGACGAGAATGCGAGGGCCAGCGCACCCGCCGCCGTCACTGTCTTCCTTCCCATCTTTCTCTCCTTCCGCGGCCTTACCGGACGCGGCACGGAGATCGCGCTCCGTCAAGAGAGCTTGCGGCGAGAACGGGTCGAGTCAAGCACGTGGTGCGGGCTTTGCGGGTCGTGCGGGCTGCGCCGCGGAACGTGGTGAGCACCGGCGCTCTCGGCCGGCGCGGCGTTATCGGTCCGGCCGGCGGCGCGACGCGTCCCGGACGGTCGAGGTCACCGCGCGGGCGATGCCGGAGCGCCGTCGGGGCCGGTCTCCCGGCGCGTGTCCTTCAGCTTGCGCGACAGGTCGATGCCCAGCACCGAGTCCATGACGAAGTGCATGCTCGGGTTGCGGTTCAGAAGACGCGCGAGCGAGGCCTTGGACCACGCGATGTACCTCGTGGCTTCGCGCACCCTGACGGTCGCCGACGCCATCTCGCCGGTCATCAGGCTCATCTCGCCGACGAGCTGGCCGGAGCGGAGCTCGGCGACGGGGCGGTCGCCCACGATGACGTCGGCCGCGCCGCACGTGATGAGGAGCAGCTCCGGGACCGCCGCTCCCTCCGTCGTGAGGACGTCGCCGGGCTCGGCCGTCCGCCAGTCGGCGATGCGCATCAGACGCATGAACTCCAGCCGCGTGAACCCGCGGAACATCGTGTCGTAGAGCTCCTGCTCGTGCTCGTCGAACCGCGCGGCCCGCTCACCGTAGATGAGCTGGAACAGGCGGGACCCGTTCACGATGATGAACACCGTCTGCCACGACACGGCGACCCAGACATGCTCGTGCACGTTGATGGTATAGGTGATCAGCGCGACGCTCGACACGATCGAGATGAGCCGGAGCCAGACGATGTCGCGAACGGCGAATCCCATCGCGCCGACGGCGAAGCCGAGATGGCCCATGGGAGTGCCGAGGAACGTCTCGATTGTCATGGCATCACCTTGTTCAAGCGACGCGTGTTGGAGCGACGCGTGTTGGCCCCTACGCCAGCGTCCGCAACCACACGGCCAGGCGCCGGCATCCCTCCTCGATCTGGTCGAGCCCGCAGGCGAAGCTCATCCGGATGTGCCGCCGCGCGCATTCGCCGAAGTCGTCACCGGGAACGACGGCGACGAGCGCCTCCTCAAGGAGCGCCTCGGCGAACGAAACGGACGAGTCGACGACGCGGCCTTCGGCCGTCCGGCGCCCGAAGTACGCGCCGACGTCGGGGAACACGTAGAAGGCGCCGGTCGGTCGCGGGCAGACGATGTCGGGCATGGCCGCGAGACGGGCGTGGATCACGCCCGCCCGCTCCGCGAACGTCCGCCGCATCGTCTCGACGGCCCCGGCCTGAGAGGCGAGCGCCTCCACCAGCGCCGGCAGGCAGAACGACGTCACGTGACTGGTCATCTGGCCCTGGAGCCGGGTGATCGCGCCGGCGATGCCGTACCCGGTCGCGCAGGCGTAGCCGAGACGCCATCCCGTCATCGCGTAGGCCTTGCTCAGGCCGTTGATGGTCACGACGCGATCCGCGATCGCGTCGATGGAGCCGACCGAGAAGTGCGGCGTCTCGCCGAAGACGAGCTTCTCGTAGATCTCGTCCGTCAGAACCACGACCTGCTCGTGCCGCGCCAGGACCGCGGCCAGCGCCACGAGCTCGTCGGGCGTGTACATCGTGCCGCACGGATTGGACGGGCTGTTGATGATGAACGCGACCGTCTTCGGCGTGATCGCCCCCTCGAGCTGGGCGGGCGTGATCCTGAAGTCGTTCGTGACGGCGCCGGGCACCTCGATGCAGCGACCGCCACACAGCTCGATCATGGGGCGGTAGCTCACCCACGCCGGCGTCGGCACGATGACGTCGTCCCCGGGATCCACGAGCGCCTGCAGCGCGAGATAGATCGAGTGCTTCGCGCCGACGCTGACCACGATGTCGCCGGCCGTGCACGAGATGCCGTTCTCGTCGCGGAGCTTGGCCGCGATCGCTTCCCGCACGACCGGCGGTCCCGGCACGGGCTGGTAGCCGGTCTCGCCGGCGCGGAGCGCGCCGATCGCGGCGTCCTTGATCCCGTCGGGCGTGTCGAAGTCCGGCTCGCCGGTCCCGAAGCCGATGACGTCCCTGCCCTGCGCCTGGAGCTCCCGCACGCGCGCGCTCACGGCGAAGGTGCTGGACGGCTTCAGGTTGCGAACGCGCTCGGAGAGCAGAATCGGCGACTGGGCGACGCTCATGCGGGCAGGATACGCGAGGCCGAGGCCGTTCGCTATCATCCCTCCCGCCTGACCAGCAGAGGAGTCGCAACCGCATGAGCAAGCAACCCAGGATTCTCGCGTTCGCCGGCAGCCTGCGCGAAGGCTCTTACAACAAGCGTCTCGTGAAGATCGCCGCGGCCGGAGCGCGCGACGCGGGCGCGGACGTCACCACGATCGACCTCCGGGACTTCCCCATGCCGATCTACGACGGCGACCTCGAGGACGCCGAGGGCATTCCCGGGAACGGCATCCGGCTCAAGGAGCTGTTCCGCGCGCACGACGGGCTGCTGATCTCGAGCCCCGAGTACAACAGCTCGATCAGCGCCGCGCTCAAGAACGCGATCGACTGGGTGTCGCGTCCGGAGCCGGACCGGGCGCCGCTCGACTGCTTCGCGGACAAGGTCGCCGGCATCATGGCTGCGTCGCCCGGAGCGCTGGGCGGACTGCGCGGGCTCGTGCACGTGCGCGCCATCCTCGGCAACATCAAGGTGACGGTGATCCCCGACCAGATCGCGATCCCCTCGGCTGACAAGGCGTTCGACGACGCCGGAACGCTCGCGGATGATCGCAAGAACGACCAGGTCCGCGGGATCGGGCGGGCGGTGACGGAGATGCTGGCCAGGCTGCTGGACTGAGCCCGGGCCTTTCAACGGGCGCTAGCCTTCGCCGCGCTCGATGCGATCTCTGATCAGGTCGCGCTTCTCCACGACCTGGGCCAGGTTCGGGTTGATGGCGAGCGCCTTGTCGAGCGCGTCCAGCGCGCCGCGGAGATCACCGGCTCCCTCGAGCGCACCCGCGAGCTTCGTCCAGGAAAGCAGGTCGCGCGGCTCGACCTCGGTCATGCGGCGCAGGTACGGCACGGCCTCCGCATCGCTCGCCGCCCGCGACGCCAGGCCGCGCAGCACCTGGAGCAGCGCGCCGCGCGCCTCCGCGTGGTCGGGCCTGCGCTCGACGGCGAGCTCGAAGTGCACCATCGCTTCTTCCGGGCTCTGGCGGCGCAGCAGGATCGCGCCGAGGACGTGATGGTCGTCGGCATGATCGCCGCCGAGCTCGAGCACCTTCCGCAACGCCGCTTCCGCCTCATCGACGCGCTTCGCGCGGTAAAGCAGCAGCGCGTAGGGACGCAGGAAGTCGATGTTCGTCGGATTGAGCGCGACGGCCTTCTCGTACTCGACGAGCGCCTCGTCCGATCGGTCCGTCAACGAGAGGGCCTTGCCGAGCGCGCCCCGGGCGCCGAAATGATCCGGATCCTGCTCCACGACCTCCCGCAGCATGACGATCGCCTCGTCGAACTGGCGCGCGTTCAGCCTGCGGATCGCCTTCTTGTACGTGCTGTTGACGCCGATCTCCTGCTCGTAGATGTCGGCGACGAGGGGGTCGAAGTCGGGGTTGGCCGGCGCTCCCTGACGGGCCGTCTCCAGGTGTTCCTCCGCGCGGGCGGTGTCGCCGACCGCCCGGTACGAGAGCCCGAGCGCGTAGTGCAGCGGCGCGTGCTGCGGCGCCGCAAGGAGCCCGCGCTCGTACTGCTCGATCGCGCCCGCATGGTCGCCCTTCCGCGCCAGGGCCTTCCCGAGGCCGAGCAACGCCGAGCACGAGCGCTGGCTGAAGGCCAGCGCGCGCCGGTACGCCTCCTCCGCGTCGTCCACCTGCCCCAGCTCGAGATACGCGTCGCCGAGCAGCGCGACGGCCGGCGTATAGCGATCGTTCAGCGCGAGCGCCGAGTTCAGCAGGCTGACCGTCGCCTCCGGGTTGCCCAGCAGTTGCTCGATCCGCGCCTGGTAGTACTTCCAGCGAAAGTCGAGCGGGGCCAGCGCTGCAGCGCGCTCGTAGCAGATGCGCGCGGTCTCCGGGTACTGGTAGATCTCGCACAGCACGCCGAGGCGGCCGTTGACGTTCGGATCGTACGGGTTCGCCGCGAGCTGCGCGTGGGCCGTCCGGATCTGCTCCGCCACCGCGGGGTCGGTGCTCCTGACCTCGAGCGGCGGGACCGGCGTGAGCTCGGGCGCGCGCTCGAACACGCCGGCGACGTACAGCCCCACACCCGCGGCGATCAGCAGGAGGGAGCCGACGACGATGAACACCCTGAGCGCGCGGTTCGTCAACGCCCTTCCCCCCGCCGCAGCGTCACGGTGCGATCGACCGCGACTTCGTCCCAGCGCTCGCTCGATCCGTCCGGCCAGCGGACGACCAGGGCGACCGGCTCGCCGCTCGCTCCGAGGCCGAAGTGCACGTGCCGGTCGCGTGTCGAGCAGTAGCTGCCGTCGGTGTGCACGCGACGCCGCACCGGTCCGGCGTCGCCTCGGGTCATCTCGACGATTGCGCCCATCGCGCTCCGCTCGCCGGTCCCGGATTCGACGTCCACCCGCAGCCAGTGCCGGCGCGCGCCGACCTCGTTCGACAGCACGCGCGCGCGACCGTTGTTGTTGGTGACGACGAGGTCGAGGTCGCCGTCGAGGTCGAGGTCGCCGATGGCCGCGCCGCGGCTCGACTCCAGGAGCGCGAAAGCGGGACCCGCGTCGGCCGAGGCGTCCTCGAAGGACCCCGATGGCGTGCCGCGAAAGAGCTGGTTGGGCATCATGTACGGATAGGGATCGTCGAGCTGCGTGTCGACCTTGGTCACCGCCCCGTTCACGACGATGATATCGAGCACGCCGTCGTTGTCATAGTCCACGAAGCAGGTCCCGAACCCCGTCATGCTCCGGCTTACGGCGCCGAGCTTGAGGCGAAACGTCGTGTCGTCGAAGACGCCGTTGCCCTGGTTCACGTAGAGCGTGTTGGTCTCGCCGTAGAGATGCACGACGAAGATATCCTCGTCGCCGTCCGTGTCGAAGTCCGCGACGGTCACGCCCATGCCGGCCTCGGCCTCGCCCGCGCCGTTGAGCGCGACGCCGCTGAGCAGCGCCGTGTCGCGGAACGTGCCGTCACCCAGATTCGTCCAGAGCTGGTTCGCGACGCCGTCGTTGGCGACGTAGATGTCCGTGCGACCGTCCCCGTCGAAGTCGGCGCACGCCACCCCGAGACCGTTGCCGTACGCCGCGTCGAGGCCGGCTTCGGCGGTGACGTCCGCGAAGGTTCCGTCGCCCTCGTTGCGGTAGAGCGTGTCGGGAAGCGGGCGGTACGCGAGCGGCGTGCAGTAATCGCGATCGCCTGCGGGTCGGCGGCACGCGCGGCGAGTGTCGTCCGCAAAGGCGACGTAGTTGATGTTGACGAGGTCGAGATCGCCGTCGGCGTCGTAGTCGAGGAACGCGGCGCTCGTGGACCAGCGGGGATCGCCGACGCCGGCGGTCGCCGTGACGTCCGTGAACCGCCCGTCGCCGTCGTTGCGCAGGAGCACGTTGGGACCGTAGTTCGTGACGTAGAGATCCTCGTCGCCGTCGCCGTCGTAGTCGCCGACCGCGCAGCCCATCCCGTAGCCGGTGTCGCCGGCGCCGGACGCCTCCGTGACGTCGGTGAACCGGAGGGTCCGCGTTCCCGCCGCGTCCACGACGAGGTCGTTGCGATAGAGACGGTTGCGGAACGGCGGCGACCCCGCCGGCGGGAAGGTCGCGTCCTCGAGCCGGTCGCCCGGCATGAGGAGCCCGCCCTGGACGAGGTATACGTCGAGGTCGCCGTCGCCGTCGTAGTCGATCACCGCGACGCCGGCCCCCATGATCTCGGGGAAGTAGTACTGCCCCGTCGCGCCCGTGAAGTGGATGAAGTCGACGCCGACTGTCTCCGTGACGTCCCGGAAGACGGGGCCCGCCGCGCCGTCCGCGGTCCCGCCCGCCCCGGGCGTCGGCGCACCGCCGCATGCCGGAAGCACGGCGGCCGCGGCCGCGGCGAAAAGCGTGCTCAGCCGCCGCCCGCCGCGCCGGGCCGGCCGCCCGGCCGGTGCTTCGCGCCGATCGGTGCCGCAGAGAATCATGGTGACGACGGACCTCCTCGCAAACGGCCAATGGTAGCGGGGACGACGGCGATCGCGACCGGGTCGTCGCGGGTCGGCTCCTCGCCGCCAATGGGGGATCCGGCCGCCGGCATCCGTACGGCGCAGGGCCGGCGACCGTACGCGTTCGCGCAGATCGGCTAGGATCAGGCGCATGCACTTCGAAACGCACCAGCCTGTCATCGACGATCTCGAGGCGCGGATCTTGACCATCCGCGACTCTCTTTGACTACGATCGCAAGACCGCGCGGCGCGACGAGCTTCAGGAGCAGATGAACGCGGCCGGCTTCTGGGACAGCCAGGAGGCCGCCCAGAAGGTCATCGGCGAATACAAGCTGCTCAAGGCCCAGACCGAAGGGCTCGAGCAGGTCATGAGTGCGCTCGAGGACGCGAGCGTCGGCTACGAGCTCGCCCGCGAGGGTGACGACGCCGACCTCCTGACCGAGGCCGACGAGCAGCTCCACAAGCTCCAGAAGCAGATGCACGCCGTCGAGATGCAGTCGCTGCTCTCCGGCAGGCACGACCACCGCAACTGCTTCGTGTCGATCCACTCCGGCGACGGCGGCAACGAGGCCGACGACTGGGCCGAGATGCTCGAGCGGATGTACATCTACTACTGGGAGCGGAAGAGGTTCAAGGTCGAGGAGATCTCGAAAACGCACGGCTCGGAGGTCGGCCTCAGCGAGGTGACGTACCACGTCAAGGGCCCCATGGCCTACGGCTACATGAGCTGCGAGCGCGGCACGCACCGGCTCGCGCGGGTCAGCCCGTTCAACGCCCAGGGCAAGCGGCAGACGAGCTTCGCGACCGTGGACGTGATCCCCGAGTTCGAAGACACGGACGTGGAGGTTGACGAGAAGGACATCGATGTGACCACGTTCGCCCGCTCCTCGGGCCCCGGCGGCCAGAACGTCAACAAGGTGGCATCCGCCGTGCGGATCGTCCACAGGCCGACCGGCATCATGATCGTCAGCTCGACCTTCCGCGACCAGAGCCAGAACCGCAGGCAGGCGATGAACATCCTGACGGCGAAGCTCGAGCAGATCGAGGAGGAGCGGCGCGCCGCGGAGCTCGACGCCGTGACCGGCGGCAAGGTCGACCGCGGGTGGGGGACGCAGATACGCTCCTACGTGCTCTATGACAACCGCGTGAAGGACCACCGCACGGGCCACGAGGTCGGCAACCCCCAGCAGGTGCTGGACGGGGATATCGAGGGCTTCATCGGCGCCGAGCTCCAGCGCCGCCGGTCCACGCGCGGCCAGATGGCCTGACGAACCGCGACGGAGGAACAGCGATGTCCGAGCACCATGCCACGATCGACTGGACGCGCAACGACACCGAGTTCGCGTACAAGTCCTACACGCGCGACCACCGCTGGCGCTTCGAGGGCGGCACCGTCATCGAGGCGTCGGCGACCCCGGCGTATCTCGGCAACCCCGATCTCGTCGACCCGGAGGAGGCGTTCGTCGCTTCGCTGTCGAGCTGCCACATGCTGACGTTCCTCGCGTTCGCGGCGAAGAAGGGATTCGTCGTGGACGCCTATCGCGACGAGGCGATCGGCACGCTCGAGAAGAACAAAGACGGCAACCTCGCAATCACGCGCGTCACGTTGCGGCCCGAGATCACGTTCGCGCCCGGCGCCGCGCCCTCCGCCGACGATCTCGCGGCGTTGCACGACGCCTCGCACCATGCGTGCTTCATCGCGAACTCGGTGAAGACGAAGATCGTGGTGGCGTCGGGCGTCGGCGCCGGCGGGTGACGCCGTGCGCCCCGGTCCCCGGCTCGGCTGG
>CAZXBB010000024.1:0-10735 GCA_964638815.1 uncultured Isosphaeraceae bacterium
GCCACCGCACCGCCGCCCATGCGCTCCGCGGCGGACTCCACCTCGGCCCTCGCGGGAACGCCCGCGCGTGTCCTCAGACAGGCGTCGAGCGACTCCGCCCACAACCGCAAGGCACCCGCGGTCCAGTTGGCATGAATGACGAGCATGCGCGAGTCGTTCTCTCCCGATCCTTTCCGGTAGCGCTGGTCCCGCAGGACTTGCGCTGCGGACATCCCCCGCGAATGATCGCGCTGGGACTCGAACCCAGGACCTACCGCTTAAAAGGCGGTTGCTCTACCGACTGAGCTACGCGATCGGTCCAAAAATGCCAAGACCACCAGTGTACCGCATCGCCGCACATCCGTCCGCGCCTGTTGAGAGAATGCCATTGACGCGCGGGGGAGGCGCGTGCGGCCACCACTCGACCCCGCAGGGGAGCGGATTGCATGGGGTCCTGCGTCCGGCCGGGACTGTTCCAGAGTCTCAGTTTTTCAGATCGAACGACGTCGCCACGAGCGTTCCGTCCTCCATGGCACCCGAGACGACCGCGCGGCGGCTGCCCGAGCAGATGTGCGTGCCTTCGCCGGCGCCCCTGATCAGCACCGGGTTCCCGTTGACCATCGCCGCCGTCTCGCAGTGGTCGACGCCTTCCATCTCGTAGACGCACATCCCGCAGCCCACCTCGACCTCCGTGTTCTTGAACGCGGTGAGCATGATCTCCCCGCCGGCCTTGTCGATCGCCGACGTCGCTTCGGCGGGCGCGCTTGCGGGAGGCGCGGGCGTCTCTTCGCTGCTCCCCTTCTCCTGGCAACCGGCCAGCAGGGCGGCGGAGCAGATCGTGGACAGCATGAGGGTTCTCATCGTGCGCACCTCTTTAAACCAGTTCTTCTCGTATCGGGTGATACCCGGCGGCCGCGGGCGGTTTTTGCGGTCGCGGGACGACGATTGTAGGCCCTGTATCGACGCGGCGGGTCCGCGCGCGTTCGCCCGACAAATCGCCGGACAAAGGACTCAGGCCGGAACCCCGGCCGGTCGATAACGCATCGTCGGACCTGCGGAGGGAGGGCCTTCAGGGGCTCAAGGATGTTCAGACGTTCGTCCGATAAGGAACCCCGGGCGCAGTCGCGCCAGGGTGGGCCCGGTTGGATCCGGCCCGTGCTTTGTCGTCCGTGCGATCCACGCGGATCCTGAGCGCCGGAGGCGTCTGGGCAGCGCGGCGGTCGCCATGAAACGGAGCCACCCTGAGATGCTGACGGAACGAACCGCCCACACGCATATCCTCGCCGCCGCCGTGCTGGCCGGCGCCGTCCTGAGCACGGGCTGCCAGGCCGTGAAGCAGACGATGCGCGAAGTCGGCGAGGAACTGTACGCGACCGCGCAGGACGACGAGCCGGTCTACGTCATCGCCCAGCCGGCGCCGGACCGCCTGCCCGTCGAGACGACGACCGCCCGCGCGACCGACAGCGCGAACGTGACGTACGTCGAGACCCCGACCGGCATGACCGCGACCGGCATGACGGCGACCGGCATGAGCTCGACAGGCATGACATCGACCCGCATGAGCTCGACAGGCATGACATCGACCCGCGCCGCGATGTCGCGGACCGAACGAGCCCCGGTCGCCCGGACGATGCCCACCGTCGAGTTCGGCTCACCGGCCGACGACGCGCGATCGGGCGACGGTGCGACGCGCGTGGGTCTCTTCGGCGAACTCATCAGCGCGCCCGTGCCCGGCGCCGGTCGTTTTGACGGCTCGGCCAATCTTGCGCAGATCACGCACGCCACCGAGGGCGGGAGCTTCGATCCCGACCTCGACCGGACCGGAAAGCTGATGGTCTTCAGCTCGACGCAGCACCGGCGGACGGCGGACATCTACATGAAGTCGACCGCGGGCCGCACGATGACGCAGGTCACGAACGACCCCGCCGACGACGTGATGCCGGCTTTCTCTCCCGACTCGCACCGGATCGCGTTCGCCTCGAACCGGTCCGGTGACTGGAACATCTTCCACACGAACGTCAACGGCGATCCGCCGGTTCAGGTCACGTTCGATGGGGCGCACGAGCTGCACCCGACGTGGTCGCCCGACGGGAAGACGCTCGCCTACTGCAAGCTCGGCGCCCAGTCCGGCCGGTGGGAGATCTGGATGGTGGACGTCGACGACTCGAGCGCGCCGCGCTTCCTCGAGTACGGCCTGTTCCCGCAGTGGAACCCCGATCCCGCGCGGAACAAGATCGTCTTCCAGCGTGCGCGGGAGCGCGGCAGCCGTCTCTTCAGCGTCTGGACCATCGACATCGTCAACGGCGAGGCCCTGCACCCGACAGAGATCGTCTCCGCCGCGACCGCGGCGGCGTTGCACCCCGCGTGGTCGCCCGACGGCTGCCGCATGGTCTTCGTCACCGTGGTCGCGCCCGACCGGCTGGCGGGGGAGCGGCCGCAGGAATCCGACGTGTGGGTCATCAGCGACGACGGCAAGGCCCGGACGAACCTGACAAACGGCAGCTTCCTCAACCTTTACCCGGCATGGGGAGCGGACGGCGCCATCTACTTCCTGTCCGACCGCTCGGGCGTGGACAACATCTGGGCCGCCGCGACGGGGCGCACGTTCGAGACGAGCGACCGCACCGCCATGCCCCTTGCCACGGCCGATCCGGCCATGGGAGACGACGAAAACTGATCCGCGCCGAACGGCGCCAGAGCGGCGGGCGCAACGAGCGCACGCCGAACCGTACGAGCGGAGCTCGAACGAAACGGCAGGATGCCATGACAAGTGCACAATCCATGCAGGCGCGCGGCATCGTGAGCGCCGCGGCCCGACTCGGCGCCATGGCGGCGATCGCCCTTCTCCTGACGGGCTGCGCGTCCGATCGTCCGCGACGGCTCCAGGCCCCGGGCGACACCACCCAGCTCTGGGCCGTCGTTCCGTTCATGAACGAATCCGGCGTCTCGATCGTCGACGGCCCGAGCGCCGCCGACGCCTTCATGCGGGAAGCGCAGCAGGTGCCGGGGATCGACGTGCTCCCCGTGAACCGGGTGATCCAGACGATGTCGAAGCTCGGTCTCGAGCGGATCACGTCCTCCAACGACGCGATGATGCTCATGGACGTGATGAAGGTCGACGGTCTCGTCGTCGGCTCGATCACGGCGTACGACCCGTACCGGCCGATGACGCTCGGGATCGCGGTCGAGCTGTACGCCCGACCCGAAACCGACGAGCGGAACGGTCTCGACGTGCGGCGGCTGAGCCAGTCCGCGTCGGGGCACGGGTCGGCGGAGGAGATTGATCCCGCCGGTCCCGTCGCGCAGGCCGCGGGCGTGTTCGACGCATCCGACCATCGCACGCTGCGATGGCTCGAGGACTACGCGCACGGCCGGGCCGAGCCCGAGGGCAGCTTCGGAACGGACATCTACCGGGTCAGCATGGATTGGTACACGAAGTTCGTGTGCTACCGCCTGCTCAGACATCTGCTCGCCCAGGAGCGATTCCGTCTGTCGCCGTCGGTCGCACAGCAGGAAAACTGACGACGTCGCCGACCTCCCGGCGCGACGCCGTGCCGAGGTCCGACGATGTCCGATAGCTCCCACGAAACCCCGCCCCCGATCGCCGGCCCCGAGCGCTTCACGCTTCACCACCGGGGCCACCGGTGGTCGTTCGCGTGCGACGCGGGCGATGCCCCCGCGATCGTCCGCCGTATCGAGGAGCTGGTCGCCGATCCGCACGCGCCGCTCGATGCCGCCGGGGCGGCCGCGGTGCGCAACTTCTTCCTGAACGTCTCGATAAGACCAGATTCACCACAGACGCGTCCGAAAAGCGTCGATCTACGCCCCTGAACCTCTTTGCCGAACGGTACGGCGGCGACGGACATCGCAAACCATGAGTCAACACATGACTGACAAGCTCCCGATCGTCCAGGCGTTCATTTCGTATCTGCTCGACGAGCGCCACTTCAGCCCCTACACGGCGCGCTGTTACGGCGTCGACCTCCGGCAATACGCGGAGTTCCTCAGCGAGTCGAACGACATCTCCGCGACGCCCGCGCAGGAGCAGGAGGTCTTCGAGCACCGGCGTCAGAACCCGGTCGGCTCGAACGGCGACGTCGTCGCGACGCTCGGCCCCGCCACGGTCACCGGTCACATGCTCGCCGCGGACGTCAACCGGATCCGCGCGTTCCTGACCCGCCTCGACGAGCACCAGTACTCGTCGGCGACGATGGCCCGGAAGATCGCGACGCTCCGGTCGTTCTACCGCTGGATCGACCGCTGCTCGATGATCCCCGCGAACCCGATGCTGCTCATCCGCACGCCCCGCCAGAACAAGCGTCTTCCCAAGGCGATCGACGTGCGGCAGGTGGAGCAGCTCCTCTCCGCTCCCGATGACTCGGACCTCCTCGGCGCCCGCGACCGGGCGATCCTCGAGACGCTCTATTCGACGGGTATCCGCGTGAGCGAGCTCGTCGGCATCAACCGCGGCGATGTCGACGTCGTCGGCCAGGCGATGATCGTGCGCGGCAAGGGCAAGAAGGAGCGCATCGTGCCGCTCGGCTCCCACGCGATTGCGTCGCTCCAGCACTACGTCGCCATGCTCGAGAAGGACCCCCGCTCAGCCGGCCAGAACGGCGACCGGGAGGCTCCGCTCTTCATCAATAAGCACGGCGGCCGTCTCTCGACGCGATCCGTCCGCCGGAAGGTGAGCAAATATCTCGCGAAAGCCGGTCTCGATCCGGACATCAGCCCGCACACCCTGCGGCACAGCTTCGCCACACACCTGCTGGACAACGGCGCCGACCTGCGCAGCGTGCAGGAGCTGCTCGGCCACCAGTCGCTGTCGACGACGCAGGTGTACACCCACCTCTCGTCGCAGCGGTTGCGCGACGCGTACGACGCGGCGCATCCACGGGCCGAGGCGGGCTGAAGCGAAGCTGTTCGCTGTTTGCCGTTCGCTGTTTGCCGTTCGCTGTTCGCCGGACAACGGGAATCGAACTGGCTCATGGCTGATGGCTGACACTTGATCCGCGCGGGGCCTCCGCCTGTAAGCATCCGCCCATGAACCGCGAGGCCGCGCCATCACATGCCACGCCACCGCAGCCCGTCCGGATCGACTCCGAAACCGGGCCACTGCGGCGCGTGATCATCGGGCGGGCCGACACGTTCGTGATGCCGGACCCGATCAACCCGAAGCAGGAGCTGTTTCACGCCGAGCATCCGGAGCGGCCCCTGCGGGAAACGCTGTGCGCGGAGTTCGATGACTTCCAGCGCACGCTCGAGGCGCACGGCGTCGAGGTGCTCGTGCCGAACCCGGTGAGCGGCGTGCCCGACCAGCTCACGCCGCGAGATATCGGGTTCGTCGTCGGCGACACGTTCGTCGTCTCCAGCATGGCCGCCGAGAGCCGGCGCCGAGAGTGGCGCGGCATCGAGCCGATCATCGATCGCCTGCCGCCGCAGCGGGTCGTCCGGGTTCCCCTCGACGTGACCGTCGAGGGCGGCGACATCGTGCTCGACAAGGGCACGCTCTACGTCGGCGTGAGCGAGCGCACCGACCTCCCCGGCGCCGAGTTCCTGGTCGATCGGTTCGGCGACGACTACCACGTCGAGATCGTGAAGCTGAAGAAACGGGCCGAGGGCCACGACGTCCTGCACCTCGACTGCGCCTTCGTACCGGTCGGCGCGAACCACGCGCTGGTCTACCCTCCGGGCTTCCGCAAGGTCCCCGAGCGCATTCGCGCGTACGAGTGGATCGAGATCGACGCCGAAGAGCAGTTCCATCTCGGGACGAACGTCCTCTCGATCTCGCCGACCTGCGTGATCTCACGCGACAACGCCCGCCGCATCAACGACGAGCTTCGCGCGATCGGGCTCGAGGTGATCGAGCTGCCCTTCGACGACACGCCGAAGGGGGGCGGATCGTTCCGGTGCGCGAGCCTTCCGCTCGAGCGCGACGGCGTTGCGGCTCTTCAACGGGCTGCCGACCCTTGACGCTTCTCGAAATCCTGCCCGGTCGGATACACTCCCGTCGATGAACATCGACGCCGACATCCGCCGGGCGGAGACCCTCCCCGCCTGGTTCTACCGCGACCCCGAGGTGTTCGCGTGGGCGCGCGAGCAGCTCTTCGCGCGAAGCTGGCAGCTCGCCCCGGACGCGGACGCCGTCAAGGTGCCGCAGCAGGTGCATCCGTTCCTGTTCCTCGAAGGGTGCGTCGACGAGCCGCTGCTGCTGACGCGCACGGCGGCGGACGAGGTGTTCTGCCTGTCGAACGTCTGCACGCACCGCGCGAACCTGGTGGCGGCTGAGCCGTGCCGGACGGCACACCTGCGGTGCCCCTACCACGGTCGGCGCTTTGCGCTCGACGGGCGCTTCCAGCACATGCCGGAGTTCGACGATGCCGAGGGCTTCCCCCGCGCGGCCGACGACCTGCCGCGGGTTCCCCTCGAGCGGCTCGGCGTGTTCCAGTTCACGGCCATCGACCCCATGTTCACCTTCGACGAGCTGACCGGCGACATGCGCGAGCGGATCGCCGGCATGCCGGTCGACGCCTGCGTCTTCGACGCGGGCCGGTCGCGCGACTACCTCGTGCAGGCGAACTGGGTGCTTTACTGCGAGAACTACCTCGAGGGCTTCCACATCCCCTTCGTCCATCCCTCTCTCAACGCCGTGCTCGACTACGGCGCCTACCGCACCGAGCTGTTCCCGTACGCGAACGTCCAGATCGGCGTCGCGGGCGGCGGCGAGCATCTCCTGGATCTCGCGCCCGGGACGCCCGAGGCGGGCGAGTCGATCGCCGGCTACTACTTCTGGCTCTTCCCGAACCTCATGTTCAACGTCTACCCGTGGGGGATCTCGGTCAACATCGTCAGGCCGCTCGCCGTCAACCGGACGAAGGTGTCGTTTCGCACGTACGTGTGGGACGAGAGCCGGCTCGACGCGGGGGCGGGGGCCGGCCTCGACCGGGTCGAGCGCGAGGATGAGAACGTCGTCGAGTCGGTGCAACGCGGCATCGGGTCACGTCTTTACCAGCGTGGCCGGTACTCGCCGACCCGCGAGCAGGGCGTGCATCAGTTCCATCGCCTTCTGGCCGGTTTCTGGAACGCCCACCGATAGACGAGACTGGAAGAACCACCATGGCCGACAAGACGCCCCGGACGTTCGAGCTCAAGGAGCGCCAGATCAGCTACATTCGCCGGATGACGGAGAAGCACGGGCTCCCCGACGAATCGAAGGCGATCCGGATCCTCATCGACTTCGCCCTGCACGAGCCGGACGAGGAGGAGCGGATCTTCACGGTGATGCGGTGCAGCGGTTGCTGATGACGTACCCGCCGAGCGGGCTCACGTGCCGGATGACGCTGCCGCTGAAGGAGACCTGAGACGCGGTCCAGTGGCCCCGGGCGTTCCCGCACGTCGCCGACGTTACAATCGCGCCGGGAAGTCCATGACGCCGACCGCTCTTGTCATCCCCGCGGCCGCGCTGCTGAGCATCGCGGTCGCGCGCGCGGAGGAGCCGCCCACGACGCAGGCGGCGGAGCCCACCGCGATCTTCGTCCCGGCCGCGCTCGACCTCGGCGAGTGGGCAGCGGGCGGCGACGCGAGCGCGAGCGTCTGGCTCATCAACGCCGGCGCGCGCCCGGTCGAGCTCGTCGGCACGGAGGTCGATGGCGACGGCCTCGCGCTCGCGCCGATCGCCCGGGGTCCGGTGCCCCCGAGCGGCGTGGTCGAATTCCGCGTATCGATCACGGCGGACGAGCGGGAAGGCGCGACACGCACGCGACGCGTCACCGCGTTCCTGGCGAACCGGCGTCCGGTGACGCTGGACGTCACCGTCCGCTCGATCCACCCCGACGTGCACCTCCCGCCCCCGGACGCCGATCGCCACGCATGGTCGCCCGTGCGGCCGGCGCCGGCGCGGCTGGACTTCGGTCCGGCGGCGCCCGGCGAGCGCACGACGCGGAGCATCTGGCTCGTGAACACGGCGGACTCGCCGGCCCGGCTCGTCGCGGCGAAGGGCGGATGCGGGTGCGTCGAGTTCCCCGGGTTCGAGCCGGTGACGATCACCCCGGGCCGCGCCGTCGAGCTGCGCCCCGTCATGACGGCGCAGGGCGACATCGGCTCGGATCGCTTCAAGTACGCGACCTTCGTCTTCGACGACCTGGAGCCGGTCCCGGTCGAGTTCTGCGTGCGGGTCGTCGATCCCCGCGAGTCGAGAGTGCGCCGCTTCGTCGCGGCCCGCGACCGTGCCGACACGGCCGCGATGCGCGTATGCATGACGCTCGACTCCCGGATCTGGCTTGTGCGTCACGAAGGCGAGGGCATCGCGCGCCGGGCCGACGGCACGGCGCCGTGGAGCGACTGGGACGCGTTCATGAACACGCGGCGCCGGTACGACGACTTCGAAGTCGGCGAGCGCGGCGTCTGCGTCCGGGTGACCGAGACCAGCGACTTCCACCGGCTGCTGGGCTGTCCGCCGCACACGCTTCGCCACACGTACCTGCTCGACGGAGACCGCCTGATCACGGGTCTGCTGGTCGAGGGTCTGCTGGTCACGCCCGAACCGGGCGAGGCGCTTCCGCCGGAAGCCTGCATCGGGCGCTTCGTCGCGTGGGCGCGGGGGCGCGATCCGCGCATGCTGGACGCGCTCCTCGCGGACGGGCGCGTCGTGCGGACCGGCACCGGCGCCGCGCGCTGGCGCGACGCCCTCGTCACGTGGCGCGACGCCGCCGGCCTTCCCGCCGTGGATCCCGGCGAGCCTGGAGAGTAGCCACGTGAAGCTGCACTTCCTCGGCGCGACGCGACAGGTCACGGGCTCCCGGTACATCCTCGAGACCGCGGGGCGGCGCGTCATGATCGACTGCGGGCTGTTCCAGGAGCGCGAGCACCTCGCGCGCAACTGGGAGTCGCCGCTCTCGCATCCCGACGGCGTCGACACGCTCCTGCTCACGCACGCCCACCTCGATCACACCGGCCTCGTGCCGCGTCTGGTCGCCGGCGGCTTCGACGGTCCGATCATCGCCACGGAACCGACCGTGGAGCTCGCCGGGATCATCATGCTCGATTCCGCGAGGATCCAGCAGGAGGACGCGGCCTACAAGCGACGACGACACCGCAGGGAGGGCCGGCGCGGGAAGCACCCCGAGGTGCCGCTCTACGGTGTGGACGACGCGCGCCGGGCGACGCGGCTCCTGCGCGGCACGACGTTCGGCACACCGGTCGATCTCGGCGGCGGGCTCCGGGTCACCTTCCACGCCGCAGGGCACATCCTCGGCGCGGCGATTCTCGAGTTCGAGGTCGAGGCGGACGGCGCGCCGCGGCGCATCGTGTTCTCGGGCGACCTCGGGCAGTGGGACAAGGCGCTGATCGTCGATCCGACGCTGCTCACGCGGGCCGATCACGTCGTCATGGAATCGACGTACGGCGATCGGAACCACGCGGACAGCGGTGACATCACGACGCAGCTCGAGAAGGTCGTCAACGAGACGGCGAAGCGCGGCGGCACGGTGGTGATCCCGACGTTCGCCATCGAGCGCGCGCAGGAGCTGATCTACCACCTCGGCCGCCTCGTCCGCACCGACCGCATCCCCGACATCCCGATCTTCCTGAACAGCCCGATGGCCGTCGATGTGACCGCGATCTTCCGCCGGTACCGGCACTACCTGGACGCGGAGACGCAGCGCCTGTTCGAGGACGGTCAGCCGCCGCTGCACTTCCCCGGCCTCCGCATGACGCGCACGGCGAAGCAGTCGAAGGAGATCGCGAACGTGCGCGGCCCGAAGGTCATCATGGCAACGAGCGGCATGTGCACCGCCGGCCGCATCAAGCATCACCTGCGACAGCACATCGGGGACCCGAAGTCCACCGTGTGCTTCGTCGGCTACCAGGCGCACGGGACACTCGGGCGGATCATCCAGTCGGGACAATCGCCAGTCCGCATCCACGGCAGGAACTACGACGTCCGCGCGAAGATCCGCCGCATCGACGGCTTCAGCGCGCACGGGGACCGGGCCGACCTCCTGCGGTGGCTGCGCAGCTTCAGGACCCCGCCGCGCAACGTGTTCCTCACGCACGGCGAGGAGGACGCGGCGCTGTCGCTGGCGAAGGCAATCGACCCCAGCCTCGCGACGAACGTCATCGTGCCCGAGTACCGGCAGGTGGTCGAGCTGGAGTGAGCACGGGCGCGAGCGCGGGCGCGCACACGGACGCGCACGCGCCCGCGCACGCGATCGCGCTCGCGCCCGCGCCCGCGCACGCGCACGCGCCAGCGCCCGCGCACGCGCACGCGCACGCGCCCGCGCACGCACGCACACGGACGCGGACCCGGTCGCGGGATTCCTTCACAAACCGGAGACCCGCTCTCCCTGTGCCTCAGGGCCGGGTGGCGTCAACATGGAACGAGCCGCCGACGTCGTTCCTGCACCGCCCGGCCTTGCTGCGCAAGACCGGGCCACCCGCACGACTCGCTCGTCACGACCGCCGCATCGTGAGTCGCATCAGCGTCGCGACGATCTTGTCCATGCGGTCCACCGCGACCGCGCTCTCGCCGACGTATCCCCACCGCTGCGCGACGTCCACCGCCGCCAGGCACTCCCTCGCCTCGCGCAGCGCCGTGTCGAACGCCTTCCGCCGGTTGCCGTCCCACGCCGCCATGCCCTCGGCCATGTTCAGCGCCACCGATTGCGCCGCCCGCCGAAGCTGCGACGCCAGGTCACGATCGTGTCGGCCGATCGCTTCACAGAGCGCACGAGCCTCCGACTGCATCACGAGAACGTCC
>CAZXBB010000025.1:0-12003 GCA_964638815.1 uncultured Isosphaeraceae bacterium
GCGAGCACGAGCCGCTCCATCCGGGCGACGTCGGTCGTCGCGGGCGGCAGCGTCTCGAGACGCCTCAGCGTGTCGCGCCACGCCCGGCCGGCCCGCGTGTCGATCTGGAGACCGCGGGCGAGCACCTCCCCCGCGTCCCCCCGCGTCGCGACCACAGGCCAGCGAGCCGCGATCCGGTCGCGGATCCGGTGGCGGAAGGCGAGACCAGCGTCGTCCGGAAGCACGAGATCGGGGCCGAACCACGGAGCCGTATCGAGTTGCGCCAGCAGGCTCGTGAGGACCCAGAGATCATGCGCGGACACGGTTTCGCGCCCGTCGAAGAGCGAGAGCGTGCCCGCCCGCACCGCTGCGCTGCCGACGAAATCCGCATCGGTGAGGAGACGGCCAAGGACGGCGGCAGCCGGACCGGGCTGCGAGAGATCGCTCGCCGACTCGACGATGCGCGTCGCCGCGACCAGCAGCGCTCCCTCGCGCCGCTCCGCACCGGGCAGCTTCCGCTGCGCGGCGAGCCACATCTCCCAGAAGTCGAACACGTCCCCGCCGAGCTCCGTGTCCGCGACGAGGGGGCCGACGGCGTCATCGAGCCAGGCCGACGCGCCGGACGTGAAGTCGCCGGCATCCTCGTCGCGATCCGGCATCGTCACCGCCAGGAGCCGACGGGCCTGCGCGACGACGCTCGGGGGCAGCCCCGCTCCCCCGGCGATGCGCGCCAGCGTGCCGGCCCGCCAGGCGCCGCGCCAGACATCGACGGGCACGCTGAGCTTTCCGCGCGGCGGCACAAGAGCCTCGAGGAGGCGGTCGCCTTTGCTCGGCGCGTTCGTCGCCTCGTGCAGCGCGTCGTCCACGGCGCGATCGATCGCGCCGCGCGTGCTGTCGTCGATCAGCACCCAGCCCGTGGCAATCGAGTCGATCGCGGCCGTCCAGCTCCGGTAGACGGCGTCGGACGGCTCGTCGGTGATCGAGAGCTTGCGCGTGACGATGTCGATCTGCTCCGGCACGGCTGACGCCCCGTCGGCGGCGGCGGTGGCCGCCGTCGGCAGCGCGTTGCCGAGGAACCCGGGCAACGGGCGGAACTGCGCCATGCGGACCGGCGTCGCGGCGTCGTCGCGCGGGGCCGGCGGCGGCGGCGGCGGCGCGACCTTCGTCACGGTCGGCGGCTCGACGGGCGGCGTCTGCGGCGGAGCGTCACCGATGAGACCGCGCACGAAGAGCACGAACGCGAGCGCGGCAACCAGGCCGAAGAAGAGCGACAACCGGATGGTCGCGCCCACGCTGTCGTCCTTCAGCTCCGGCACCCAGTCGGTCGCGGCGACGCGTTCAAGCACGCCGCCCACCGGACCCGGGCCGGCGGCGGCCGCCAGGCGCGCGTCGCCGGCGACGATCGCGGTAACCCCCGGCCCGATCTCGGCCACGCCGAGCGGCGGACCACCGGCGCGGGCGTGGTCGCTCAGGCCGCGAACGACACGCACCAGGCCGTGCGGAGCCACGCCGTAGGCGCCCGCGAGGCCCACGAGCCGCGCCCGGCTGCGCGCGTTCCAGCCCCCGCACCCCACGAGCACGGCGAGCACCTTGCGGTCGAACTCGGTCAGCGCGGCGGGCGCGGCCGGTCGCCCGGGAGCGGCCGGTCGCGCAGGAGCGCCCAATCGCGCGGGAGCGGCCGGCGGCGCCGGGGCCATGCGCCGCGTCGGCGCGCGCCCGATCCCCTCGAGCAGCGTTGCGGCGGCCTTGCGGAGGCGATCGCGGACGCGCTCGGCGCCGGCGCTGCGTCCGTCCGGGTGCCGGTACACGAGATCGAGGCGAGTGCGCAGGGACGTCTCGATGCGCACGCGGTCGCGCTCGCCGGCGTCGAGCCCGAGCAGCGTGCGCGGGTCCGATCGCTCGCTCACGCCGAGGAAACGTCGAAAGGGATCGTCCCTCACGGTGTGCCCTCCCTGGCCGGCGCAGCGCCGTCGGCGGAATCCCGGAGCAGCCGCTCGTCGAGCATGCGCAGCCGTGTGCCCCATGGCTCCGGGCCGAAGTCGGGGTTGAGGCTGCGGTGCTGGTCCATGACCGCCCGCGCCCGCTCCGGGTCGGTCTTCGCGAGGATCGAGACGAGACGGAACTTCGCCTCGAACCACTCCGTCGTTCCCTGCCCGCTCCCCGCGACCAGCGTGCGCCAGCAATCCACCGCCTGATCGAGCTTCTCCATGCGCTCGGACAGCAGAGCGGTCGCCCGCAGGAATCGTGCATTGCTGGGACGCATGGCGAGGAGCCGCTCGTAGAGCCCGAGCGCCGTGCGGCCGCTCGCGGCGTCGCCGCTGCGATCCCAAACGAGGAACGACGCTTCGGCCACGGCGACCGCGCTGCCGAGGACGGCGCCGTCGTCGAACGCCGCCGCATCCGCGCCGGCCCGCTCCACCACCCGCGACCCGTACTTGATGACGCGCGCGAGCGCCGCGCGATCGTCGTCGCCGGACGTCTCGGCGTCGTTCCAGGCACGCCGTGCCTGCCGGAAGAGCGCGCGATCGGCGAGACGCGACCAGACGCCGTCGCGCGCGATCGCGGCGAGCTCGTCGGCCGCACGCTCGGCGGCGGCGAGATCGCCCGCGGCGAGGCGCTCCTGGAGCCGGCGGAAGGTGAGCTCCGGCTCCAGGCCGTCGAGCCCCGCCACGCCGCGCTCGCGCAGATCGTCGAGAGCACGCAGGACAGTCCGCGCGGCGACGAGACGACCCACACTGTCGTGGAGCGACACCTCGAGGATCCGCCGGGCCCGCACGATGAACCGCTCGAACGCGAGCGGATCGCTCGTCCGGGCGGCGACGATCCCGTCGGCGTCCGCGGCGTGCAGCGGCACGGCGACCTGGAGATACCGGTTCGCATAGGCGATCCGCGCGGCGCCCTCCGCGTCCCGGAAGAGGCGGTAGAGCACCTGGGCCGCCCGTCGCCGCGCCGCGCCGTACACGCTGCTGCCGGCGGGAATCGCGAGAAGATCGTCGGCGATCTCCGGTGAGACCTCGTTCGACGCGAGCGCCGACCGCAGCACGAGCTTCGGCGCGTGCTCGCTCGACGGGTGCTCCACGAGGAACCGCGCGACGAGCATCGCGAGGTCGTCGGCGAGCTCGGAGCTGCGCGGATCGGACTCGATGAGCCGGTCGAGGCAGACGATCGCCATCCACAGCGCTTCCGCCGCGGCGTCCACCGGGAGCTCCTCCGCCGCGAGCTCGAACGTCCGGCGGGCGGCGGTCAGGTCGCCGCGAAAATACTGGCACCACGCCGTCAGCCGGCGGCAGTCGGGCAGCGCGTCCGGATAGCTGTCGGCGTCCGGCGCGACGCGGGCGGCCTCGAACTGCGTGATCGCATCCGCGTACAGATCGAGCACGTCATCCCGGCTCGTCGGCGTATCGCCGCCGTGCAGCTCCCGCGCCGCGTGGTACTGGAGGACACCGTTGACGTACCGCAGCGCGAACCCGGTCGTCGCGAGCGCGTCCACGCCGTAGCGCTCCGCGAGGTCGAACACCTGCTCCAGCTCGCCCCGCGTCGCCAGCTCCGTCACCGTGCGGCGGGTGAGGTCAACGGCGTGCCGGGAAGCCGCGCCGCCCTCGATCGCGTACACGGCGGCCAGACGCAGCCAGTGCAACGGAACCGGCCCGTCGGCGGCGGCGCGATCGAGCACGGTCCGGGCCGTCAGGTACTCGCCGTCCTCGAGGAGAATCGCCATCTTCCACGCGGGCGTCTGCTCGCGCAGAGGGGCGTACGCCTGCGGGTGATCGAGCAGCGCGATCCACTCGAGCGCAGTCGGCGTCGACGCGGTGATGCCGCGGCAGAGGGCCATGCCGAGGATGCAGCGCGCGATGGCCTCCGTCGATCGCAGGTCGACGGTCACGTCCTCCGGTTGCGCGCGGTCGTCGAGATCGAGCAGCTCGGCGAACAGGCGTTCGGCGGCGCGGGCGACCGGCGGGCGATCGGTCAGCCACGCCTGGTAGTACAGCGACCACGCTGCGAGGAAGGTGGCCTGGTCGAAGAGCGCCCGTGCCTTCCCGGCGTCCTCCTCGAGCACCATCGCCTGGCTCCCCGTTGCCCGCGCGAGCCGGCGCTCCGCGCTCACCGCGGCCTCTTCGGTCGACTCGCGCAGCGTCTGGAGTTTCAGCACGAGCGACCCCATTTCCGCGCGGACGGCCTCGACCTCCTCGGGCGTCGTGAGACGCAGCCGGTGGCTCTCGGCGGTCCGCTCGGCCGAACGGTACGCCGCTCGCAGGAGCGCGAGACGCAGCTCGTCCGTCGCGCCGCGGGGCGCGGATTCGAGCAGACCGCGGCTTCGGTTCGCGAGGTCGAGACGCCGGACCGGG
This sequence comes from uncultured Isosphaeraceae bacterium, assembly GCA_964638815.1. GTDB lineage: Bacteria > Planctomycetota > Phycisphaerae > Phycisphaerales > SM1A02 > CAZXBB01. The sequence goes on from CAZXBB010000025.1 coordinate 4,326, forward strand.
TCGGTCACGGTCTCGAGGAGCTCGGCGTACAGCCCCGCCAGACGCACGAGCATCGCATCCCGCTCCTCGCCCGTCGCGTCCGCGAGCTGCTGCTCGAGGTGCACGGCGAGCAACTCGTTCAGGCCGTGACGCTCGAGGTAGGCGGAGAGGTCGTCGGCGGCGCCGGGGGCGGTCGCGAGCGCGAGCAAGCACACCGCCGCCAGAAAGCTCACCCGGGCACGGCAAGCGGGTCCGCCGCGAAGGGCCGGGGAGGGCCGCCGCGGGCGCGGCCGGAACCAATCGGGCCACCTACTCCACCGGCACATACGTCACCTGCTCGAAACCCGCGTCGTGGCTCACCTGGAGCGCCGCGACCGCGAAGCCAACGGGAACGCCCGCGGAGACCCGGATGAAGACGCCGACGGAGCGCGGCAGCGGCTCGAGCGCCGCCGCCAGCTCGGCGCGCTGCGTGAGCACGCGGGTGCCCATTCGGTAGGACGGCACGCCGTCGAGCACGACGACGTCGATCACCTGCGGCTGGAAGTCGCTCGCCTCGCCGGAGGCCGACTCGCGCTGCGTCTGGAGCGTCGGGCTCAGGTGATCCTCCTGATCGCGCAGAACCGTTGCCACCATGAAGTAGATCAGGAGCAGGAACGTCACGTCGATCATGCTCGCGAGATTCAGCGTGATGCGATCGAGGCTGCGTCGGGATTTGCGGGCGCGGATCAGCATCAGCTTACGGAACCTCGGTCGCCACCCTCGCCGCGCCCACTCCGATTCGCTGGAGGCGCGCGATCACCTGGTTCAGGCGGCCGCTGTCGCCGCCGCGGTCGGCGCGGATCATCAGCTTGAGCCGGCTCGCGTCGCGCCCCGGAAGCCGTGCAACCGCGGCGAGCACGACACCCTCGAGACTTTCGAGGTCGTGGAAGTCGCGGCCCACGAGGATGCGGCCGTCCGCCTGGATGTTGACGATGAGTCCGGCCTCCTCGGCCACCTCCTGCTGCTCGCCGCGCTCCTGCGGAAGGTCCATGTCCGCGCGCGTCTCGCGGGCGAAGCGGGCCGCCGCCATGAAGAAGATGATGAGGAGAAACACGACGTCGATCATCGGCGTGATCTCGACGGCGAGCATCCGCTCCGCATGCGCGCGCTTCCCGAATCGCATCAGGCGCCTCCCGGGCCCTGCGCCGGCGCAACGGCTGCTCCCGGGGGCGCCGGCCGGGGGACCGTCGCGCGGGACGGCGCGGGCCCGGGGCTCGCCGCGCCGGCGCCGGCGTGGGCGGATTCGAGATAGAGCACGAGCCGCTCGATCTCGACGGCCGCCTCGGAGCCGATCGCGTCGATGCGGTTGCGGAAGAACGTGAACAGCGCGATGCACGGAATCGCGAGGACGAGCCCCATGAGCGTCGTGACGAGGGCGAGGCTGATGTTCGACGCGAGCTCCTCGTGGTTGCTGCCCGCGCTGCGCGAGAGCGACTCGAACGCGCCCACCATGCCGAGGACGGTGCCGAGCAGGCCCAGGAGCGGCGCGATCGCGCCGATGACGCCGAGCGCGTCCGTCGAGCGGTAGAGCCGCGCCGTCTGATCCTCACCCGCTTCCTCGATCGCGCTCTTCACCTCGAACGCACCGAAGGCCGATTTCTGGAAGCGGGTCAGCCCGGCGGCCAGGATCCGGCTGAGGTACGAGTCGTTGTCGGGGCTCAGGCAGTACTCGAGCGCACCGGAAACGTCGTTCCGCCCGAGCATGTCGTCGATCGTCTCGAGCTGGTGCGGCGGCAGCAGCGCCGAACGGCGGATCTGAAGCAGGTGCATCACGATGAGCGCGAGGGCGATGATGCTGAGGCCGATGATGATGGAGCCGATCAGGCCGCCGCGACCGATCGTCTCGAGCCATGACACGCTCGTCTCGGGCGTGTCGGCCTGGGCGAAGAGGAGGCGGGCGAGCGCATCGTTCGGAAAGTCGGACGCCATGGGCGCAGTGAACCTCACGCAGGGGGAATCGTGGCCGCTTCGGCGGGCAAGCGTACCGGATGGTTCGGGAAGGAACGGGTCAGCTCGTCGGTGAGCACGTCGGCGGTCGCCGCGTCGCCGTCGGCGCGGCTGGCCGCGGCCGCCCTGCTGAGGGCCAGCCCGGCGAGAAAGGGCAGCGATCCGCGGTGCTCGGCGGGCAGGTGGAGAAGCTCAACGATCCCGCGCTGCCGACGGCCGATGCCCGACTCGAGCAGCAGCGAATCGCCGATCGCGAAGCGCGCCCAGCCGATTGCCCAGCGCGGAGCCGTGCCGAGCTGCTTCGCGGCCCGGTCGCGAGCGCCGGCGCGGACGGCGGCGTCGGCGCTTCCGCAATCGACGAGGATGGCGAGGAAGCCGGCGCCGCGGTGGTCGGCGACCACGGCGGCGTCCGTCGCCGCGGTCACGGTCTGCGGCTCGGCGTCCGGCGCCGCGGTCACGGTTTGCGGCTGGGTCTCGGGCGCGCCGGCCAGGTGCTGCCGCACGCCCCGCCTGTAGAGACGCGCGATGGTGTCGACGACCACGTCGCCGCGGGCGTCGTACGCGGCAAGATCGCGTTCGACGCGGGCCAGCGTCCGGGATCGCAGCCAGGCCGGGGCGAGCCGCGGGCAGAGGGCGGTCTCCGGATCGATCGCCGCGTCGAGGCTCCCGTAGCTCTCGATCGCGATGCCCGCCCGCTCGAGACGCGCGGTCTCGAGCGCGGGGATGATCGCGAGGGCGTTCGCGCCGCGGGCGAGGCGGCAGCGGAGCAGACCCTCGGCCACGACGCGCGCCGTGGCATCGGTCCGCCCCCTGTACTGCTCGAAGAGCCGCTCGAGCAACGGCTCCGCGAGCGTCGTGTCGCCGCGCTCCACCCGGGAGCGCGCGCGCCAGAGGTCAACGGCCGTTTCCATGTAGCGGCTGCGAACGAGCAGCGGGTCGTCGCTGTGGATGCCCCGCACGCGGTCCCATGTGACGTGGTGCTCCGCGCCGGACTCCGTCCGCACGGTCACACCGCTCAGGTCGATGCGGACGTCGCCTTCGAGCGCCGACTCGGCGCCCCGCCGCTCGACGACGTCGGCCGCCGCGAGGCCCGCGAGCGCGAGCGCCCCGGCCGCGGCGACGGCGAGGTTCGAATGCCGCATCGCCCGCGCGCTCACGGACCGCTCCCCTGGGCGACGTAGCGGTACATGCCGCCCGACTCGCGCGCGATCTGCTTGAGCAGGGACTGGCTCTGCGCCTCGCCGAACGCGATCGTGTTGATGACCACGCGTCCGCCCCGCCGGTTGAGCCCGGCCACGAGCTCCGCCGTGTCGGCCGGGATCTCGCCGTCGGTGAGGAAGAAGATCACGTCGGGCCGCTCCTCGATGGCAAACACGTCGTAGAAGGCGGGCATCGGCACCGTGCCACCGCCCGGATCGATGTCGTTGAGCCAGCGGATGAAGTTGTTGACGGTCGTCTCCTTCGCGCGCATCCAGCCGCGCTGGAAGGGCGGCTGCACGAGATCGCTCGAGAAGAGGACGACATAGAACGACGCGTAGTCGGGGAGGCTGTCGACCGAGCGCGCGAGCTCACGCATCGCGACCCGCATCTTGGGGCCCTGCCCCATCGACCCGGAGCGGTCGACGATGAAGGCGAACCGCATCCCGCGAGAGCTGACGCCGAAGAACGTGGCCCCGGCCCCGCCGCCGCTCAGGCCGCCGCCGACGCCGACGCCGCCGTCTCCCGATCCGCCGAGCGTCGGGAGCGAGCCGGCCCGCGCGATCTCGAGCTCCGCCGCCGGGACCGCCGGATCGAGCTCCGCAGCGTCGGGAGCGCTGTCGGTCGTCTCGCTGACGACCTCCGGCAGGAGGTCGTCGAGCTCCGCGATGTCCAGCTCGGTCAGCTCTTCCTCCTGGAGGATCGCGAACTCGTAGCTCACCGGCTGCGGGCCCCGGCTTCCCGGCCGGAGCCGGTAGTGCGACGCCAGGTAGAACATCAGCAGGAGGTGCAGGACGACCGAGATGCCCACGCCGATCGTCAGCATGTCGCGTCGCCGGCGTCGCTGGAGTTCGTTGCGTTGCGCCTCCATGCGCTCGAGCGCTTCCTGGAGCCGGCGAACGCGTCCGCGCACCGCGTCCACCGGGGCGGGGTGCGGGGTGGAGGAGACCGGTTGTCGTTCGGCCATGCGCTGCTCTCGAATCGGGGGTGTCGCGGGCGACGGGCTGCGCGGCGACGCGTGATTTCGCCCCTTCAGCCGGGCTCCCGACCGCAATCGAACGACATCGTTCTGCACGGGCGACACGGGCGGCGTGACGGCGTGCGACGCGGCGTCGGGGCTTCGCCCACATCATACGGGGCCCACGCGGACGGCGACCGCTTGACCGACCTCCCGCTGCACGGTCCAATTCGAACCTTCGGTGGGCTGTATGAAGAACCGCGACGGCCTCGAGCGACCCCCATGCCAGATGAACCCCGCCCCCGATACCGTCGCGTTGTCCTGAAGATCAGTGGCGAGGCATTCTCCCGGCCGGGGGAGTTCGGCATCAATCCGGACGAGCTCTCCTTCATCGCGAGCGAGATCGTGGACGCGGCCGGTCTGGGCGTCGAGATGGCGGTCGTCGTCGGCGGCGGCAACATCATCCGGGGGGGGCAGCTGGCCCGGGACGGACGGTTCGACCAGTCGACCGCCGATTACATGGGGATGCTCGGCACCGTCATCAACGGCCTGGCGCTGCGGGAGGCGCTCAAGGCGATGGGCCTCGACGCGCGGCTCATGTCGGCCATCGACATCCCGGCCGTGGCCGAGCCCTTCATCCGCGGGCGGGCGCTGCGTCACTTCGAGAAGAACCGCGTGCTCATCCTCGCCGCGGGGACGGGCAACCCCTTCTTCACCACCGACACGTGCGCCGCGCTGCGGGGCACCGAGCTCGGCGCGGACATCCTGCTCAAGGCGACGAAGGTCGACGGGGTGTACTCGGCGGACCCGGAACAGGACCCGACCGCGGTGCGGTACGATCGGCTCACCTTCGCTGAGGCCGTCGAGCGGAAGCTGGCCGTCATGGACCTGACCGCGATCACGATGTGCATGGAGCGGGACCTGCCGGTGATGGTGTTCCGGTTCAAGTCCGCGGGGAACATCCGGCGCGTCGTCAGCGGGGAGCAGATCGGTACGCTGATCGGGAATCAGGATGGTTGACATGGAAAACCTCGAATCCATCACACGATCGTGCCGGGAGCGGATGGCCAAGTCCGTCGAGTACTTCGACCGGGAGCTGCGCGGGATCCGAACGGGACGCGCGACGACCGCGCTCATCGATTACATCAAGGTCCCGTACTACGGGAACCCGACCGACCTCCGGGAGCTCGCGGCGATCAGCGTGCCCGAGCCGACGCGCCTCCTCGTCAAGCCGTTCGACCCGGGGTCGAAGACCGACATCGTGAAGGCGATCGAGACCGCCGATCTCGGGCTCAACCCGCAGGTGGACGGCGAGACGATCCGGATCAGCGTGCCCGCGCCGTCGGCGGAGCGGCGCCAGCAGCTCGTTGCGCAGGTGCGGAAGATGGCCGAGGAGGCCCGCGTCGCCATCCGCAACGAGCGTCGTGACGCGATCAAGCACATCGACGCGCTCGTCAAGAACAAGGACAGCGCCGTCTCCGAGGACCAGGGCCGCGACGCCAGGAACGAGGTCGACGAGCTGACGAAGAAGCACACGAAGGCGATCGACGACCACTTCGCGAAGAAGGCGGAGGAGGTCGAGACCGTCTGACGAGAAGCACGAGGGGGCATCGAGGCCACGGATGCAGGACGGCCCCCGGCGGGCGTCCCGGAGCGAGGTCGAAGGCGACGGTGCCGGTGGTGCGATCGATCCGCCGCTCGCGGCGCGTCCTTCCGCATCGTCACGAGGACCGGCCGCGAACTTCCATCCTGCCCTGGCCGTGTTCCCCATGCTCACCCGTGGGCTTCAACCGAACGAGCTCAGTGCAGCCATGTCCGAGAGCAGCCTGTTCCCCACCGCCCTGGCCGCGTTCCGGCGTCACGACTACGCGACGGCGCAGGAGCTTGCGCGGCAGATCCTCAAAAAGAAGCGGAACGACGTCAACGCGATCATGCTGCTCGCGGAGGTGGCGAACGCCACGCAGGACCACCGCGAGGCGCTGGCCCAGCTCACGCGCGCGATCAGGCTCGATCCGAAGAACGCCGTGCTCCGCGACCGGCTCGGAACGCTCTACCAGCTCGTTGGTGATGACCCGCGCGCGCTCGTGCAGTTCGAGAAGGCACTCAAGCTCGATCCCGCCATGCTCTCTTCCGTCGCCGGCATCGCGGAGGTTCGCGAGTTCCAGGGAAAGAAGGACAAGGCGCGGAGCCTCCTCGAGCCGCATCGGGAGAGCGTGACGAGGGAGCCGCGGGTCGGGGCGGTGCTCATGCGTCTGCTCGCGAGCGCGGGCGAGACGGAGGATGCGATCGCGATCGGCGAGCGGATGATCGGGAGCGGCGCGCCCCCGTCGATTCCGCTCCGCGACGCGTGCTTCCAGCTCGCCCGGGCGTACGAGAAGACCGGCGACATCGACAAGGCGATGGACGCCGCGGGTCGCGGCAACGCGATGCTCTCGCCGCCGTTCAACGCCGGCGCCTACGAGGCGTACGTGGACCGCATCATCGGGACGTTCTCGCGCGAGTTCATCGCGTCGGCCCCGCGCCCCGCCGCGCCGGACCCGCTGCCCGTCTTCATCGTCGGCGTGCCGCGGTGCGGCTCCACGCTGACCGAGCGCATCCTCGACGCTCATTCCGCGGTGCACGGGGCCGGCGAGCTGCGCACGATGTTCCTCATGGTCCGCGATCTCCCGGGCGCGATCGGCTCGACGCGTCCCTTCCCTGAGTGCGCGCACGACCTCACGGCGGAGGCCGTCGAGAAGCTCGCCGCGTCGTATCTCGGCGAGATGCGGCGTCTCGGTCCGCGCGCCGGGCGCGTGTCCAACAAGGACCTCGGCAACTTCCTCCACCTCGGGCTCATCAACGTCCTGATGCCTGCGGCGCAGGTGATCCACTGCCGTCGCGATCCGGTGGACACGTGCCTCTCCTGCTACCTCCAGTCCTTCGCGCCGAACACGGCGACCTTCACGAACGACCTGCGGAGTCTCGGCCTCTACTACCGCCAGTACCAGCGTCTGATGGAGCACTGGCACGCCGTGCTCGACCTGCCGATGCTCGACGTCGACTACGAGGAGCTCGTCCGCAACCAGGAGCCGGTCACCCGCCGCGTGCTCGACTTTGTCGGCCTCCCGTGGGAGGAAGGCTGCCTCGGATTCCACGAGACGAATCGCGTCGACCGCACGCTCAGCTACGAGCAGGTGCGCCAACCGCTGTACCAGTCGTCCGTCGGGCGGGCGGAGCGCTTCGGGGCGCACCTCGATCCGCTTCGGGAAGCGCTCGGCCTTTGAGTCTCCGCGGTCCTCGGCGGGGAATCCATGCCGCGAGAGAGCTCCGCGCCGTGCGTCGATTGCTAGCCCGCATTATGCATGAAGCGGGTCGGTGGGTGGTCGAAACGACGACCCGTTCAGGCCGCGAGGCCGACGTCGGGGCTAACCAAGGCGCGCGCCGCGCAACCAGCGCGGCAAGCCGATCGCGTGAGCGTTCGGGCGAGCCGATGGCATATCCTCTCGATACGTCGAGGCTCGAACGAGCGCTCACGCGATTGGATCGCCCGCTGGACGACCCGGTTCATGCATAATGCGG
>CAZXBB010000026.1:0-22201 GCA_964638815.1 uncultured Isosphaeraceae bacterium
GCGTGCGCGGATATCGCGGCGTGGTTCAGTTCCAACTGAGTCTCGTCGGTGCGCGATGGTCGCGGGCGACCGGTCATCTCCGCGCGCGGGCGTGACGGTGAGCGATCGAGCGGTTAGAATGTGCGTGTCCATATTGGCCCCCCCTCGCTTTGTGCGGCCGCGAGGCCACACTCACCACCCGATGTCAGCACCGCCCGTCAGAACCTTCGAAGGCTGCTCTCAGCGTCCGCTGTGGGTCAGTGCAGTCCGAGGCCTCGGGATCGCAGTCGCCGCCTGCGTTAGCTTCATCTCCGGTATCTGCCTGGTTGTCCTTGGCGAGGGCCTGCTCCTGCTACTCGCCGGCTGCACCTGCTTGTCCGCCTTGCTCATTCCGTTGCGAGGCCGTGACTACTTTGCGTCACACTTCATTGCGATATTGGCCGCGATACTCCTAGGCGGCATGGGTACCTATCGAGTCCTCAATCCACCGATTCTCATCGACGATTCTTCATCGTTATCTCTCCGCGTGCCAGGCTACGTTCTCCTGGGGCTCGCGTGTCTGTTCGTGCTGATCTTGTTTCTCGACCGACCGGCTCCGGCAGAACCCGCATCACGGTGTGTGCAGTGCGGATACGATCTGGCTGGTCATGCAACACGCGGTGCGTGTCCGGAGTGCGGCTTGCACTTCGAGGGCACTTCGTGAGAGCCGTCTGTTGCGGACGTCAACTGTCACCCGACGGGCAGCTAACCAGACTCCATGAAGCCGAGTCTTGTCAAGCGTCATAGTGTCGGTCTGAAGATTTCTTCCTTCCGAAGCGATCTCCCGTGAGTCGATGCGAGTCAGACCACGATGAGGTCCATGTCTCCATCACCCGCGACGATGCGGTCGGGCGCGATCTCGACGAAGAGGTCGTGCATTGCGGCCGGGGTGGTGGGGATCGTGCGGAACTGGGCGGAGCCGGTGCGAGCCTCGTAGATGCAGGCGACGCTCTTGAACTTGCCGAGATCGAAGGCGAGAATGCGTGTCATGCCGGGTCTCCTTTGTCATGGCGTGATTGTGAATGGGACACCAAGCCCGAATCGTCATCTCGGGGGGACTCGGCTTTCATAGTTTTCGCTGCAGCCGACGGCCTTCGGCCGCGGCTGAGCGGCACCGCGTTGGGCATGCCTGTGATCGATGACTCGGACTGGCGGTTGCAGGGACAGGAGAGGTACCTCCAGGGTGCCGTTCTTGTGCGGCTTCGCTACTCGCCTCCGAGGCCCGATTGGGATCACGATCACTGCGAGTTCTGTGGCGCAAAGTTCGCGGCCGGAGGGGTTCCTGACGCGCTGGCCGAGGGTTTCGCCACGCCCGATCGCTACCGATGGATCTGCATGACCTGCTTCGCCGACTTTCGCGAGAGGTTCGGGTGGTCGTTGACCGACGCGGAGTCGTAGGATGCCCAACGGGCGTGAGCGCCACAGACGTCAGCCGGATAGAAACGATGCCCGAAGAGCCGACTGAAGACCAACTCAGAACCTGGCATCGGCGGTTCGCCGTCGAAGCGAACAATCGGGCGTGGACGCTGTGTGAGAAGTCGGATTTGACCAGCGAGGAGTGCTCCGAACTGCTTGACGCGGCCCACGCGGCAGCTCATCACTGGCAGAAGATCGGAACCGAGGCACTGGTTGCACAGGCACATCTGCTTCTCGGACGGGTTCACGCGTTGCTTGGCCACGGACCCCTGGCCATGAAGTTTGCAACTGCAGCGTTCGATTCCATAACGTCTCGCGACTGTGAGACATGGGAAGCGGCCTTCGCGCACGCGATCCTGGCAGATGCTGCCGCGACTTCGGGCGACACTCGAGTCCATGCGAAGCGCTATGCGGCGGCAAAGGCATTGGGCGAGCAGTTGGAGAGTGAGGAGAAGGATCTCTTTCTCGCAACATTCACTCTCATTCCCGAGCCGCGCTCGTCCGGAGAAACCGGCTGACACGCGCTTCCAGCCGGACCGCGCTGCGCGCGGCCGCTGAAGCCGAGGCCCACGCTGACGCCGCGCAGACGGCCGGCGTCATACGACGAAAACAGCCGCCCCGATCGGGGCGGCTGTCGTCTTTTCTCAATCAGAGGACGTGATCGGCTCGACTCAGTCCCACTTCGACAGCACCTCCAGGACGTCCTGGAAGTCGGTCGTGCGGCTGGCGTTGACGTCCGAGCGGCAGCCCGGGCAGTCGCCCCACTCGCCGAGGACGTTCAGGAGGTCCTGGAAGTCGACCACGCCGTCGCAGTTGACGTCGGCGTCGCGGATCGTGGGCGTGATCGGGATGACCCTGAAGATCGCGCCCGTCGTCGCGCTGCCCTGGTCCACGATGTAGAGCTCGCCGTGGGCGTCCTCGCCGAACGACGACACCTGGTTCACGGAGAACCCGTCCTGGGAGGGCGTGAAGCTGCTGTCGCTCTGCACGACGTCGAGCGTCTTTCCGTCGAGCGTGGCGATCCAGAAGTTCTGGCAGGCATAGTCGGAGAAGATGTAGTTCCCGCGAAGCGACGGGATCGCGCAGCCTCGGTAGACGAAGCCGCCCGTGATCGAGAAGCCGCCGTCGGTGCAACTGTGGCCGTACTCGAAGAGGGGCTCGACGAGCTCGTTGAGCGGCGGGCAGTCGGCCGTGTTGAAGTTGTGCATCCCCTCGCGGCAACGCCATCCGTAGTTCTCGCCCCCGGTGGAGTCGCCGGGCTGGACGTTGAGCTCCTCCCAGGTGTTCTGACCGACGTCCGCGATCCAGAGGTCGCCGGTGAGACGGTCGAAGGAGCTGCGCCACGGGTTGCGGAGTCCGTACGCCCAGATCTCATCGTCGCCGGTGATGTCGACGAACGGGTTGCTCGCCGGGATGCCGTAGCCGCCGCCGGCCAAGGGGTCGATCCTCAGCATCTTGCCGAGAAGCTGATTGGTGATGTCCTGCGCGCGGTCGCCGGGATCGCCGCCGCTGCCGCCGTCGCCGGTGCCGATGTAGAGGTACCCGTCGTTGGGGCCGAAGGCCATCCAGCCGCCGTTGTGGTTCGTGAAGGGCTGGCTGATCGTGAGCAGCGGGGACGCGCTGTCGGGATCGGCGACCTCCGGCGTGGTCATCGTGTAGCGGCGCACGGTCGTCGCGGGCGCAGTGTAGTTGACGTAGATGAAGCCGTTGGTCCCGTAGTCCGGGTCGAAGGCGAGGCCGAGCAGGCCGCGCTCGTCGTTCGTCGTCGTGCCGCCGGCTACGAGGCTGTCGATGTCCAGCACCGGCGTCGGGTTCACGACTCCCGTGAGGAGGTTCATCACGCGGATCTTGCCGCGCTTCTCGAGGAAGTACAGATGCTCGAAGTCGTTCGGGGCGTGGCCCACCCAGACCGGAAAGTCCAGGCCGGACGCGACGCGAACGGTGCCAAGGGGCTCGATGCCTTCGGCGAACATGGCGGGGGACAGCGTGCCGCAGGCGAGGGCGGCGGTCATCACGGTGCGAATTGTTTTGATCACGGGACCTTATCCTTCTCGAGGTTTCCCCCACCGGGCGGTGACACCCGTCGGTGGATGACTGTACCACACGGCCCCGGGCCGAACCACGGGGATTCTCCAGGGGCGGTTTTCGGGCCTCGCGGTCCGGGCCGCCCTCAGGCCGCTCAACGGGCCGCGCAGGCGATCGAAATCAGCTCGTTCCGCCCCTCGCGGCCGCGCCAGCCGTCGTTCGCGTCGCCCGGCGAGGCGGCGGGCTGGTGGTCGATCTCCTCCCGCACGGGTCGTCGATGTGCAGAATCGGTCAATTCGAGATCGACCGCGTCCGCGCGGTGAGCAAGCAAAGAGCGCAAAGAAGCCGTGCGATCACGTCCTCGGCGGCGCGCTTGAACGGCCTGGGGTGTTCCCGGACGCCGGCAATTCGGAGAGTCGGCCGCGTCAGCGCGACCGGAAAGAGGCGGAGGCGCTCACCCCACCCGGACCGCACGGCGCGCATCAACCGTGCATCAACCGTGAATCAACCGCCCCTCCGTCGCCAGAGCCGCCTCGTGCACCGCCTCGTGCATCGTCGGGTGTGCGTGCATCGTCGAGATGATGTCCTCGGCCGTCGCCTCGACGCGCTTCGCCACGGCGACTTCGGCGATGAGTTCCGACGCGTCCTCGCCGATGATGTGCGCCCCGAGGATCTCCCCGTACGGCTCGCTCGTAATGAGCTTGACCAGGCCCTCCGTCGCGCCGACCGCGATCGCCTTGCCGTGCGCCTTGAGCGGGTACTTGCCGACCTTGTACTTGATGCCCTTCTCCTTCACGGCGCGCTCGGTCATCCCGATCGACGCGATCTGCGGGTTGCAGTAGGTGCACCCCGGGATCGAGTCGTAGTCCACGCCGAGCGTGTGGTGCCCGGCCATGCGCTCGACGCAGGTGATCGCCTCTTCCGAGGACACGTGCGCGAGCCACGGCGGTCCGATGACGTCGCCGATGGCGTAGACGCCGGCAACCGAAGTCTTGTACGTCGGCTCGGGCACGTCGCGGTAATCGGTCCTGATGTGGCCCTTCACGATCTCGATGCCGAGCGAATCGTCGAAAAGGCCGTCGAAGCGACCCCCGACGCCGACCGCCACGAGCACCACGTCGGCTTCGACCTCCTGCGTCTTCGAGTCGTCGTTGACGTCCACGAGCGTGGCCTTCGCCCCGCGTTCGCCCTTGAGCTCGATCGCCTTGACCGTGGTCGAGGTGTGGAGCGTCATGCCCTGCTTCGTGAAGACCTTGTGCGCGATCTTCGAGATGTCGTCGTCCTCGATCGGCAGGATGCGGTCGAGCATCTCGACGACCGTCACCTCGGTGCCGAACGCATTATAGAAATACGCGAACTCCATCCCGATCGCGCCCGAGCCCACGATGAGCATGCGCTTCGGCTGCTCAGACAGGTTCATGGCGTCCTGGGAGTCGATGATCGTCTTGCCGTCGTGCTTCGCGAACGGCAGCTCTTTCGGGGCGGCGCCGGTCGCGATCATCACGCGCTCCGCCGTCAGCGTCTGCTTCACCGCCCCGCCCGAGCCGTGGTAGTAGTCGCCGTCGGCCTCGCGCACCTCGACGGTGACCGGACGATCCTTCGTCTTGCCCGAGACGATCTTCGCGTGCCCCTGCACGTGATCGATCTTGTTCTTCTTGAGCAGGAAGGCGACGCCGCTGTTGAGCGTGCCCGTGATGTCGCGGCTGCGCCCGATGACCTTCTTCCAGTCAACCTTGACGTTCTCGGCCTGGATGCCCCAGTCCTTGCCGTGCACGATCGCTTCGAAATAGAGCTCCGCGTTGTGCAGCAGCGCCTTGGTCGGGATGCACCCCCAGTTCAGGCACACGCCGCCGAGCTTGTCACGCTCGACGCACGCGGTCTTCATGCCGAGCTGCGCGGCGCGGATCGCGCCGACGTATCCGCCCGGTCCGCTCCCGATCACGATGAGGTCGTAGTGCGACAAGAGTTCGTCCTCGCGTAGAAAACCGGAGATTGTAACGCCCGACAGAGCCTGGCTAGTCGAGATCGCCCACGAGCCCCGACTCCACCCTCACCTTCGCCGGCGCGAAACCGTGCTCGTCGAACAGCACGACCTCGTTCTCGCCGTCGGCCTTCAGCCACGACTCGGGAAGGTAGAGACGCAGTTGCGGTCCGACGGCCTTGCCCGTGCGCGTCGCCGTGAAGTAGCGACCGACGTTGTGCCCGTTGACGTACGCCTGGCCCTTGCTCATGCCCGCGAGCCTGAGCCAGAACGGGCCGTCGGCGCTGCCGCGCTCGAAACGGGAGCGCCACCAGGCCGGCGTTCCCTTCTGACGCGGCGCGGCCGAGGCGGCGATCTCCTTGAATCGCGCCGCCGCGGGCGGCTCCCACTTGGCGAACGCCCAGTCCCCGCCGTCGGTCAGCGTCTCGGCGCACTCGAAGAGGTTCGAGCCCGCGATCATCTCCTTCGTTGCGTCGGTCTGGCCGGCGTCCGGCGCAAAGCGCAGCACGTTCCTGCCGCGCTTGAACGGATCGCACGCCGCGGGATCCAGCAGCAGCGACATATGCCCGGCCCCCGTCGCGCCCGCGTAGTACGCGAGCGGCTGCCCGTTCAGCACGAGCGTCCCGCGGCACGCGACACCTTCGACGTGCAGCAGGATCGGCGACTTGCGCGTGTGGGAGAACGACCACTCGACCTGCTGCACGTCGCTCGTCTGCCCCTTCGATCCGCCGGCGATGAACGCGCGGACCTCGAAGGGGTCCACGGGCGGCGCCTCGACGGTCTTCGGCCTGCCACCCGTCACGGCCTTCAGCGCGTACACGTGACCGTAGAGCCCGACCTTGCGGCCGATGTCGTTGCCGTCCGCGAAGCGACCGAAGTTGTCGACGAGCGCCGTTAACGTCGTCGTTCCCTTCGGCAGGGACATCTCGAACGGGCCGGGCTGCGCGCCGGGCCCGTCGCCCTGCACCGCCACGAGCTTGCCGTCCGCGTAGAAATGCGCCCGGTGTGCGCATCGCGGCGCGAAGAGACGGCGCTTGCGGCCCGCGCTGACCCGGAACGACATGCGGTACCACCCGTATCCCTCCGCCGCGCCGCACTCGGGCAGCGTCCGCGGGCCGTCGAGGCTCGCGTAGCGGGGCGAGGTGCCCTCGGAGTAATCGCTCGCGCTCGCCAGCCGCCACGGGGCGAGTTTCAGCGAACGCTTGCCCGAACGTCCGCCCGCTCGCGTCGTGCCGCCCAGGTTCGCCGCGTGCAGCCCGTCCTGCGCGGTGATCGCCCACACCTTGACGCCGGCCTTCGCCGGACGCGGGTTGCCGTCGGGGTCGAAACCGTCCACGCCCACGTACACGGTCCTGTCGTCGTAGTACGTCATGTCGCGCTGGGACTGGTTGCAGATGACGAGCGTGAGGCCCTTGTGGTCCACGACCAGCGGCTTGCCGCCGGTCGGCACCGTCGCCTGGAACGGCGTGCCGTTGACCGACAGGTAGGCCTTCATACGCTGCGGGCCGTGCAGGACGACGATGGACCGGTCCACGATCGCGAGCGGGCAGAGGTTCGCGTAGTCAAGACGCCCCTGTCCGCGCAGGTCGATCTCGAGCGCGTACCAGCCGACGGGCTGGTCGCCGAGATCGACGGGGAGCCGGATGCCCGCGTCCAGGAGCAGCGTCGTCGCGCGGGCGCCGGCGGCCGCGAACACGAACACGATGCGTCCGCCCGCGCCCCGAAGCGGAACGATCGACACGGGGCCGCCGCGGGTGCGCGCGCGGGCAGCGCCGCCGCCGGCGGGGCCCTCGTCGATGAGGGTCGGATCGAGCGTCACGGGCTGATACTCGGGATCGAGATCCGCGAAGACGTGCGCGAACTCGGCGGCGAACGTGACGAGCGGACGCAGGCGGCGGTAGGTGTCGCTCCGCGCGCCGGCCTCACCGAGCGGGGCGCCGGCGGCCGCCCCCGTCGTGACGGCGCCGCCCGCTCCGCCCGCGCCGCCCGCTCCCCCCGCTGGGATGCGTCCGCCGAGGAAGCCGAAGTTCGTGCCGCCGTGGAAGGGGGTCACGATCGGCTGGGCTCCGGCCGCGAGCACCTCCGCCAGCCGCCGCATGACGGTCCCGGCGTCGAGCCCCGCGCGCGGGTTGCCCCACGTCTGGAGCGACGACTCCTCGAACGCGCTGACCAGTCGCGGCGCGTCGGGCTGGATCATCCGGAGCTGGCGGAGGTTGACGAAGAGGTCGCTGTCGCCCCGCCAGGTGTCGATCGTGTCGGCGGGATCGAGCCAGAGGTTGTTCGCGTTGATGAGGGGCACGGCGATGCCGCACTCGCGCACGATGCGGGCGATCACGCGCAGGTAACGCTCCGCCTGGTCGTCGTTGGCGCACGTCCACGCGTGCTCGACCTGCACGAGCAGCAGGGGCCCGTCCCTGGTCGCCTGGTGGTCCACGACCTCCAGGAAGAGCTTCCGGAAGTACTTCGTGACGCGCTCGAGGAACGCTTCGTTGCCCTCGCGCAGCGCGACGTTCTCGTCCTCGGCGAGCCAACTCGGCAGCCCGCCGCCGTCGAACCCGGAGCCGACGAAGGGTCCGGGCCGGAGGATGACCCGCATGCCCGCGGCCCCGCACAGCGTGACGAATCGCTTGAGATCCGCGGCGCCCTCGAAGTGGTATCGCGCCTTGCGGGGCTCGTGCACGTTCCACGGGCACGCGGTCTCGATCGTGTTGAACCCGGCCTGCTTCGCATCGGCGATGCGGGCGCTCCACTCGGCGGGCGGTATGCGCGTGTACTGAAGCGAGGCACCCAGGATCCACAGCCGCCGGCCGTCGATGTTGAAGCTCTGGCCGTTGAAGCTCACGGCGGGCATGGTGTCTCCTCACTGCGAAAGGGGATGCGGGGGCGCGGGCGCACAGCATACCGGCGCCACGCGAAACTCTCGATGCAACGGGAACCGGGCGGATCCGGTACTCTTCGCCATCCGTCATGGTTCGATTCCGCCGACCAGAACGATCCGCCCGGGGCAAGGGCCTTTTGCCCGCCCTCGCCGTCGCGCTCGCCGCCGGTTGCCAGGGCGGCTTCGACCGGATCGACCGCGAGGTGGACGCGCTTCTCGACGAGACGGCCCGCGCGATCAACGAGCCGACCGCGCCGTCGATCGGCGTCCGCGGCGAGTCCACGCCGTGGATCGGGTCGGGACGCGACCGGCCCGCGTGGGCTTCGGAGAATCCTTCGACCGTCAACCCCTCCGCCGGGGAACTGGAGTTCGCTGCGCGGGCGGAGGCCGAAGCCGACGACGTCATGCAGCGTCTGGAGGCATACGGCGAGATGCCCGCGGACGCGATGCGTCTCGATCTCGAGGGGGCGCTCGCCTACTCCGTGCGCTCCAGCCGCGAGTTCCGGTTCGCGCAGGAGGAGTTCGTGCTCTCGTCGCTGCGTCTGCTCACCGAGCGTCACCGCTGGGGTCCTCGCTTCTTCGACGAGGTTTCGGCGAGGATCAACGGCATCGGCGACGACAGTCTGTACGACACGTCGCTGAGCATCGTGAACGAGCTGCGGGTGACGCAGCGTCTGCCCTACGGCGGCGAGATCTCGGCCCGCGCGCTCGCCGACGCGACGGAGGACCTGCACCAGCGCGTCGCGGGCGAGCCGAGCCAGACGGCGGCGATCATCCTCGAGGCGGACATCCCGCTGCTGCGCGGCGCGGGCCTGACGGCGCGCGAGGATCGCATCCAGGCCGAGCGCAGCATGATCTACGCCGCCCGCACGTTCGCGCGGTTCCGCCGCGAGTTCCTGTTCAGCATCGCACGCGACTACCTCGGCCTGATCGTGAACCAGCAGCAGATCGAGAACCGGCGCCTCGGCGTCGAGAGCTTCCAGAGTCTCCAGGAGCGCCAGGAGGCGCTGTACGTGGCGGGGCGGTCCACGCCGTTCGACGCGGCGGAAGCCAAGAACCAGACGCTCGACGCCATCGACCGGCTCAACAGCGCGCGAGAGAGCTACCGCCTGGCGCTCGACCGCTTCAAGGTTCGGATCGGCATGCCCGTCGATCAGCCTCTCGTGATCGAGTCCGACCGCCTCGATCTTCCCTCGCCGCGGGTGGACATGGAGACCGCCGTCCGGGCGGGCATGAGCTACCGCCTCGACCTCCAGACGGAGCGCGACCGGCTCGAGGACGCGGAGCGGGCCGTGGCGAACGCCCGCAACGACCTGCTCGGCGATCTTGATCTCACCGCGGCCGTGACGGTAGGGACGGACGACGAGCGCGAACGGCAGGGTTTGCGCTTCAACACCGAGGACGCTGAGTTCTCGGCCGGTCTGCGGTACAACCTGCCGCTCGACCGCGAGATCGAGCGGCTCGCCCTGCGGCAGCGTCAGATCGACCTCGCCCGGGCGGAGCGCGGCTACGACCGTTTCCGGGACGAGATCGCGATCACCGTCCGCGGCGCGGTGCGCGGCATCGACTCGGCCCTGTTCAGCCTCCAGATCCAGGAGGCGAACGTCGCGATCGCCGAGCAACGCGAGGCGAGCATCGAGGCCGATCCCGCCCGCGCCGATATCCGGCAGAAGACCGACGCGATCAACGCGACCTTCCAGGCGCGCGATGCCCGCGACAGTGCCCGTCGCGACCTCGAGGTGGCGGTCCTGCTGTACCTGCTGGAGACGGGGCAGCTCCGCGTGGCGGACGACGGGTGGATCGAGCCGCTGAGCGGGATGGAGGCCGGAGGCTGAGCTCGCCGCGCCGCGGGAGCGGAAGTTCGAGGGATGTCCGGCTTCCCGGTCGCGAATCACCAGTTCCCGAGCCACCTGCTCCGAGCCGCCTGCTCCGAGCCATCTGTTCCGGGCCACCGTTCCGCGTCACCTGTTCCGAAGCGCAGGCGCCCCCTGAATCCCGTCCCGCAACGGGGTCGAAGCCCCCCGGTAAGAGACCTAACCTTAATGGTCCGCAATGGTCCGCCCGGGATGACCCGCATCACTCGTCTGTAGAGGATCCGTCACCGATGGAGCAACTGCACGCCCGCCCCCGGCCCCCCCGGGCCCCCCGGCCCCGCTGCCCCCGCCGGGGGCTCGCGATCGGCACGATCGTCATCTCGATCGCCGTCCTCGCGCTGCTCGCCGGCGGTGTCCTCGTCTTCATCAACGATTCCCCGGGCGAGGTCGAGTCGGGTCGTCGGGAGCTCTTCAGCGCGAGGATCGGCGGATTCGACATCACCGTCCCGGCCTCGGGCGAGCTCGCCGCGCTGAAGCAGACCGAAATCGTCAACAAGCTCGAGACGCGGGCGACCATTACGGAGATCATCGAAGAAGGCACGTCGGTCAGGAAGGGCGACGTGCTGCTGCGGATCAACGACGAAGAGGTCAGGCAGCGCGTGGACGACGCGCGGGACACGGTGAACACGGCGCGGAACGCGCTCGTCACCGCCCAGTCGAACCTCGAGATCAAGAGGCACGCGAACGCCTCCGAGATCGCGAAGGCCGACCTCACGATCGAGCTCGCCCGCCTGGCGCTGCGGGCGTGGGAGGACGGCGAGGTCGTCTCGATGCGCCAGAGCCTGGCCCTCGAGCGAGAGACGGCCGAGAAGGACTACGAGCGTCTGGCGGCGCGGTTCGAGGCGTCCGTCGATCTCCTGGCGCGGGAGTTCATCAGCAAGGACGAGTTCCAGCAGGACGAGATCCGCATGATCCAGGCGCGCAGCCGCCTCGACCAGGCCAGGCTCGCGATCGAGGTGTACGAGAACTTCACGTACAAACAGGATCGCGCCAAGTTCGAGTCCGATCTCAAGCAGGCGATCGACGAGCGGGAGCGCATCGGCCAGCGTCACGCGAACGACATCACGCGTCTCGAGAGCGATGTCGCGAGCAAGGAATACCAGCTCCAGAGCGCCGAGGATCGCCTCGTCAAGCACGAGGCGCAGCTCGAGCATTGCATTGTCAAGGCGCCGCAGGACGGGCTCGTCGTGTACTGGGCGAGCCTCTCCGGTCGCGGGGGGCGGGGCGGGAGCGACGAGGTGCCCCAGGTCGGCACCGAGCTGCGGCGCAACGAGACGGTCATGATCCTCCCCGACACCTCGCGGATGGTGGCGGAGGTGAAGGTGAACGAGGCGCTGAGCGGCAAGATCGCGAAAGGGCAGCGGGCGACCGTCGTCTCCGACGCCGTCCCGGACCGGACGCTCGAGGGAGAGGTGCTGAGCGTCGGCGTCCTGGCCGAATCGGGCGGCTGGCGCGATCCGAACCGTCGCGACTACACCGTGAAGATCGCCCTGAAGGACACCGTGGGACTCGGTCTCAAGCCGTCGATGCGGTGCAAGGCGACGATTCTCGTTGACAACGTCCGGGAGGCGCTGCACATCCCGATCCAGGCCGTGTTCCGCAAGGGACGGGCGTCGTTCGTGTACGTTCCCGACGGCCGCGGCTACAGCCAGCGCGAGGTCGCGCTCGGCCGCTCGTCGGAGCTGTACATCGAGATCAACGACGGGCTCTCCGCGGGCGATCGCGTGCTGCTGCACGAGCCGTCGTCGGAGCGGATC
Source organism: uncultured Isosphaeraceae bacterium (assembly GCA_964638815.1). Classification (GTDB taxonomy): domain Bacteria; phylum Planctomycetota; class Phycisphaerae; order Phycisphaerales; family SM1A02; genus CAZXBB01. The sequence continues at coordinate 11,950 of CAZXBB010000026.1, forward strand.
GAATCGCAGGTGCAGATGGCATCGGCGGTGGAAGGCGAGAACGACGAGCCGCGCGGGCCGCGTCCCGAGCGGTCCCGCGTCGCGCGACGCGACGCCGGGGACGCGACCGCCGGGAACACGCGCGCCGGGGACTCGGGCGCCGGGGGCTCGGGCACCGGGGAATGACCGGACCCCGCGCGAGCTACTTCGCGCCGACGTTCCATTGCTCGTCAGGCTCGTAATCGAGCAGATCGTAGAGATCGTTGCGCGGCTGCATCTCGCCGAGCAGCCCGCGCACGGTGCCGCGGGTCTTCAGCTCCGCGAGCCCGCGCTCCACGTGGCCCATCGCCAGCCGCATCATGCTGAGCGGGTAGATCACGAGGCGGTAGCCGAGCTCGCCGAACCGGGCGGCGGGGAGGTCCGGGGTCCTGCCGAACTCGGTCATGTTCGCGAGCAGCGGCCCGGGCGAACCTTGGGCGAACGTCCGGAACTCGTCCTCGCTCTCGAGCCCCTCGGGAAAGATCATGTCGGCGCCGGCGGCGCGGTACGCGTTCGCCCGCTCGATGGCGTCCGCCATGCCGTTGACGCCGCGGGCGTCGGTGCGGGCGATGACGACGAGGTCGGCATGCGGCCGGTGTGCGCAGGCGGCACCGATCTTCTCGACCATGTCGCCGGTCGGCACGAGCGTCTTGCCGCCGAGATGCCCGCACCGCTTCGGGAAGACCTGGTCCTCGAGATGCAGCGCGGCGGCGCCGGCGGCGTCGTACTCGCGCACCGTGCGGACGACGCACTCGACCTCGCCGTACCCGGTGTCCGCGTCCACGACCACCGGGATCCGGGCGGCGGTCGCCACCTCGCGGATCGTCCGGCACATCTCGGTGAGCGTGATGAGGCCGATATCCGGGTAGCCCGCGCAGTTCGCGGTCGCCCCGCCGGAGATGTAGCAGGCCTCGAAGCCGGCGCGGCGGACGGAGCGGGCGACCAGCGCGTTGAATGCGCCGGGGCAGACGACGGTGTGCCGGGCGATGGCGTCGCGGAGCGTGCGGCCGGGGTGGGGCATCGATTTCATCATCTCCGCCATGGACTTCGTCGTCGAATCCTCGCTGCAGGCGTCGAGTACGGCGTCGGGTCGACCTCCTCGCCACGTCCAGGAGCATCGCACTGAGGCGGATCCCGAGCCTGGGACCGAGTCGCGCTCAAGATCCCTCGATCCCGTCCCGATAACCCGGGTGGATGAACCGACGTCAAGCCCGTTCCCGCCTCGCCCGCGGCGCGTCCCGCGCCCACCTGCTCCTCCCGCTCGCGGGAGCGGGCTTCATCATCGCGGGCACCGCCGCGCTGCTGCTCACGCCGGGGAAGACGTACCCGGTGAGCTACGTGATCCGCACGATCCGGGAGATCGCGTTGTCGGCGGGGCGCCCCGGCGCTCCGCCCGACGCGGGAATGCTGGGCCCGTGGCGCATCCGGGCGACCGGGGTCGATCCGGTCTCCGGACGCTTCGATGACTTCCACGTTCACTGCGGACCGATGCTGATCGCCGCGAAGAGCGCGAACGTCACCGTGGATCCCTCAGCCGACACGTTCAGCATCGAGATGTGGGACGTCGTCTTCCTGCGCGTCCCCGATGACCCGGAAGCGGCCCGGGCGGGCGTGCACAGGCTCGACTACCACGTGCTCGGCCCGGCCCCCTACGGCGCGGACATCGTGGCCGACGGCACATCGGCGTACCTCGCGCCGCCCGGACGCGAAGGCGGCGCCGCGGTCTCGCCGTTGACTGTGGCGGAGGAGGCGATGCGCGGCGAATGATCCGCCGGCGCGTTCGCGGCGTCTCCCGCTCCCGCAGGTCCGCCGGGACGCTCACCGTCCCGAGACTCAGGAGCCGGGACCTCGGGGGCTTCCGGACTGACCTTCGGACTGACCCCCGAACCGACCCCCGGACTGACCCTCGGACTGACCCTCGGACTGACCCTCGGACTGACCCCCGAACAGACCCTCGAACAGCTCGACCACGCCCTGCCCGCGCGTCGCGATCGTCTCGTAGATCGCGCGTCCCGCCGCGATGTCGAGCAGCTCGCGCTTGAGCTTGCTCTCGCCGGCGAAATCGGCCTTGTTGATGACGAACTCGTCCGCGATCTCGAGGATGCCGGCCTTGTCCATCTGCACGGCGTCGCCCATCCCCGGCACCACGACGACGGCGGTGTTGTCCACGTACGAGCGGATCCGCACCTCGTTCTGGCCGGCGCCGACGGTCTCGATGACGAGCTTGTCGAAGCCCGCGCCGCCGATCAGGTTCACGACGTCAGGCAGCGTCGCGTAGTCCTCGCCGCGGATGGCGAGCGATCGGTAGAAGACGCTCTCGTCCACCATGTTGAAGTCGACGCGCAGCCGGTCGCCGAGCAGGGCCCCGTTCGTGATCGGGCTCATCGGGTCGAACGCCACCACCGCGATCCGGTCGCCGCGCCGCACCGCCTCGGCCGCCATCGCCGCGACCAGCGTACTCTTGCCGGCGCCGGGCGATCCGGTGAGGCCGACGACTCGCGCCGGCCGGCGCATCGGCGCGTCCGGGCGCAGCTTTCCCTCGTGCGCGAGGCTGATGTCGCGCGCGAGGACGGCCGCGGGGCTGTCGCTCGTGAGCGGCGCGTACGCACGCGTCGCGTCGCGCACGGACCCGACGATCTGCTCGAGGCTCGTCCCCGTGTGAAAGAGCTGCCGCACGCCGGCTTCCTTGAGGGCGGCGATGTCCTCCTGCGGGATGATGCCCCCGACGTTGACGATCATGTCAGGCCGGCCGAGGTTCCGGCACTCCTCGATGAGCTTCGGGACCAGGACGAGGTGGGAGTTGCTCATCATCGAGCACGCGATGCAGTCGACGTCCTCGTCGCGGGCCGAGATCGCAAGGCTCCGCGGCGTCTGCCAGAGACCCGAGTAGATCACGTGCACGCCGCTGTCGCGCATCGCGCGCGCGATCAGCTTGACGCCGCGGTCGTGACCGTCGAGCCCCATCTTGCCGAGCAGCACGCGCGGCCGGTGCGGCAGGTCGCCGCAGAGGTCCCGTTTCTCGATCGCCGTCGTCGGCTCGGTGGTGTGGCTGGGCATGGGACGGGCATGATAACGTGATAACGGCGGTTCCCGCGTCGGGGCTCCCCGGTCGGGGTCCGCATATCGTGCCCGCTGATCCGGAAGGCGCGATCCGGCGCAAGACCTATACTCCGCCCCATGGCCACCGAAGCCGCCGCGACATCCGCGGACCCGATCGCGATGCTCGACAGCGCTCTGCGTGCCGCCATCCACGCGGCGCTCGGCGACGACTTCGCGGACGAGGACCCGGTCATCCGCGCCAGCCAGAACCCCGAGTTCGGCGATTTCCAGGCGAACTGCGCGATGGCGCTCGCGAAGCGGGTCGGGATGAAGCCGCGCGACGTCGCCGCCAGGATCGTCGAGGCCGCGGACCTCGGCGTCATCGCCGAGCCGCCCGAGCTCGCGGGACCTGGGTTCATCAACCTGCGGCTCCGGCCGGACGCCCTCGCCCGGATGCTCGGCGCGATGGCCGCGGGCGGCGCCGGGCTCGGCGTGCCGCCGGACGACGACCCGCACCCGATCGTGATCGACATGTGCGCCGTCAACGTGGCGAAACAGATGCACGTCGGGCACCTGCGGTCAACGATCATCGGCGACGCGCTCGGACGCGTGCTCGAGCGACGCGGCCGGAAGGTGTACCGCGAGAACCACCTCGGCGACTGGGGGTTGCCGATCGCGATGGTGCTCCACGAGCTGCGCGAAGCCCGCGTCGACCTCGAGACGCTCGAGCTGGCGGCCCTCGATCGGGCGTACCGCGCGGCGCAGCTCGCCACGAAGGGCGATCCGCGCGGGCTCGAGGCCGCGCGCGCGCTCGGCGCGGGACCGCACCGCATCGCCGAGCTCGAGGAGCAGAACGCCGGCGCCGCCGAGGCGCTCGAGGCGGCGAAGACCACGCTCGTCCGCCTCCAGCGCGGCGACCCCGAGCTCGACCGCGACTGGCATCGCCTCATCGACTGCACGCTGCGGGCGCTCTACGAGGCGATCGGGCTGCTCAACGTGCGGCTCGGCCCCGAGAACAACCGCGGCGAGTCGTTCTACCGCGACCGGCTCGAGGGCGTCATCGACGCCTGGGTCGGCGCCGGCATCGCGAAGGAGGACGACGGCGCGCTCGTCGTTCCGTTCGCCGACCGCGAGCGGCCGCTCCTGATCCGCAAGTCCGACGGCGGATTCCTCTACGCCACGACCGACCTGGCCGCCGTGCGCTACCGCGCGCACGAGCTCGGCGCCGACCGCATCATCTACGTCGTGGACGCCCGTCAGCGCGATCACTTCCGCGACGTCTTCGACGCGGTGCGTCTGATGGGCTGGGACCGCACGCCGGACGGCGGCCGGGCCGAGCTGATTCACCTGCCCTTCGGCTCGGTGCTCGGCGCGGACAAGCGCCCGCTGAAGACCCGTGCCGGCGATAACGTGACGCTCAAGTCGCTGCTCGACGAGGCGTGCGAGCGCGGCGTGGAGGCGGTGCGCGTCCGCGCCGCCGATCCGAAGGCCCCGACGCACGGACTGCCCGAGGACGAGCTCGCCGCGACCGGTCGGGCCGTCGGCATCGGCGCGGTCAAGTACGCTGATCTCTCGAACGACCTCGTGCGCGACTACGTGTTCGACATGGATCGCATGGTCGCGTTCGAGGGGAACACCGGCCCGTACCTCCAGTACGCGCACGCCCGGATCTGCTCGATCTTCGCGCGCGCCGGCCTCCCGCTCACCGACGAGATCGCCCCGGAGGACTTCGCGGTCGATGCCCCCGAGGAGAAGACGCTCGCCCTCGTGCTGCTGCGGTACGGCGGGACCGTCGCCGACGTCGCACGCACCCTCGAGCCGCACCGCCTCTGTGCGTACCTCTACGATCTCGCCGGCGCGTACAGCGCGTTCTACCAGCACTGTCCCGTTCTGAAGGCGGAAGATCCCGCAATCCGCGACGCGCGACTGGCGTTGTGCAACCTGACGCGGCGCGTCCTCGCCGACGGGCTCGACCTGCTCGGCATCGAAGCGCCGCGTCGCATGTAGGCGGAACCCGATCGTCATGAAACAGGCAACGACCGGTAAGCAGCGGCGCCAGCAGCGTCGCGAGGAACTGGAGAAGCGGGCGGCCCGGCAGGCGCGATGGGCCTCGACGGGCGCCGTGCGGGTCACCGTCGGCGCCGTGCTGCTGCTGATCGCGGCCGGCGCGTCGCTGCTCCTGGCGATTCAGAGTCTCGGCAGCGTCCCTTTGCCGGGCTGCGGGCTCGAGAGCGCGTGCGGCCGCGCGGTCAACAGCGTCTGGGGGAAGGTCCCCGGCCTCGGCTGGCCGACCTCCTACGTGGGGGTCGCGTACTTCCTCGGGCTGCTCGCCGCGTGGTTCGCGCGTTCGGGCCTGGTGCCGGCGGCGCTCCGCTGGGTCGTCCGTCTCGGCGCCGTCGCGTCGATCGTGCTCGTCGGCGCGATGGTGCAGGGCGGTTATCTCTGCCCCTACTGCTTCGCGGTCCACGTCGCGAACTTCACCTTCGCGGCGCTGCTCGAGATCGGCGGCCGGCGAGTCACGGAGGACGCCGCGCCTCAGCCGAATCCGGGGTTGTCGCTCGGCGTGTTCGCCGGCGGCTTCGTCGTCGCGAGCGCCGTTCTCGCGTTTGCGCACTTCCGGCACGAGGGCGCGATCCGCGCGTCCGACGAGCGCGATCTCGACGCATCGACGAAGCAGATCGTCGACGGCGCGAAGGCGCCGGACGGCGAGGCCCCGCCGCCGGGACCGCCCTTCACCGGCCGCTACCGCCTCGGTCCGGAGGAGGCGCCGATCCGCATCGTCATCATCTCGGACTACCAGTGCCCCGACTGCCGCCAGATCGAGCAGCAGGCGCGACAGGTGCTCGCGAACCGCGACGACGTTTCGTTCTCCGCCAAACACTTCCCGTTCTGCATGGACTGCAACCGGCTCGTGGACGCGAGCCGCAACCTGCACCCGAATGCGTGCTGGGCCGCCCGGGCCGCGGAGACGGCCGGGATGATCGGCGGCAACGACGCGTTCTGGAAGATGCACCACTGGCTCTTTGATCGCGGCGGGAGCTTCACCGACGCGGAGATCCCCAGCGGGCTGGTCGAGCTCGGGTTCGATCCCGCGCCGTTCCTCAGCCGGATGCAGAGCGACGAGCCGCTGCGTCTCGTGCTCGAGGACATCGAGGAAGCGATCGGGCTGGGGCTCCGCCAGACGCCGATGATCTTCATCAACGGTGTGGAGCTGCTCGGCTGGCGGGCGCCCGACGCGCTCATCAAGGCGGTGGACCAGGTGGCGGCGACGAACCCGCCCGCGCGCACCGCCGCCTGGGACCGGCCGCCGAACGCGCTCGAGAAGCACATCCGCGACTGGCGTGAGAGCCGCGTCGTCAGCATGCCGCCCGACACCTCGGCCTGGACGCTCGGGGACGCGAACGCGCCCGGGCAGGTCGTCATCTGGGGCGATTACCAGGAGCCGTACACCGCCGAGCTCGACCGCCGCGTGCGCGCGGTCATCGGCAACGCGCCGGGCGTGCACTACGCCTTCCGTCACTACCCCATCGACCAGTCGTGCAACGGGGCCGCGTCGCGCACGATGCATCCGAACGCGTGCCGCGCGGCGCAGGCCGCCGAAGCAGCGGGGCGTCTCGGCGGGGCGGACGTGTACTGGCGCATGCACGAGTGGCTCTTCGCGAACATTCCGACCTTCAGCGACGCCACGCTGCGCGCCGCGGCCGCGGGGATGGGGCTCGACCCCGACGCGCTCTTCATCGAAATGGAATCCCCCGAGGTCGCCGCCGCGATCAATGAGGACGCGACCGCCGCGAAGCGACTGGGCCTGACCGGTCTGCCCTTCTTCTGGGTGAACGGAAAGAAGGTGCCGTTCTGGAACCTCGAGGGCGAGCCTCTGCCGGAACGCATCGTGGAGGAGGCGATGCGGTCGGGCGGGTAGGCCTCCGGGCGTTCGGGCTAGCCCGCTCCGGGTGTCATGCGCGTCCGGACGTCACGGGCGTCATGCGCGTCAGCCGCCGTCGCGCTCGACGACCTGGTAGAGCCGCCCCTTTGTCCCGTTCATGCGATCGAACGCGCACACGTACACCTCGCCGCCGGGCCCGTATCCGAACGACGAGATCGACTTCCCCGGTGTCGCGACGATCTCGCGGTGCGCGGTGACTTTGCCGTCCTTGTGGCGCAGTGCCCAGACGCGACCGCTCACGTAGTCGGCGTAGAGATACGCACCGTGCAGGCGGGGGTTGGCCTTGTCGCGGCAGACGACGCCGCCGGTCACGGAGATGCCCTGGCTGCGCGGGTACTCGACGATCGGATCGATCATCGGGTCCGCGGGCGTGCCGCTCGCGAAGTCGTGCATGCCTTCGCGGATGTTCCACCCGTAGTTGCCGCCCTTCGTGATGAGATCGATCTCCTCGTACCGGTTCTGACCGACGTCACCGGCCCACAGCTCCCCGGTCACCGGGTCGAAGCTCATGCGCCAGACGTTGCGCAGCCCGTACGCCCAGATTTCGCCGCGCGCGCCCGGACGATCGACGAAGGGGTTGTCCGGCGGGATCGCGTAGGCCGTGTCGTCCGACCGGCGGTTGACGTCGATACGCAGGATCGTCGCGAGGAGCGTCGAGAGATCCTGGCCGTGGCGGTGCGGGTCGTTCGCCGAGCCTCCGTCGCCGAGGCTGAGGTAGAGATAGCCGTCGGGTCCGAACGCGGCCGTCGCGCCGTTGTGGTTGCCGTCGGGCTGGCCGATCTCGAGGATCACCTCTTCCGGGGTCGCGAGCGCCCGGCCGGGCTCGTCCGTGCGCGTGGTGAACCGCGACAGCACGCCGCGGCGCGGGTCCGACGCCGTGTAGTACACGAAGAACCGGCCGTTGGTGCGGTAGTCCGGGTGGAACGCCAGCGTCAACAGACCTTCCTCGTTGTGCCTGTCGCGCACCTGCTCGCGTATGTCGAGGAAGACCTCGGCCCTCTCGACATCCGGCCGATTCTCGAAGACGAGTATCCGCCCGGCCTGCTCGACGACGAAGATCCGGTTGGTGCCGTCGTCGGGAACCTGCAGATCGACGGGTCGCGTGAAGGTCAGACGCGGAAACGCCGGACGCAGTTCCGCCAGCGGCAGTCCGGCGGCGGCGGCGCCGTCGTCGCGGACCGGCGCGATGGGCTCCGGGGGGAAGCCGGCGTCGCACGAGGCGAACGGGACGGCGGCCAGGAGCGCGAGCGCGACGGCGACGGTGCGAGCACTGATCTTCCTCATGCGGTGATGGTAGCCGCCGCTCATTCGAGCGGAACCCAGTCCCCGCCATGGACGGCGAACCGCATCGCGCGGCCCGTAATCTCGACGCGGCACGCCCCGTCGCGGGCGGTCACGAGACGGTGCCGGTCCGCCAGCCGCGTTGCCCACGCGTCACGCTCGAGCCGCCTGTGTCCCGTGGACTGGAGCACGAGCGCCGGGTCGACCGTGCGCACCAGCGCCGTCGCTTCCGGGCTGAAGGCGCCGTGGTGGGGAAGCTCCAGCACGTCGGCGGTCAGCGACGGCTCGCGCTCGCGGAGATGCGCGATGGCGGCGGGCTCGATGTCGCCGGTGAAGAGGACGCGCCGGTGCGTCGTCTCGACGGCGATCACCATCGAGTTGTCGTTCTCACGCTCCGCCCGCGTTCCGGCCGGCGGGTGGAGCCACCGGACCCGTGCCGCGCCGAATCGGCGCACCGCCCCGGCGTGGGCGACCTCCAGCGGTGCGCGTTCCCGCGACAGCCACGCGAGGAGGAAGGCGACCGCGCCGCCGGGATCGTCCCGTCCGGCCTCGACGAGCTGCCGTGTGACGACGACGGTCGTCCCGGGGTACTCCTCCATGATCTCCGGCACCGCCGAGAAGTGGTCGAGGTTCGCGTGGCTGATCGCGATCCAGTCGATCGCGCGCACGCCGAGCGCGCGCAGTGCCGGCACCACGAGCGTGCGCCCCGCGTCGGCGTTGGTCGCGGAGCCGGCGTCGAGGAGCGCTACGCGCTCCGCGCTGCGCAGCACGTGACACGTGCCGTCGCCGACGGCCAGCGTGTCGATCCGCAGATCCGGTCGCGTCGCCAGCGGCAGCGTCGGCCACGCGAGCCACAGCAGCAGGGCGGCGCCCGCGCCGATCCACGCGCACCGCCGCGCGCGCCCGGTGACGCTCCCCCGCGCCCACGCCACCGACCATGCCGTCGCGCCGATCGCCCAGGCGGGGGCGGGACGCGGAACGTGCACCACCGACCCGGGCCACGCGTCGGTGATCTCCACGAGCGTGACGAGCGCGTCCGCCAGCGCGACGAGCGCGACACCGAGGACGAGGGCCGCGCTCGGAAGCAGGGTGGCGACGAGGATCTTCACGTAGCCGACCGCGAGCAGCGCCGTCAGGATCGGAATCGCGACGACGCTCAGCGGAACCGCCAGCGGGGAGATCGTCCCGAAGTGGTAGACCGTGATGGGCGTGGCGACCGCCCACGCCAGGACGGCCGTCGCGAACGCGCCGCCGAGCCACCGGGCCAGCAGCCCCCTCCAGGTGGTCGTCGCGTCGCGCGTCCCGCCCCCGCCCCCGCCCCCGCCCCCGCCCCCGGACACTCTCCAGGACGCCCCCCCGGATGCGCCCACGCCCCCGGCTGCGCCTCCGGTCGCGCCCACGCCCTCTCGCCCGAACCATCGCGCCCGCACGCCCGGACCGTAGTGAACCAGCGCGAGGACGACCGCGAAGCTGAGCTGAAAGCCGGGCTCGAAGAGCTGCTGCGGACGCCACGCCAGGAGGGCCGCGCCGCTGAGCGCGACGAGACTCGACCCCGGCCAGCGGCGCCGACCGGCGCGGGCCAGCGCGCCGGCGGTCGTCATCACGGCGGCGCGGAGCACCGGCAGCCGCACGTCGATCAGCATGAGGTAGAGGAGGACCACCGCCGCCACGAGGCCGGCGTGCCACGGCCGGGCGCCGGCCCGCGTGCCCGCGACGAGCAGCACGATTCCCACGAGGATGCCGAGGTGAAGGCCTGAGATCGCCAGGAGGTGCGCGAGGCCCACGCGCCGGAATGCGGCTCCGATGGTCACCCCGTCGCGGTCGCGGCTCCCGAACAGCAGGGCGTCCAGCACCGCATCGCGCGCCTCCGCCGGCGGCAGGCCGCCGAAGAGCCGGCGCTCGGCTGCGGCGCGGAGGCCGGCGCGGAACCGCGCAAGACGTGCGGCCGGGCCCGGTCGCGCGACCGGCGTG
>CAZXBB010000027.1:0-5381 GCA_964638815.1 uncultured Isosphaeraceae bacterium
GCCGAGCCAAGGACCGGGGCACACGCGGCGCGCTCGTGTTCACAGCTTCGTTGCGTGACACAGACGAAGTGTGCCCCGGTCCTGTGCTCGGACAGGGCCGGGTGGGCCACCTATGGAACGACGGCTTCGGAGCGTCGTCGCATCACCGGTCACCGGTCACCGGTCGTTCGGCTGCGCGAGCGACTCCACCGCCGGCGCTGCGCTGCGCAGCACGCGGTCGTACTGCGCGGCCGACGCCTCGCAGGTGTAGCGCTCTTCCAGGAGCTGCCGCGCTTTCCGCCCCATCTCGCGGCAGCTCTCCGGGTCGCGGATCATCTCGCGAATGCGGGTCGCCAGGCCCTCCGAGTCGCCGATCGCGAACCAGTAGCCGGCGCCGTTGTCCGCGATCTGGTGGTAGAGCTCGGAATCCGGCTCGCTGATGGCGAGGATCGGGCGGCCGACGGCGAGGGACGAGTACAGCTTCGACGGGAAGCTGATGCCCTCGATGCCCCGGTCGATCGTGACGAACGAAGCGTCGGCGGCCGCGAGCGAGTCGGGGAGACGCTCGAACGGCTGGTACGGCAGCAGCAGCGTGTTGTCGAGCTCCCGCTCCTCGATCTGCCGGGCGAGCCAGGCCCGCTTGCCGCCGCCGCCGACGAAGACCAGCCGGAACTTCTCGCCCTTCAGCATCGCCGCCGCCCCCAGCATCGTCTCGAAGTCGTAGTAGAGGCCCAGGTTGCCGCTGTACATCGCCGTGAAGGGCTCGAGCAGGTCATGCTCGCGGGCGAAGTTGCTCTCCGCCTTGTCCTTCACGATGAGCTCGTCCGCCTTGGCCCAGTTGTGGATCGTGGCGACGCGGTCCGGGTCGATCCCGTAGGTATCGCACACGAGCTCGTTCGCCTTCTTGCAGAGCACGATCGTGTGCCGCGCCCGCGAATACATGAAGCGGTTGAGCGCATGCCAGATCCGCTCGACGATCCCGCCCTTGCGCAGCCGGCCGATGACGACCATGAGCTGCGGGTAGGAGTCGTGCAGCAGGACGACGTACGGGTGACTGCGGATGATCGAGATGATGCCGCCGATCACGCCGAGATAGGGGGGATTCGTCGTGTAGAGGAAGACCTCGCCGCGGTTCTTTCGGAAGAGCACCCGCAGCGCGAGCTGGACCAGGAACGTGAGCGAGTTGCACGTGCGCCCGAGAACGCTGTCCTTCGAGAACCGCGTCGTCCAGAGCCGCGTGACGCGGATGCCGTCCTCGATCGCGAACCGCGGGCACTCGCGCCACGTCTCCGGCGGTCCGTACGACGGCTGCGACGTGATGACGCTCACCTCGCTCCCGTGGTTGACGAGGTACTCGGCCAGCTCCGAGAGGAGGTTCCCGGTCGAGGCGACGTCCGGAACGTAGTACTGGTTCAGGATGACGACGCGCGATTCGGCGTCGTTTGATCGGTCGGTCATCGTCACCAGAATACGTCTAAACCGTCTGGGGCACCCGCTCCTGCACCCGCGACCGTGACGGGGCCTCGGTCCGGCGCTGCACCAGGAACGGGCCCAGCACGAGCGCGTCGAGCGCGCTGTTGTCGAGCGTGTCGAGCGCGATCTCCGGCGTGCCCACGATCGGCGAGCCGTGGAGATTGAAGCTCGTGTTGAGGATCGCCCCGACGCCGGTCCGCGTCTTGAAGGCACGGATGATGTCGCGGTAACCCGGATTCATCTCGTTGACGAGCTGCGGCCTGACGGTCAGGTCCATCGGGTGCAGGCCCGCGATGAGATCCTCTTCGGCCTGGGGCGTCGTGTGGAAGGCGTCGATCATCCAGTAGGGCCAGTCGGAGCAGTCCCGGATGTAGCGTGCGGCGTCCTCCTCGAGAATCGAGGCCGCGAAGGGCATCCAGAAATCGCGCTGCTTGATCGCGAAGTTGAGCTTGCGGATGACGCCGAGGTTCCGCGGGTCGGCCATGATCGTGCGGTTGCCGAGCGCCCGCGGGCCGACCTCCTCGCGACCGTCGAAACGGGCGACGATCCGGCCCTCGGCGAGCAGGGCCGCCACCTCGTCCGCCGGATCGTCCATCCGCTCGAAGGGGTGCCCCTTGCTCCGGATCGCGGCTTCCATCTCCTCCTCGGAGAAGTCCAGGCCGAGGTACATGTCACGGGGCAGGTCGAGCGCGGGGTCCACGCCCCTCTCCCGGCAGAGATCGAGGTAGCCGAGCAGGGCGCCGCCGATCGGCACGCCGCCGTCGTCGCTGGCCGGGTAGGCGAAGAAGGCGTCCACCGGCCCTGTCTCGCGGATGAGCTGGTTCGCCTTGACGTTGAGGAACGCGCCACCCGCGCCGCACACGTTGCGGACGCCGGTCGCCTCGACGGCGTTGGTCACCCACTTGAGCATGAGCTCCTCGAACACCTTCTGGCAGCCGGCGGAGAGATTGTCGAAACGTTGTCCGGCGAGCTTCTTCAGGAAGAGGCTGCGGATGCCCTTCATGGTGCGCCCGGTCCTGTTCCGGAAGTGCAGCCCCTCGACGTCGAACATCTCGCGGAGGATCGGCGCGCAGTACTCGGGCAGGCCGTAGGGCGCCATGCCCATGATCTTGTACTCGTGCTCCCACGGCTTCAGGCCGAGATGCGACGTGATGGACGAATACATATGGTTCGCGAGGCTGTGGAACTTCGGCGTCTGCGCGACGACCCTGATGTCGTGACCGGAGCCGACGTTCACCGTCGCGCACAGCCCGTCGCCGGCGCCGTCGTGGGTCAGCACGAGCGCGTCGCCCTCCCACGGGCGGTGATGGTACGCGCACGCGGCGTGGCAGAGGTGGTGGTCGTAGTACCGTACGGGCACGCGGCCCATGCCCGCCTCCTCGAGGAAGTCGAGGATGTACTTCCGCCGGCGCAGCTTCGGGAGGACCTTGCGCGCGAGCCGCGTCGCGGCCTCGGACCGCGCGAGGCCGGCGAGCGAGTTCCAGATCGTGTAGCGGAGGTCGTACCGGTTCGAGGCGGTGATCGGCGAGATGTTGCGGATGATGCCGCACACAGCGACGAGGTCCACGTCGGCGGGGCCGATGTCCGTTCGCTCGAACAGTGCCTTGATGGACTCGCGGGGAACCCCGTTGACGTTCTTCTTGTTGACGCGCCGCTCTTCCGAGCTATGCAGCACCAGCTTCCCGTCCCGGACGAGACAGGCGCCGGCGTCGTGGCCGTCGTGGATGCTGAGAACGATCAAAGCGGTGCCCTCCTCCGATTCCGATAAGCCCGGCTTTCCTCCGCGTCCCCGTTGGGGGGAAGAGATCATATCGGCGGGCCGCGACGGCCGGGCCACTTCGATCAACGTTCGCCCGGCCATCGAATCGGCCGGGAACGACTCGACTCCCGTTCGGGCTATTTGACCGAACGCCGGGACAGGTCGATAAGTACGGAGCGCGAGCGACGCGGGGTCGGGGAAAGCGCTTCTGCCGGACCGCCATTCTGTCTCCGCCCATGCCCGTCCCGGCCGTCCCGGCCGTCCCGGCCCATGCCCGGACCGCCCGGCCCATGCCCGCCCATGCCCGACAGCAACATCGAGGTCGTGATTCCCACCTTCAACGAGGCGATCAACCTGCCCCACGCGCTGGCCAGCGTCGCGGAGTGGGCGGACGCCGTTCACGTGGTGGATTCGGAATCGACCGACGCGACGCGCGCGATCGCCGGGTCGTACGGGGCGAACACGGTGATCCGGCCCTGGCTCGGGTACGCGCGGCAGAAGAACTGGGCCCTCGACCACCTCGACCTGAAGGCCGACTGGATCTTCATCCTCGACGCGGACGAGGCGATCCTCCCGCCGCTTCGGGACGAGATTCTCGCGATCGCGACGCGACCTCTCGATCAGACGCGCGAGGCCGGCTTCCACGTCAACCGCTACTTCATCTTCCTCGGCAGACGGATCCGTCACTGCGGCTACTACCCGAGCTGGAACCTCCGGTTCTTCAAGCGCGGTCGCGCCCGCTACGAGGAGCGCGAGGTGCACGAGCACATGATCGTGGACGGTCCGACGGGCTACCTGCGGGGCCACATGGAGCACTATGACCGGCGCGGCATCCACGAGTACATGGCGAAGCACAACACGTACTCGACGCTCGAGGCGAAGGAGATCGTGCGCGGGATGCGCGATGGGCACCGGGGCACGCTTGACGCGAAGCTCTTCGGCGATCCGCTCCAGCGACGACGCTGGATCAAGCACTACGTCTATCCGCGGCTGCCGATGAAGTGGCTCTTCCGTTTCCTCTTCATGTACGTGCTGCGGCTCGGCTTCCTCGACGGCGTCACCGGCTTCCGGTTCTGCCTCTTCCTCTCGGCGTACGAGCTGCTCATCTCGCTGAAGATCATCGAGCTGCGGCAGGCGGACGCGACGGAGCGCGCGGCATCATGAGCGAGCGCCCCGAGCATCGTCACGTCAGCCCCTACACGACGCGAGAGAAGGTCGGCCGCCTGCTGTGGGCGATCGTCCAGGCGACGCTCTTCCGCCTGTCACCGCCGACGGCGTACCGCTGGCGTCGGTTCCTGCTCCGGCGGTTCGGCGCGACGCTCTCGTCGTCTGCGCTGGTCCGGCGCACCGTCCGCGTCGAGTGCCCGTGGAACCTCGCGATGGGAAGCAACACCTGCCTCGGCGATTTCACCGTCGCGTACTGTCTCGGCCCGGTGCGGCTCGGCGACCGCGCGTCCGTGAGCCAGCGCGTGCACCTGTGCGCTGGGTCGCACGACTACACGAAGCCCGATCTGCCGCTGCTGCGTCCGCCGATCACAATCGGAGCGGATGCGTGGATCGCCGCGGACGCATTCGTCGGGCCGGACGTGACCGTGGGCGAGGGAGCGTTGCTCGGCGCGCGCGGGTGCGCCTTCGGCGACCTCGAGCCGTGGACGATCTACGGGGGGAACCCCGCAAAGCCGATCGGGCCGCGGGCGTACGAGGGGCGCGGGACGGCCTGACGTGTGCGTGCGGCGTGCACGACGTGCGTCCGCCGGTCGCGCACCGTGGCCATCCTGAGCTCGTCGATCCGGGCGCCATCGAAGAGGCTGGAGTCGGGTTGGTCCGGCGAAATGGGGAACCGGGAACGGGGAGTCGGGAACCTCGGAACGGTCAATTGAACAACGGGGAACGGGGAACGGGAAACGCCAGACGCTTGCGGAGTGAACGGCCACCTCATCGCGGTGCCGGTGTGCCCCGGTCCTGTGCTCTGACAGGGCCGGGTGGTGCACGAATGCACGACGGGCACGGAACGACGCGCGGACCCCACCCGGCCCTTGCCGAGCCAAGGACCGGGGCACACGTTGTCGTGACACCGCCGGCCTCCGTAACACCGTCGGCCTCCGTGGCACGGCCGGCCTCCGTGACACGGCCGGCCTCCGGTGTGCCCCGGTCCTGTGCTCTGACAGGG
>CAZXBB010000028.1:0-1790 GCA_964638815.1 uncultured Isosphaeraceae bacterium
GCCGCTGTGGCCGTCGTACCGGGACACGGCGCCGTTCGAGAAGCTGCACACGTAGAGGTGTCCGTCGGGCCCGAACTCGATATCCTGGGGATCGACGAGACCGCCCGAGCCCGAGGGGACGAACACGCCGACGAAGTCTCCCGTCGCGCCGTCATAGCGCAGGATGCTGTCCGTCGTTCGGCTGCTCACGAGCAGGTCGCCGCTCGCGTCGAAGATCATCCCGCGCGGGCCCAGGAGCCCGCCCGCGCCGGCCGCCACGAAGACGTCGCGGAACCGGCCGGTCGTGGCGCTGTAGCGCAGCACCTCGTCGGTGTCGCCGCTCGCGACATACAGCGCATCGTCCGGCCCGATGAGCATGGTCCGGGGGTTTCGCAGACCGCCGTTCGACGGATCGGGCTGCGGGAACGCCCCCCGGGCCTCGCCCGTCTCACCGTCGTAGCGCAACACCGTGTCAAGGTCGCGGTCGCACACGTACAGGTCGCCGTCCGGACCGAACGTGAGATCGAGAGCGATTTCGATCCCGCTCGCCTCCGACGTCACGAACACCTCGACGAAGTCGCCCGTCCCGGCCGCGAAGCGGTAGACGCTCGTGTCGCTGATCACGAACAGGTCGCCGCCGGGAGCGAAGGTCAGGTCGCCCACTCGGTCGATGCCGCCCGCGCCCGGCTCCACGAACACGTCGATGAACGCGCCTGTCCGACCGTCGTAGCGGACCACGTTGTCCCTACCGCTGACATAGAGGTCGCCGTCGGGGCCGAACGCCAGGAACAGGCCGCCCGGCGATTCGACGAACACGCCGGAGTACGACCCCGTCTCGCCGTCGAAGCGCAGAATGGCATCCGCCAGAACGTCCGTGACGTACAGATCGCCGTCCGGGCCGAACGCGAACTGGGACGACCCCATCAGGCCGCTGCCGACCGGCACGAAGTCGTCGAGATAGGCGCCGGTCGTGCCGTCGAACCGAAGGATGCGATCGTCACCGTGGTCGAGGACGTACAGGTTGTCGTCAGGTCCGAAGGCCAGGTCGACACAGCGCCGGAGACCGCCGCTGCTCGTGCCCACGAACAGGCCCTTGAACGCGCCGGTCGAGGCGGCGTAGCGACGCACGCTCGCGTTACCGTCGCTCGCCACGTACAGGTCGCCGCTCGCGTCGAAGACGATTCCGAGGGGAAACGCAAGCCGCCCGGGCACGAAGTCGAAGCGGTACGCCGGCGTCTCGACGTCGAAGGCCGGGATGGCGTGGCCGACGCGGTTGCCGACGAGGAGCAACTCCTCCGACGCTCCCGAGTCGCCGCCGCCGGATGCGGCAACGTGGCCCACGAGGAGGCATGCGGCGATGGCGGTGCAAGACAGGCGCTGTCGGGTCATGGCGGGTCTCCAGTCGGGTTGATCGTTCATCCGGTCGCGTTTCACCGGACGCCCGCTCGCCGAGCAGGCGTCCCCGCCCGTTAGAGGACGAGCGACGTCGCGGCGGTCAGCGATTTCGGCGTGTTTCCTGCCAGGCCGCCCGGAACGGCCACGTATACTGGGCGCCCGCGGTTCTTACGCCGGACATGAACGACATCACGCGACTCATCCAGGACGCCCGGCGCGGCGACGCCAGCGCGAAGTCGGAGCTGTACGCCGCGATCCACGAGGAGCTGCGCCGCCTCGCCGGACGCGCGCGATTCGTCGGCCGCTACGGCGACACCATGCAGGCGTCCGTGCTCGTCAACGAGGCATACCTCGCGCTCGAGCGCCGCTTCCCTCCGCCGCCGCCGGACCGACCGGAGGATCGCAACACCTTCTAC
>CAZXBB010000029.1:0-10196 GCA_964638815.1 uncultured Isosphaeraceae bacterium
GGACGATGCCGAGACGGTGGAGCGGCTGCGTGACGCCGGGCGGCACCTCGATGAAGGCCGCCACTTCCAGGCCATCCCGCTGCTCCAGGAGATCCTGGTTCGCCGGCCGGCCCACACCGAGGCCCTCGTGCGGCTCGGCCTCGCCTTCGGGCACGCCGGTCAGCTCGATCGCGGTGTGCGCACGCTGCGACGCGCGCTCGCCGCCGGCGACGACCGCGCGCAGACGCACGCGGCGCTCGCCGGCCAGCTCGTCACCCTCGGCCGACCCGACGAGGCCCTCCCGAGCGCCGAGCGCGCGATCGCGATCGACCCGACGGACCTGGAGGCGCGCATGACGCGGGCCCGGAGCCTCGAGGTGCTCGGACGCCACGAGGAGTGCCTCGAGACCGTCGAGGCGATCCTCGCCGCGGACCCCGCGCACGTCGACGCGATGCTGCTTCGCGCCCGCCTGCTGCGGCGAAGCGGCGACCTCGACGAGGCGCATCGCTCGCTCGAGGCGATCCTGGCCGCCGACGATGAGCCGCGCCGGCGGGGTCATGCCTGGCACGAGCTTGGACAGCTCCATGATCGACGCGGCGCGTTCACGGATGCCTTCGAAGCCTTCCGTCGCAGCGGTCTCGAGCGCGAGCGCATCGCGACGGAGCTGGAGATCGACGGCGCCGCGTGGTCGCGTCGCGCCCGCGGCTATCTCGGATGCACCGATCGCGCGCTGTTCGAGCGGTGGAATCGCGATTCGTTCGACGACGACTTCCCCGTGCCGCGGTTCCTCGTGGGCTTTCCCCGTTCCGGCACGACGCTGATGGAGCAGATCCTCGGCGCCCACCCGCACGTCGTCACGTCCAACGAGCTGCCGCTCCTCGAGCCGCTCCGCCAGGAGATCCGCAGGACGCGCCGCGCGAGCCACGAGCTCCCCGCCGCCCTCGCGCAGCTCGACCGGTCACAGGTCGCCGCGATGCGTGCGATCTACTGGCGCGAAGCCGGGACGACGCTCGGCGAGACGATCGGCGATCGCGTGCTCGTCCACAAGAGCCCGATCGACATCATCGATCTCGCGCTCGTGAACACCGTCTTCCCGGAGGCCCGCGTGATCGTGGCGATCCGCGACCCGCGCGACGTGTGCCTGAGCTGCTTCATGCAGATGTTCGCTCCCAACGAGGCCATGGTGAACTTCGTCGCGTGGGAGCGCACGGCGCGGTTCTACGCCGAGGTGATGGGTCTCTGGCTGCACCTGCGCCCCCTGCTCACGATGAACGCGACCGAGGTCCGGTACGAGCGGCTCGTCGATGATCTCGAGGGCGAGTCGCGCGTGATGCTCGACGCCGCCGGCATCGCGTGGGACGACCGCGTGCTGCGCTACCACGACGCGTCGAGACGACGCGCGGTCAACACGCCGAGCTACACGGGCGTGTCGCGGCCGATCTACCGCACGGCGAAGGCTCGCTGGCGCAACTATGCGGGGCCGATCGAGACCGTCTGGCAAACGCTGGCCCCGTTCGTCGAGGCGTTCGGCTACGCGGCCGGCTCTGGCGACGACCCTGGCGACGACCCTGCGGTGGACGCCCGATGACCGAGGCGACGGTCATCGTGACGATCACGAACGAGCTCGGCCTGCACGCCAAGCCGGCGATGGCCTTCGGGGCGAAGGCCGCCGCGTTCGACTGCGAGATCACCGTCACGCGCATCGACAACGACGAGACGATCGACGGCAGGTCGCTGCTCGGAATGCTGTCGCTGGCGCTGACCGCGGGGACCGAGATCCGGATCGACGCGCGCGGAGCCGACGCCGAGCAGGCCGTCGAAGCGCTGGCCCGGCTCGTGCGATCGAAGTTCGGCGAAGCGTGAGAGTCACCCGGCCATCAGCATCCATTCGACCACGGCCGACGGCGGAAGCGGCTCCACGCCGAGCTGGCGCAGCATGTTCAGGCACTGCGCGCGGTGGTGCATCCCGTGGGTGGTGACGTGCGTCAGCACGCCGCCGCGCGTGAAGGTGTACTCGCGTCCGCCCCGTGCACCCGTCACGAGCCCTTCGTTCGCATGGGCGCGGGCCGAGGCCGCGAGGTCGTCGGACAGCTCGTCGAGCAGCGCGAGCAGCTCGTCGGTGGTGCGCCGGCCGTCCTCCTCCAGGCGGGGACGCTGCTCGCGGCCGGCGAGCATGTCCCCCCATCCGCGCATCGCGCCGAGGATGTGCGTGATCGTGTCGTGCAGCGACCCCCGCCCCATCGGGAACTGCCGGTGGAATTGATCCTCCGGCAGCGCGCGGCAGGTCTCGATCAGGTTCCGCGTCGCCCAGCGATTCTGGGCGAGCAGGATCTCGACGGGATCACCGATCGGCATCGACGAGCTCCTTCCAGCCCGCGTGAGGTCTGACCCGCATCATGCGGGCTAACGCGCGAGGACGTCGCGTCCCTTGATCCCGTCCGTGGTCAGGATGTGGTAGCTCGTCTCGGCCTGGTCGAAACCGTACTCGATGAAGTAGCCGTTCTCGCCGAGCGGCGTATCGCGGCTCCAGAGTCCGTGGGCGCGGGATTGCTGTTGGACCCGGCCGTCGGCGCGCTGCGCGTCGCGGACGCTCGTCATCTCGACGTGGCCGTCGTAGAAGAGCGTGGCGGGCTCCGAGGACCACGACTGGTTGAAGTAGTAGGGCTCGCAGCCGTTGAAGACGCCGGCGCCCTGGAAGCCGGGGTTGCAGTTCTGCTTGACGTTCTGGAGCCACTGGTGCTCGATCATGTGGGTCTTCAGGTTCGGATACCGCGCCTGGCTCATCGAGGGCGAGCGCAGACCACCCGGCATCTCCCACGCCTCCTGGTAGTCCGTCATGGTTTCCTCGGACCACGAGAAGACGTCGGGGGAATACATCGCGGCGGGGCTCAGGCAGTAGCTCGACGTGTACAGCACCTGGCCGGACGTTCCGTCGTCGGCGAGGATCGATGCGAACTGCGCCGGCGAGTCGAAGCCGTCGGAGACGATCTCGTAGAGGAACGGCTCCTTCATCGCGAAGAAGGTCGGATCGTAGTAGCGGCCGCTGATGTAGGGGCTGAAGGCGCGTGTCTGGTGGGCGAAGCGGAAGGGACCGAACCCGTTGGTGACGTCACTGCCGGTCATCGTGATCGGGTTGCCGGCCCAGCACTGGTGCGCCGGCACCGAGCCGTCGAGGAAGTACTGCCAGAGCCTCGGCGTCCCGCCGCCGCTCTCCTCACCGATCTCGGGGCCCCAGCCGAGAACGAGGTTCGGATGCGTCCTGCCCCAGTGCTCGGCGAACGACTCGAACGCGTCGCAACTGCGCAGCCCGTAGGTGCTGATGGAATCGACGTAGATGGTGAGCTGCCGGTTGTCGTACGACGCGGCGTACGCGGCGTGCGCCACACCCAGGTTCCGCAGGTTGGCGACCGAGCGGGTCAGCATCGCCTGCTCCCGCCCCTTCTGGATCGCGGGGAGCAGGATCCCGACGAGCAGCGCGATGATCGCGACGACCACCAGCAGCTCGATGATGGTGAAGGCCCTCTTTCGACTCGTCATGGGCGTGCCTCCCGCCGATCGCGGCCTTTCTTCACAGGAAGATCTCACAGGAAGATAACACTTTCGGGGCCGGCTCAGAAGCGTCGGGTTGGAATCTCAGCCTCTGGCAGCCCCGTTGAAGAACCGGGGCGTTGCCGCGACGCCGGATCCGGCGACCGTTTGACGAAACGAAGGCTGTGTGCCCCGGTCCCTGGCTCGGCAAGGGCCGGGTGGGCCACGAAGTTCTGAAGCCGTCGTTGCATGGGTAGCCCACCCGGCCCTGTCAGAGCACAGGACCGGGGCACACCGGAACCGCGATGAGGTGGCCGTTCACACAAGCGCGAAAGCGGTTGCGCGGTCACTCAACTGGCTCGGCTAGAGCACCAGCTCCTCCCCCACTCCCACCGCCGCCGGAAGATCCACCGCCACCAGGTCGGCGGGCTCCGTCGCGGTGAGCGGGCTCACCTCGATGCGGGCGTCCACGTGCCCGTCCCGCGGCGCCGGCAGGGTCACGCCGTGCGCCGCCAGCCAGCGGCCCGCGCGGTCCGACTGGATCCGGTGCGACGTGGCGGGGCTGTCGGCGCCATGGGCGTTCTTGATCGGCGCGAACTCCTCGATGCGCTCCGTCTCGAGCACGATCGACGACGCGGCCAGCGTCAGCGCGTCGAACACGAAGGTCTCCAGCTTGATCGCGTTCGGCTCGGCCGGGTCGACGCGCTCGCCGGTCTCGAGGTCGATGGACGGCACCTTCTTGCTCGCGCGGTGGTACGGCAACGCGAACCGGTGCTCATCGGCGGTCAGACGCTCGACGAACGACCGGCCGATGACGTGGATCGCGATCGAACCGGCGCGGTAACGCAGCTCGCCGTTCGCGTCGCGGTCCCGGGCGAGGCGGTCCGGCAGGTCAGAGTACTCGATGACCATCGTCTTTCCCGCGGAGCGCGCGAACACGCCGACCCTCTCGTCGGGGTCCGTCTTTGCCACCATCTTGCTCGACATCTCGCCCGAGCTGTCCGGCGCCTCGACGTGCAGCCCGAGAAACAGCGGATCAATCACCTTCACCAGCGGGTTGTCCACCTGGAAGTAGCTGATCTGCTCGATGCCGCGGCCGCGCATGTCCTCCAGCGCGCCGCTCGCCGCGAGCGCGCGGATCGACCCGCCGTGCCCGTCGGGGCTCATCGCCACGCGGTGCTTCTCCTCCAGCAGCAGCCGGCCGGTCCCGGCGTCGAGCGCCGGCATCGTGCCCTGCGGGAACAGGAAGATGTTCTTGCGCAGGAGGCCGAAGCAGTTGTTGTCGAGGAAGAACGATCGCGTGTCCGCGTCGTTCGCCGGGCTCGTCATGATGTACCACGGGATCGGGACGCCGAACTTCTTCTGGGCGGCGATGAGCTGCTCGGCGAAGACGCGAAAGAGCGGCTTGCCCGTCACCGGCGTCGCCGGGTAGGTTCCCTTCGGCCCGTTCCACCCCAGACGCGTGCCCTGGCCGCCGGCGACGGTGAACGCGGCGACCGCGCCGCGCTCGAGCAGCGCGATGCCGGCCGCCCGGTAGTGCGCCGCGTCGTAGACTTCGCCCGCGGCCGGACGCGGCGCCGGATAGAACGGCGCCGGCTCGATATCCGCCGGGAGCGCGAAGCCGGCGACCGACTCGGCGCGGATGGTCGCGATCTCGTCGAAGTCGATCGACGCGAGCTGGCCGATCAGGGCCGCCCGCTTCGCGTCGTCCAGCTCGCCCGCGAAGCGCAGCAGGTGCCCCTGGCCGTGGGCGTCGAGCGTGGATCGGAGAGCGTCGAGAGGATCGGTCACGACATTCAGGTGTTCGGCAGCTCCGGCGACGACCAGCCGGCGGCGGAATGTCGGACGATCTTGCCGGACTCGAGGTAGATCATCTGCTCGCACATGTTGGTGCAGTGGTCGGCGATACGCTCGAGCTGGGCGGTGACGGTGCGGATCCGGAACGCGAAGCTCACGCTGAAGTTGCCGGTGGCGACCTCTCTCTCGGCGTCGAGACCGATCTGCGTACGAAACTGGGAGACCGTGTCGTCGAAGCCGAGCACCTGCTGCGCCAGGTCCACATTCAGGTCGGCGAGCGCGCGGTTGGCGTCGCGCAGCATGCCGATCACGCTGTTCGCCATCACGCGGAACGTCGCCGGTACGGTCTCGACCATCTCGGCCGCGTAGTCGCGCACGACCTCGGCGATCGTCACGGCGCAGTCGGCGATGCGCTCCAGCTCGTTGTTGATCTTCACGATCGTGAGCACGAACCGGATCCGGTGCTCGTCCGTCTCGCCCATCGACAGCAGCGGGATCGATGCTCGCTCGATCTCGACGTCGGCGCGATCGATGATCGAGTCACCGCCGATCACGTCCTTCGCGACGTCGATGTCCCGGTCGAAGTACGCCTCGACCGCACGGACCGTCAGCTCGTAGACGCGGTCGGCCTGGACGATCAGGTCGCTCCGCAGCTGCTCAAGCTTCTTGTCGAACGTAGACATGGGGCCTCTTTCGCCCGGGGCGATCGTGTGGACGGCGAGTATAGCTCTCGGCTGCGGTTGAACAACTGTGGATGCCGCCGGACGCCGCGTGGAGCCGTGCGCGGCGGGCGGTTTCGCGTTACGCTTCCGCCATGATCCAGCTCGGTGTGAACATCGATCACGTCGCGACGGTGCGGCAGGCGCGGCGGACCTACGAGCCGGATCCGGTCTGGGCGGCGGCGGAAGCTCACCTCGGGGGGGCCGACGGCATCACAGTGCACCTGCGGGAGGATCGCCGGCACATCCAGGACGACGACGTGCGGCGGCTCGAGGAGCTCACGCACATCAAGCTGAACCTCGAGATGGCGGCCACCGACGAGATGATCGGCATCGCGACGAGGATCCGTCCGCACACGGCCATGCTCGTGCCCGAGGGACGCGAGGAGATCACCACCGAGGGCGGTCTCGACGTGGCCGGATGCAGGGTCCCGCTGAAGGACGCGGTCGCGCGGCTGGCGGATGCCGGGATGCTCGTCAGCGCCTTCATCGATGCGGAACACACGCAGGTCGAGGCGGCGGCGGAGTGCGGCTTCGCCATCTGCGAGGTGCACACCGGCCCGTACGCCCACGCGTTCTTCCGGCACGGACGCGACGCGGAGATCCCGACCGTCGCCCGCGAGCTGGAGAAGATCGAGCGGGCCGGAGCGCTCATCGCCGACGCGGGGATGCGTTTCAACGCCGGCCACGCCCTGAACTACTACAACGTTCAGCCGATCGCGGCGATCCCCGGCGTCCGCGAGCTGCACATCGGCCACAGCATCGTCGCCCGGGCCGTTCTCGTCGGGATGCGCGAGGCGGTGAAGGAGATGAAGGCCCTCATGCGGGAGGCCGCCCGCGACCGATGAGCCCCGATGAACGTCACGGAACGTCGCGCGACGTCCTGACGCGCGTGAGACGTTCATGAACGACGTCATGAGACGTCATGAGACGTCATGAGAAAGGACTCGCCATGACCACCTTCCGCGGCACGTACACGGCGCTCATCACCCCCTTCAGCGCGGACGGCGCGACCGTCGAGCTCGAGCAGCTCGATCGCAACATCGAGCTCCAGTCCCTCGCCGGCGTACAGGGCGTCGTCCCGTGCGGCACGACCGGCGAGACGCCGACGCTGACCGACGAGGAGTACCGCAAGGTCGCGGCCCGCGCCGTCGAGGCGGCCGCTTCGCGCGGGCTCACGACGATCGTCGGCGCCGGCGCCAACGCGACGGCCCGCGCCGTCGCGCAGCACGTCTTCGTCGCCCAGATCGGCGCGGACGCCGCGCTGCACGTCACGCCGTACTACAACAAGCCTTCGCAGGAAGGGCTCTACCGGCACTTCATGACGATCGCCGACGCCGCCGACCTGCCGATCGTGCTCTACGACATCCCCGGCCGCACCGGCGTCGGTCTGACCGTCGAAACGATCACGCGTCTCGCCCGGCATCCGAACGTCGCCGCCGTGAAGGAGGCATCGGGCAGCATCGACCACGCGGCCGCGGTCGCCGGGGAGACCGGGCTGGCGGTGCTCAGCGGCGACGATCCGCTGACGCTTCCGCTGGCGACGGTCGGCGCGACGGGCGTGATCTCGGTCCTGTCGAACGTGCGACCCGACCGCGTCGCCGCACTGTGCAGCGCATTCCTCGCCGAGCGGTGGGCCGACGCGCGCGCGATCAATCGCGAGCTGATGCCGCTCGCCCGCGCACTCCTGACGCTCGACACGAACCCCGTGCCGGTGAAGACGGCCCTCAGGATCCTCGGCCGCGACACCGGGGCGGTGCGGCTGCCGCTGTGCGAGCCCTCCGGGTCCGTGACCGGGGAGCTCGAGCGGCTGCTGGAACCCGCGCGTTCCGCGGTCGAGCCCGTGACGGTTTGAGGGGAACCACGGAGACGCCGGGGCTCGGAGGAAGAGCCGGCTTGGCGCCTGCCACATGACAGAGCCCGTCGATCACGCCCGTGTCCCCTACCGTATCGCCGTGCTGTGCTATCTCTACGACGCCGACGACCGGGTGCTCCTGCTGCACCGGAACAAGAGCCCCAATCGAGGCATGTACTCGCCCATCGGCGGGAAGCTCGAGGTCGGGGCCGGCGAGAGCCCGCACGCGTGCGCCATCCGCGAGATCGGGGAGGAGGCGGGGCTCACCGTGCGGGACGAGGACGTCCGGCTGACCGGCATCGTCTCGGAGACGGCCTACGAGGGCGAGACGCACTGGCTCATCTTCCTCTTCGAGGTCATGCGGCCGATCGGACCCGGCGAGATCCGGCTGCTCGACATCGACGAAGGGATCCTCGAGTGGGTGCCGCAGGCGAACGTGGCCGCCCTCGAGATCCCCGAGACCGACCGCCGCATCATGTGGCCGCTGGTGCAGCAGCACCGCGGCGGGTTCTTCATGGTGGACATCGATTGCCGGAGGGGCGAGCTGCGGTGGGCGGTGCAGGAGTCGGTGCGGGCGTAGCGGGTCACTCTGAATTCGCTCCCTGAGTCTTGAGCTCCGGGGGTCGCGCGGCTACATTGTCGCCATCACAGGCCCCCAGGGACGTTCGGGGCCGTCACCAGTCGTCCGCCAGGCCGCGCCGGGCCGCCGGGGCCGTCCGGGTCCGTCCGGATCAGGAAAGGATCGCCGTATGGAATCTGTCACCACCTATCTCATGTGCGTCCCCACCGGGCGGTGACCGGCGTTCCACGCAGTGACTGACAACTGAATTGTGAGCTCCCGGGCCGCCGTCTCCGGCGGCCTGTCTCTCTATCGAGTCCAGGAGCTCACTGCAATGCACGACGACCATCAGTCCGCGCTCGCCCCGTTCATCGACGAGGGCTGGATCGCGGAAGTCCTCTTCGAGGTCAAGAGCGGCAAGGAAGCGACCGTCTTCTGCTGCCGCGGCGGCAGCCTCGCGTTCACGCCGCTCGTCGCGGCCAAGGTCTATCGCCCGATCGAGTCGCGACGTTTCCGCAACGACGGTCTGTACCTCGAGGGCCGGGCGCACATGGCCCGGGCCACCCGGGTCAGACGCGCCGTCGAAGCGCACTCCGCCTTCGGCCGGCAGGTCCAGTACTCGACGTGGCTCGCGCAGGAGTGGGAGACGCTCTCGATCCTGCACGATGCCGGCGCCGACGTGCCCCGGCCGCTGGCGATGGGGGAGCGAGCGATCCTCATGCCGTTCATCGGTGACGAGCACGGCCCGGCGCCGATGCTGCAGGAGACGCGTCCCGACCGCGCGACCGCCGCGGGGCTGGTCGACGCCATCCTCGCCAACGTCGAGCTGATGCTCGACCACGACTGTGTGCACGGCGACCTCTCGCCGTACAACATCATGCTCCACGACGACCGTGCGATCATCATCGACTTCCCGCAGGCGATCGATCCGCGGCTCAATCACGCCGGCGCCGCGCTCCTCGCCCGCGACGTCGAGAAGATCTGTGCCTGGGCCGGCAGGCACGGCGTCGATCGCCCCGCCGCGAAGATCGCGACGCGGCTGTGGACGCGCTTCACGCTGGGTGAGCTGGGATAAGTCGATCAATCGGCGGCCCGGGGCTTGTATTCGCACGCGCCGCCGCGAGAATCGGGAGATCCGCGGCCGGGTCGCACGAAGCATGCAAGGAAGCACCGGCCCGGGAACATTCGCCGATGGAGGACTCCGATGAGCATGTCCAGCACGATTCGACGCGGGCTTCTGACCCGGAGTGCACCGACCCGGGGCGCACTGACCCGGGCCGCATTGACCCTGGCCCTGGCCGCCACGGCCGCCAGCGCCAACACCGAGCACGTCGTGACGCAGGTCGGGACGATCTTCGATCCGCAGGAGATCACGGCGGAGCCGGGCGACACGATCCGGTGGGTGCACACCGGCGGGATTCACACCGTCACCTCGGGGACGTCCTGCGCCTTCGACGGGCTCTATTTCGACGAGCCGCTCACCGAGGGGGACCCGATCGTGGAGTGGGTCGTTCCCGATGATCTCGAAGGCGAAGTGCCCTACTTCTGCGAGCCGCACTGCGTCGTCGACATGATCGGCGTCATCACGGTCGTCGCCGACCGGTGCGTCGCGGACATCAACGGCTGCGGCACGGTCGACTTCGCCGACCTCATCCTGATTCTCGGCGCTTGGGGCCCATGCGAGGACTGCATCGAGGACATCGACGAGAGCGGGGCGGTGGATTTCGGCGACATCCTGATGGTCCTCGGAGCCTGGGGC
>CAZXBB010000030.1:0-10024 GCA_964638815.1 uncultured Isosphaeraceae bacterium
CCTCGGCATCTGGCAGGACC
Source organism: uncultured Isosphaeraceae bacterium (assembly GCA_964638815.1). Taxonomy (GTDB): domain Bacteria; phylum Planctomycetota; class Phycisphaerae; order Phycisphaerales; family SM1A02; genus CAZXBB01. The sequence continues at coordinate 21 of CAZXBB010000030.1, forward strand.
GGTGTCTCGAGCGCGGCCTCCCGATCGGGGCGCCGTATCGTCGCGAGGTGCCGATCGCCGACCGACTGGGGAACCGGGTCTGCTCGATCGCGCTGTATCCGGTGAGTCATTACTAGCCCGCTCCGCGGGCGAACGAAAAGAAGAGCCCGCGTCGCATGGACGCGGGCTCTCGTGGAATCGGAGCTCGGAGCGTGCCCCGATACCGTGATTCGCTATTCGACGTCGCGCCCCTCGACGACGTCCTCGATCGACGGCGCCGCATGCGGGTGGAACGCGCCGGACTTGAGCTTGCGGATGTACTCGTGGTACGCCTTCATCGACTGACGGCTGAAGATAAGCATGATCGGTATGTTCGCCACCAGCATGACGCCCAGACCCAGAGTTGTCCACATGTCGAGCTCGGCGTCCGTGGTGATGAAGCCGAGCGTCGAGACCACGATGAGCGCACAGTAGATGATCTTGTACGGCAGCACGAACTTCTCGCCGAAGAGATATACGACTCCCTGCTCGCCGTAATAGCTCCAGGAGATCATCGTCGACACGGCAAAGAGCCAGGCGGCGAGCGTGACGAGCCACTTGCCGAGCCCCGGCGTCACCCGGTCGAACGCGTGGGCGGTGAGCGAGGCGCCGACGTAGTCGCCGTAGATGCCGAAGTTGCCGCCGGTTCCGTTGTCGGCGCGGACGATCGTCGGCCGCGTAGACGACTCGAACCTGCCCCATTCCACGGTCCAGCCGTCGTCGGCCCGCCTGACCGTGCCGCCGACGCGGTGAAAGGGGAGCCCGGTGTTCTCGTCATCGTGGGCCCTCAGGACCATGAAGACCGTCTCGCCCTCGCGCCAGCCGCTGCCGTCGCTGACGCGCAGGACCCTCTTGGCGTCGTTCGTCTTGTGCGGCAGGACCGGCGTACGCAACGACCATTGCGTGACGCCGCCGTCGGTCTGCCCGGCCTCGACGACGCGGACGATGGTGTTCGGGCCGAACACGGCCTCTGCGTCGCGGCTGTAGGCGCCGCTGCTGAGGATCACGAGCGCCGTCATCGTGCAGACGACGAGCGTGTCGATGAACGGCTCGAGCCCGGCCACGATGCCCTCGCGCACCGGCTCGTCCGTCTTCGCCGCCGAGTGGGCGATGGGGGCCGAGCCCTGGCCGGCCTCGGACGAGAAGAGCGCGCGCTTGATGCCCCACATCGCCGCGTAGCCGAAGGTGCCGCCGAGAAACGCCCCGGTCGCGCCTGCCGGCTCGCCGCCGAGCCAGGCCGGCAGGCCGGACTTCACGATCAGCGCGAGCATCGCGGGGATCTCGCCGATGTTGAGCGAGAGCACGTAGATCGCGGCGAGCAAGTACATGATGCACATGAACGGCACGAGCCGGCCCGCGACGCCGCCGATGCGCTTGATGCCGCCGATGATCACGAGCGCGACGAGGATCGCGAGCACGATCCCTGTGCCGATGGTCGGGACGCCGAAGTAGCGGTCGGTGACGTCGGCCACGTTCCACGCCTGGAACATGTTGCCGCCGGTGATGGCGGAGATCAGGAGCGTCACGACGAAGATGGCGCCGACGATCGATCCCAGCCGTCCGAGCCCCATCCGGCGGAAGCCCTCGCGCGCCACGAACATCGGGCCGCCGTGCGGATTCTCGGGGTCCTGCGTGTTGCGGTAGAGCATCGACTGCGTGACCTCGGTCATCTTGAGCGCCATGCCGACGACGCCGATCACCCACATCCACAACACGGCGCCGGGGCCGCCGAGGCCGACCGCCACCGCGACGCCGCCGATGTTGCCGAGCCCGACCGTGGCCGAGAGGGCGGCCGACAGCGCCTGGAAGTGGTTGATCGCGCCCGGATCGCTCTTGCGGTCGTACTTGCCGCGGATGACTGCGACCCCGTGCGTGAGCGCCCGGTACTGGCCGAACCCGCTCCAGATCGTGAACAGGATCCCGGTGCCGACGAGGACGAACACGACGGCCTCGCTGAAGAGGATGAGGTTGGCGCCGTTGACGAAGTCGTTGATCGCGTCCATGTTCGCTCCGGGTAGATTGGCGGATCGGACGTTGTCGGATTCAATGATGGCGGGTTTCGCGGTCAAACGCAACGCGTTGGCGCGTCAGAACGCCAGCAACTCGTCGGCGTCGAGGATGCCGACCTTCTGGAGCAGTACGACGATCACGAGTGCCGGGGCGACGAACCGGACCAGCATGAGCCACCCGCCGAAGAAGATCGGCGCCATGCCTTCGACCTCGGCCTCCTGGAGCCGGCGCGGCATCACCCACCCCGCGTAGATGGCGATGAACAGCCCGCCGAGGGGAAGCAGCCAGTTCGACGCGAGATAGTCCATCGTGTCGAAGAAGTTCCTGCCGAAGCCCGGCTCCCATCCGGCCATCATGAACCCGGGATCGAGCGAGAAGGCCGACGGGATCGCGAAGAGGAAGATGATGCCGCCGAGCAGCCATGCCGCCCGGCTTCGCGCCCACCCGCGCTCGTCCATGAAGTACGACGCGACGACCTCGAGCAGCGAGATCGACGACGTGATCGCGGCGAACGTGACGAGCCCGAAGAACAGGATCGCCAGCAGCATGCCGCCCTTGCCGATCTCGGCGAAAGCAAGCGGCATCGAGATGAACACCAGCCCGGGACCTGCAGCCGGCTCCTGCCCGTAGGAGAAGATGATCGGGAAGATCATGAGGCACGCGAGCAATGCGACGCTGGTGTCGAGCAGGGCGATCGCGACGGACTGAGCGGCGAGCTTCTCCTTCGTCTTCTGGTACGAGCCGTAGGTGATCATCGCGCCCATGCCCAGCGACAGTGTGAAGAACGCGTGTCCGAGCGCCTCGAGCACGCCGCTCGCCTGGAGCTTCGTCGGATCGGGCCTGAAGACGAACGCCATCGCCTCGCCGAAGCCGGGCTGGAACATCCCGTAGAGGACCATCACGATGATGAGCAGGAACAGCGTGGGCATGAGGATCCCGCAGGTGCGCTCGATGCCGCCGGAGATTCCGCGCGCGACGATCAGGATCGTGATCGCCATGAAGACGGCCGACCAGAATGCGCTCGTCCATCCGTCGCCGGCGAGGGCCATGAATGCCGCGGCCGCGCGATCGTATGTCAGCGCCCGGCGCGTGACGGCCTCGGCCTCGTCCATGATCGCTTCGGCCGGCAGCCCGCGGTAGCGGGCGTCGGCGGCGTCACGGGCCGCGGCCCGGGCCCGTCCGATCGCGGCGACGAGGGGCTCGGCAATCCCGACGCGCTCGCGCAGCGTCGGGTCGGACAGGAGGCGATCCCGGGCCGAGTCGCTGCCCTCCGCCGCGTCCAGCGCCGTCTCGAACCGCTCGTACGCTTCCCACACCGACGGCTTCGCCTGGATGCGTATCGCCCGGACGTCGGGCCTCGCGTCGCGGGCGGCGCTGCGCTCGACGAGCATCTCGCGCATCGATTCGAGATCGGTCGTCGCCCGGTAGGTCGATGCCTCGACGGCGGCGGCGTCGTGGATCGGCTTCGTGAAGTTCACGACGGACTTGAGCGTGTAGTCCATCGCCCAGCCGGCGACGACGATGTAGTACGAGAGGATGATGAACCCGGCGAGGAGGCCGAGCCAGCCGATTCCCGCCCACGCGCTGCGGCTGCCCTCAAGGGCGTGGAAGGCGGCCACCGGCTGGCGCTGGGCGGCGCGGCCGATCATGATCTCGGCCATCATGATCGGGATGCCCACGAGCCCGATGCACACGAGGTAGATCAGGACGAACAGCCCGCCGCCGTTCTCGCCGGTGATGTACGGGAACTTCCAGATGTTTCCGAGCCCCACGGCGGATCCGGCGGCGGCGAGCACGAATCCCAGACGGCTGCCCCATTGCGCTCGTTCGGTCGTGGCCATGGCAGTCTCCGGGGAGGGGGCTGTCGGCGCTCGGATCTCGGCTCTCGGTACTCGGCTCTCGGCTCTCACGTCCCGTCTTGTTGACGTGCGTCGTAGCGTACCACCACCTGCGCGTCGAAGCCAAGGCCGGCCGATCATCTGCCGCCGTCGCGTCGGCCGTCACATCGGCCGTCACATCCGCCGTCACATCCGCCGACACATCCGCCGACCCGTGGCCGACCGCTGATAGCTGATCGCTCACGGCCGCGATACGATGCAGCTTCATGCGCGAGTACCGCTTACGCACCGACCTCGAGCGCGCCTCCCTCGACGGGTTCGCCCTCCCCCTGGGCTTCACACCCGGCGCCGCGGGAGCGGTCGCCCCCCCGCAGACGGGCTACACGGTCGACTACATTCCCGGCGAGGACGACGAGCCGGACTCGTACTCGATCTACGTCGTCGTGTCGCACGAGCGGCTGCCCCCGATCGTCGAACGCATGATCAGCCTGCTTCCCGACGAGGTCTTCGGGATCGTGGAGGTCGGGTCCCGCGACGCCTACCGCGCGCTCGACGTCTTCATGTCGGCGGAGCCGCTGCGGCGCGACCATTTCAGGCGGGCGTGGAGCTTCTATGCCCCGTTCCTCCTCGAGGACAGCTCGATCGGGAGCGGCGCGAACGGGGAGGATCCGTTCGTCGAGGTCTTCGTGGACCAGTGGAAGGGGCTCTCCGTCCATGTGCCGCTCCTCATGCGCGACGAGGTCGAGCGAATCCTCGGCGAGTTCGGTCTTGCCGAGGTCCAGGAGACGTGGCCGCCGATGGACGAGGACGCCGCGAACGAGGCGCTGCACGTCCGCGGCGTGCTGGCCGTCGACGACGAGTTCTCACCGGGTCTCGACGAGATGCTGCTGGAGCTGCGACAGTCGTGGAAGCTCGAGCTCAACATCGACGCCCGGACGAACGTCGACGACTCCGGGCGACCGCTGGGCCAGACGCTGTGGCACGCGATGGTCATCGTCGATTCGACGACCGACCGCGCGAAGAGCGCCTACGCGTCGATCTGGGCGACGGCCGGCTCGCTCGCCGAGATGGAGAACCTGGTGGACGACTCCCTCGACGAGCACCCCGAGTGGGAGTTTGGGGAGATGTACACGATCGACCGCGTGGCCTACGACGAGCGTCCGGACGAGCTGGCGCATCTCGCGCCGAAACGCACCCGGTCGAAGGTGCATCTCGTCACGTTCGAATTGTGAGTAAGGAAGCTTTCTTTGGGTACGAGCGGCGAGTCCGAATCCGCTTCCGGGGCGCGAGGCACGACTGCGAACGGCGACGAGGCCGGCGGGGGCGAGTGGTACGCCGACGGTCTGCGCTTCGCGTGCACGCAGTGCGGCAACTGCTGCACGGGCCCGCCCGGCATGGTCTGGTTCACACCGGAAGAGGGGCGGCGCATGGCGGAGCGCCGGGGAATGAGCGAGGCGGACTTCCTTGCGCAGTACGCGCGCAAGGTGGACGGACGCTGGACGCTCGTCGAGCGCGAGACGGAGCACGGGTTCGACTGCATCATGCTCGACCGCGTGACCGTGCCCGGGAAGGCGATCTGCGGCATCTACGACGCGCGTCCGACGCAGTGCCGCACGTGGCCGTTCTGGCCCGAGAACGTGCGCACGCGGCAGACGTGGGAGGCGGTGAAGCGCGCGACGCCCTGCCCCGGCATGGACGCGGGGAAGCTGGTGCCCGTCGAGCACATTCGGATCAGGCTGCGCGAGAGGTGAGCCGTCAGCGACGCCCGCTCGCGCGCTCGTGGTTGACGCGTCCCGGCGCGTCGCCGGTGCCGAGGTCGTACGGATCCGCAGTCTTCTCGACTTCGGCCTGGATCTCGTACAGCTCGTTGAGCGACCGCTCCGGCGGCTTGGGCGCGCAGGCCGTCGTGCAGGCCATCGTGCAGGCCATCGTGCAGGCGAGCACGAGGGTCGCAGTCAGTCCGCGTGGCATGGTCGGCGCGAATCGCCCGGTCACGGTCCGCCGAGGGCCGCGCTGATCAGCCGCGCCTGGTGGTGCGTGTAGACGCCCACCATGTCGCCGCAGCCCAGCGGGAACGGGTGGGCGTCGTCGGCGACGCGCTCCTGGAGGGCGTACATCTCGTCGAGGGTCCGTTCCGGTTGCACCTTGTGTGTCCACTCGGTCTTCATCGCGCAGCCGGCGAGCACGACGGCAAGGGCGGCGAACGTCATCAGCGGCTTGAGAGCGTGACGCATGGAAAGTGCCTCTCGCGGGTCACGGGAACGGTCACCGAACGCGGTGTTACATCGGTCAGCGCCGCGAGCCCGCGCCAGTCTTTGCCGCGTCCGCAGGTGACCCGGCGGCGCAACCCCCGGCGCGCTGGTCGCTTATCGGTGAGCTGCCCAACGACTGTCCAACGACCAGCTCAGGGTGGGCCACGACGGCGACCGCTCGCTCAGGAGACGAGTTTCGACAAGCCGGTGGTGCCGCGGGATACTCCGCCCTGCGCCGCAGCCGTGTGGGAACTGCGGCCGGCCTGAAAAGGAAGTTCGATGGAACGGCGTCCGACTGTCGCGTACTTCACGATGGAGATCGCCCTGGATCCGCGCATGCCGACGTACAGCGGCGGCCTCGGTGTGCTCGCGGGGGACGCCGTACGCTCCGCGGCGGACCTGGGCGTGCCCATGGTCGCCGTGACGCTGCTTCACAGGCATGGGTACTTCGTCCAGCACCTGGACGATTCGGGATACCAGACCGAGACACCCGCGCAGTGGAAAGTCGAGGAGTTCCTTGAGGAGTTGCCCGCACGTGTGACGCTGCAGATCCAGGGCCGAACAGTCACCGTGCGCGCCTGGTGCCGCGAGGTCGAGGGCGTCGGCGGTGCGCGGACTCCGGTGCTCTTCCTGGACACCGATCTGCCGGAGAACGCGCCGTCGGATCGGGAACTCACGCACTACCTGTATGGCGGTGATCGGCGGTACCGCCTCTGCCAGGAGGTGGTGCTGGGGGTCGGTGGCGTGCGGATTCTCGAGGCCCTGGGGTACCACGACATCGCTCGCTACCACATGAACGAAGGGCACGCCGCCCTGCTCGCCGCCGAACTGCTGCGTCAGACCATGTCCGTGCGGGGCGAGACGAGGGTTAGCGACGATTCGATCGCCGCGGTGCGCCGCAAGTGCGTGTTCACGACTCACACGCCCGTTCCCGCGGGTCACGATGTGTTCGAATTTGACCTGGCGCGGGAGGTGATGGGGCGGCACGACGCGCTGGAGGTGAGCGGCCTGGTCACACACGAGGGCATGCTGAACATGACCTACGCGGCGCTGAACCTCAGCCACTACGTCAACGGCGTAGCGAAGCGGCACGGCGAAGTCGCGCGGAAGATGTTCGGCTCGGATTCCCTTGACGCGATCACCAACGGCGTCCATCTCGCAACCTGGGCCGCGCCGGCGTTCCGCGAGCTCTTCGATCGGTACGTCGTTGGGTGGCGGGCCGACAACGCGAGCATGCGGTTCGCCGTGCACATCCCACCGGACGAAGTGCGCGCCGCGCACCTGCGGTGCAAGCGCGAGCTTCTTGATCACGTGAAATCCCGGACCGGCGTGGACCTGGACATCAGCACGCTGACGATCGGGTACGGACGGCGCGCGACCGCGTACAAGCGTCCGACCCTGCTGATGCACGACCCCGCGCGGCTGCGCCGCATCGACGAGCACGTCGGGAGGCTGCAGGTCGTGTACGCCGGAAAGGCCCACCCAAACGACCAATCAGGCAAAGACCTGATCCGAGATGTCTTTCGATCCATCGACGGACTTCGGGATGCCGTCCAGATGGTCTACCTGCCGAACTACGACATGGAACTGGGACGGCTCATGACGGCCGGCTGCGACCTCTGGCTGAACACGCCCGAATCGCCCATGGAAGCATCGGGCACGAGCGGGATGAAGGCCGCCGTGAACGGCGTGCCATCGCTCAGCGTTCTCGACGGATGGTGGGTGGAGGGCTGCATCGAAGACGTGACCGGGTGGTCGATCGGCGTGGCCGGGGGCGATCACGACCGGCAGCGCGATGCCGAGGCGCTGTACACGAAACTGGAACAGACGATCGTCCCCATGTACTACCGCGAGCCCGCCCGGTACCTCCGCGTGATGCAAGGGGCCATCGTCCTGAACGCCTCTTTCTTCAACACCGAGCGGATGATGAACCAGTACGTCACCAGGGCGTACTTCTCGTGACGCGGCCTCCGGGGGGCACATGTGCGTGGTGGGGTTGAGGTGGGACGTTCGGGGCCGTGCGCGATGGGGGCGTGACGTATCGTTCGGGGGGCTGCGCTCCTGTGCCCTTCCGGGGTAGCGGGTCCGAATGGTCCTTGGGTCTATACTCGCCCCATGGCGAGCTTTCCCGAGCCCTTCTACAAGTGGCGACCGCACCCATGGCACGGCCTGGAGGCGGGTCCTGAACCTCCTCGGCTCGTGCACGCATTCATCGAGATCACGCCGTTCGACTTGATCAAGTACGAGGTTGACAAGACCACCGGCTACCTGCGCGTGGATCGCCCGCAGCGATCGACTTCATCTCCTCCCGCCTTGTACGGGTTCATTCCTCGAACGTACTGCGGCGAGCGCGTTGCGGACCTCTCACCCGCCGCGACGTCGGCCGACGGCGATCCCATGGACATCTGCGTCCTCTCCGAGCGTCCGATCAATCGAGCCGAAGTGTTCATGGTCGCAAAGGTGGTCGGAGGACTCCAGGTCATCGACTGCGACGAGGCCGACGACAAGATCATCGCCGTCCTTCGTGATGACAAAGTGTGGGGCGCTGCCGACGATCTCGCCGACCTGCCCGAGATCCTGATCGAACGCCTGCGGCATTACTTCGGCACGTACAAGCTGGTGCCCGGCAAGGCGCAGGACATTCGAATCGAGTCGATCTACGACCGGCATCACGCGCACAAGGTCGTGAGCGCCTCGCTCGAAGACTATGCCGCGCTCTACACCGGGTGATCGTCGCAATCGGTGGCGCTCCTCGCGTCGTCGCCTCCGAAACGCGACGGTGCCCCCCATCGCATCGACGCATTGCCCTTCGCCTCGCGCTGAGCTTTTGACCGTCGAGCGTGCGGCCGATGGATCGGCAGGACGCGGCTGACGACGGACCAGGAGACACTCCTGAGGGTCGACTGTCTCGGAGCGGCGCATCGCGGCAAGCCGATCGCGTGACCGTTCAGGCGAGGCGATGGCATATCCTCTCGATACGTCGAGGCTCGAACGAGCGCTCACGCGATTGGATCGCCCGCTGGACAAGCCGGTTCATGCATAACGCGGGCTAGGACACCGATGCGGCCACCGCCAATGCCGCGACGAGGACGGCTACGGTCGCCATGATGCGACGATGCCGCCGGCGCAGGCGGTTGAGCGCCGTCAACGCGATGTAGTAGCGCCCATCGCCCGTGGCCACGAGGATGCCCTTGCGCAACGGCGCGTGCAGCGTCTCGGGGAATGCGACGCCGACGGCCGCAGGCCGCCGGGCGGTAGCGGGCGAGAACGCCTTGGCCTTGGCGAAACGGGCCACCGGCGATGCCTGCTGAATAAGGATGATCGCAACAAAGGCCAGCAGCAGCAGCGGAAATCCCAGATTACCCAGTGTGTCGAACATGACGAGACGCCTTTCGGGAACGACGGGCCGTGCGGGAACCAACACGACGAAGTCTTGTTCGGCCGGCGGCCTCGAGCCAACGCTACGCCGACCCTCTCGCGCCTTCGATGTCCCAGTTGCGAGGCGATGGGACACGCCGACACGGTGTTGCGTTGCCTGCCCGCGGGCGCGGTTCGTTGCATCGAGGTTGGCCCAGGGGTTGCGCGATTGGGGTGCAGCACGTGGTGCCGGGTTTGGTGGACGTTCGGGGGGCTGCGTCGTGCAGCCCCTTTTGGCGAGACGTGGTGTTTGCACCTTTGCCCGTCACGCGCGGCGACGCTGCATCCTGCAGCTCACACTTCGAAGTCCCGACATGCCAGTGCGACGGCGGCATCCTGCCGCCTGCGCGTGGGACGTTTGGGGCCGTGCGCGATGGGGGTGTGACGGACGTTCGGGGCCGTGCGCAACGGGGGCGTAACATGTGGTGCGTTGGTCTCTCGAACGTTCGGGGGGCTGCGTCGTGCAGCC
>CAZXBB010000031.1:0-14547 GCA_964638815.1 uncultured Isosphaeraceae bacterium
GTGATCGCGAGTTCAGATTCGACGTCGGACGCTGATGTTCACCGGCACTCCAGCTCCTCCCCGACATCGGCCAGCCGCGCCCGGCCGTGGGGGTCGAGCAGGCTCACCGTCACGCCCGCTGCGCCCGACAGGAAGAACGACGACGGCAGCTCTCCGAGCGCGCCCAGCGCGTCACCGACCACGGGCAGATGCGGCGCCGCGAACTTGAAGAGCGGCACGCACACGAAGCCCGTGATCATCGCCGCGAGCGCGCCCCGCGCGGTGATGCCCTTCCAGAACAGCGACAGGACGATCGTCGGGCAGAACGTCGCCGCGATGCCGGACCAGCCGAAGATCACGAACCAGAAGATCGTGCCTTGGTCCGTAATCAGCGCGACCGAAATCGCCACCGCCAGCGCGACGAGGGCGATGATGACCGTGGTTCGGCGGCTCAGCCCGACGAGCGTGTCGTCGGGGAGGTCGGGGTGCCGGACCTTCTGGTAGTAGTCGCGCACGTAAGCGCTCGACGCGACGATGAGGAGCGAGTCCACGGTGGACATGATCGCCGCGAGCACGACGGCGATGAACAGGCCGACGATGACGGGCGCGAACTGCCCGCGCACGAGCATCGGCAGCGTCTCCTCCGCGCCCGCGCCGAGCACGGTCTCGACCTCCTGCCCGGGGCCGACGAGCAGATGCCGCCCGACGAGACCGGTGAGCACCGCGCCGCAGTCGGCGAGCAGCGTCCACGACAACGCCACGAACGTGCCGCGCGGGATCTCCTTCTCCGAGCGCAGCGCGAGGAAGCGCACGAAGATCTGCGGCGAGCCGAGGAAGCCGAGCCCGATGAGGGCGAGGCTCAGGACCTGGAAGACGGTCAGGCTCGTCCAGCCATCGGGTCCCCACGGCGAGAGCAGGCCCGCGTCCTGCGCGCGCAATCCGTCGAAGACGACCCCGATTCCGCCGGCGGCGGCGAAGCCCGCGATGGGAAGCACGACGAGGCCGATCACCATCATGGCGCCCTGGAAGACGTCGGACCAGACGACGGCGAGAAACCCGCCGGTCACGATGTAGACCATCACCACGCCGAAGCCGATGCACGCGCCGAGGTAGTAGTTCAGCCCGAGGAAGCTGCTGAACGCGTTCCCCGTCGCGAAGATCTGCGCGCTGACGTAGATCGTCACGAACACCACGAGCGCGCCGGCGGCAACGAGGCGAAGCAGGTGTCCGTGGTCGCGGAAACGGGACTCGAGGTAGTCGGGAATCGTGATCGAGTCGTAGCGTCCGGTCAGGTGGCGGAAGCGCCGGCACATGATGATCCAGGCGGCGCCGACGCCGAGGATCTCGCCGAGCACGACCCAGAACGCCTGCACGCCGACGAGCGCCCCCATCCCGGTGAGCCCGAGCAGCAGCCAGGCGGATTCGCCGGTGGCGCGAGCCGAGAACGCGGCGGAGATGAAGCTCAATCGCTTGCCTGCGGCGTAGTAGTCGCGGACGTCCTTCATCCGCCGCGAGGCGACGACGCCGATCGCGACGAGGATGAGGAGATAGGCGATGACGCCGGCGAGTTCGAGCACCATGGCGGGGGATCCGGCGCGACGGGGCGGCGGCGCGTCACGAACGGTCCGAGGGTACCACCAACCGCGGCTGCTCGACAGGCGTCGGCCGGACCGGGCGCCCTCTCGCGATCGGACCCCGGGACCTGAATGGGGATACGTCGGCGAGAGCGTCGGCGCGCGGGACCGGACGGACAAGATCATGGCGGCGCTTATGCGGCTTGCGATGCCGCGGAGGTGACCTCGGATCCGGAGCACACGGGACCGCGACTGCGTCCGCGTCCGCGTCCGCGGCTGCGTCCGTGTCCACGACTGCGTCCGCGTCCGCGTCCGCGGCTGCGTCCGTGTCCGCGACTGCGTCCGTGTCCGTGTCCGCGTCCGCGTGACCCTCCGCCCCGTACAATGCGGCCCCCGATGTACTACGCCGCCGCCTGCCAGACCGCCTTCGACTGTCCCGCCGATCGGACGACGATCCGGGAGCGCGCGAAACGCATGGGCGAGATCGTCGAGCAGACGATCACGGGGTACGAGCCGTTCTTCGACGTCCGCCTCCTCGCGTTCCCCGAATTCGCCCATGCCGCCCCGATCTACGACGAGGTCGCCAAGCTGCGGGACCGTCTCGCGGTCCCCGTACCCAACGAGCACACCGATCGCTACGAGAAGCTCGCGAAGCAGTACGGCTGCTACATCCAGACCGGCTCGTTCCTCGAATCCGATCCCGCATGGCCCGACGTCGTCTTCAACACCACCGTTCTCGTCGGGCCCACGGGCATCCTCTCGAAGTACCGCAAGGTGAACCCGTGGATCCCGTGGGAGATCCACGCGAGCCCGCACGACCTGGAGGACTACCGCGACGAGGTGTTCCCGGTGGTCGAGACGGAGCTGGGCGTCCTGGGCGTCGCGATCTGCTACGACTGGCTGTTCCCCGAGACGATCCGGCAGATCGCCTTCAACGGCGCCGAGGTGATCGTGCGCGTGTCGGCGTACATGGACCCGTGGGGCGCGACCCCGCCGATGGACTGGTGGACGCTCTTCAACCGCGCCCGGGCGGCGGAGAACACGGCGTACGTCGTGGCCGCCAACCAGGGCGCCCCGATGACGGGTTATCCGCCGTTCAGTTGGCCGGGCGGGAGCATGGTGGTCGATTACGACGGGCGGATCCTCGCCCAGGCCGACCCCGGACCCGGCGAGAAGGTGGTGGTCGCCCCCGTGGACATCGAGGCGCTCCGCGCGGAGCGCGACCGGCGGGTCGGCCACGACATGCGGGCGCACCTGCGCTCGGAGATCCACCCGTACCTCGGTCGCCGCTGGCTCGCGCCGGCGGGGCCGGACGACCACCCGCTGTGCGGCGATGACATCCGCGACCGGGTCGAGGCGGCGAAGCAAAGGCTCACCGGGGACGAGAACGGAGTTGACGAACCCGATGAAAGCATGGACGAGTGACGACGCCCGCCGCGTGCGGAGGCTCGCGCGCCGCGCGGTGCTGATCGGGGTGACGCTCGCACTGCTCGGCGGCTGCCCGTCGCCGAACGGCGACGAGAGCACGACGACGCCGTTCGTGCTCGACGACCCGGAGCTGGTCGCCCGCAACAACAGGGGCGTCGGCCACATGGGCCGCTTCGAGTACGACGCCGCCCGCGCGATCTTCGCGGGCATTGTGGACGAGCACCCGAACTGGCTCGACGCGAAGGTCAACCTCGCGATCGCGACGTTCAACCGGCAGCAGGACGGCGACGAGCAGACCGGCCTCGCGCTGCTCGAATCGGTCGCCGCCGCCGACCCCGGTCACCTGCGGGCGCACTATTGTCTCGGGCTCCTCAAGCTGCGGGCCGGCCGGATCGACGAGGCGCTGACGCACTTCCGGAAGGTGATCGAGGCCGACCCGGCCGATCCGTACGCGGCGTATTCAGTCGCCCAGTGCGAGGAGGGGAGCGACGACGCGGCGGCGCTCGCGGGGTACCTGCGCTCGATCGAGCTCGATCCCTACATGCGGAGCGCCTACTACCGCGCGTTCCAGCTCCTCCAGCGGGCCGGCCGCGGCGAGGACGCGCAGCGGTACTTCCAGGACTTCCAGAAGCTCGAGGACAATCCGCGCGCGCATCTCGTCGAGGTGGTATACACGCGCATGGGGCCGAAGGCCGAAGCGATCGCGGTCGATCTCGCGAACGCGCCGCCCCCGCCCGCGCCGACGGGACCGGTCTTCGCCGACGAGGCCCCGCTGCCAGTAACCGGGGACCATCCGGCGTGGGGCGCCGACGCGTCCTCGCGTCCGAACGTCACCGCCGCCGACATCGACGCGGACGGCGCCCTCGACCTCTTCATCGCGAACGCGTTCGCCGGGGACGGCCCGCCGAATGCGGTGCTGCTGCGACGCGGCGACGCCTGGGCGGTGCAGATGGGCCATCCGCTCGCGGCCATCGCCGGCGTCAACGCCGCGTTGTGGGGCGACTACGACAACGACGGACGCACCGACGTCTACCTGTGCCGCGACGGCGCGAACGTCCTGCTCCGGCACGACGACGCCGGCGGGTGGGCGGACGTCACCGGGGCGACGGGAACGGCCGGCGCCGCGCTCAACACGGTTGACGGCGCGATGTTCGACGCGGACCACGACGGCGATCTCGACCTCTTTCTCGTGAACCACGACGGTCCGAACGAGCTCTTCAGCAACAACCTCGACGGCACCTTCCGTCCGCTCGCCGCCGACCAGGGGCTCACCGGCGGGGCCGGGAGCCGGAGCGTCGTGGTCGTCGATCTCGACCGCGACCGCGACACCGACATCGTCGTGATCAACGACACGCCGCCGCACGACGTCTACGTCAACGACCGTCTCTGGTCGTACCGACCGGCGACCGGCATGGACGCGTTCACCGCGATGCCGCTCGTCGCGGCGGTGGCCGGAGACGTCGATGCCGACGGCGCGGTCGAGCTGTACGTCCTGACGCCGGAGCAGACCATCGCACGATTTACGGCCGGCGCCGACGGGGCGTGGACGCGCGCGGCGATCGCCGGGCCGCCGCCGAAGACGCCGGATGCCGCGGCCGAATCGCGTCTCGCGCTCATCGACACCGACGGCGACGGCACGCCGGAGCTGCTGGCGTCCACGATGGACGGCTGGCGGGCCATGCGGCTTGGCGCGCCGCAGACGGCGCCGCCCGTCGTCCCCACCGACGTGATGGTCGCGGTCTCCGGGGCCAGGGGCTGGTTGCCCGTCATCGTCGATCCGGCCCGCGGCCCGTCGATCGTCGCGCTGGGCGAAGACGGCGCGCCGGTGCACTGGGCGCCGGGCCCGGGGCGGCATCCGTTCGCGAGCCTCGCATTCACGGGCAAGGACAGCAAGGCCGACTCGATGCGCTCGAACGCGAGCGGCGTGGGGACGCACGTCGCGGCGCGCGTCGGCTCGCACTGGACCGTCGCCGACTCGTTCCGCAAGACGTCGGGGCCGGGGCAGAGTCTCCAGCCCGTTTCGATCGGGCTCGGTTCCGCGAAGGCGATCGACTTCATCGCGATCGAGTGGTCCGACGGCGTCTTCCAGAGCGAGATGGGGCTCGGCCCCGGCACCGTCCACCTCATCGAGGAGAAGCAGCGGCAGCTCTCGAGCTGTCCGGTGCTCTTCGCGTGGAACGGCGAGAAGTACGAGTTCGTGAGCGATATCCTCGGCGTCGGCGGCATCGGCTTCATGCTCGCCCCCGGGCAGTACACGACGCCCCGCCCGTGGGAGCGATTCCTCTTCCCCGAGGGCGCGATCGCGCCGCGCGACGACGCGTACGCGATCAGGATCGGCGAGCCGATGGAGGAGGCGTGCTATCTCGACGCGGCGACGTTCACGGTCTTCGACCTGCCGCCCGGGTGGCGGATGACGATCGACGAACGCATGAACGTCAACGGCCCCGCGCCGACCGGCGCGCCCCTTTACTACCGCGAGACGGTGCTTCCCCTGCGCGCGACGAACGAGCGCGGCGACGACGTGACGGCGTCGATCGCGGTCGCCGACGGCACGGCCGCCCCGGTCGGCCCGCTCGATCACCGTTTCATCGGGCGGCTCGCTGGGACCCACACGCTCACCGTGGAGTTCGCCGCGCCGCTCGCACCCGACGGCCGGCGGCCGGTGCTCGTGATCGACGGCTGGGTGGAGTACGCGTATTCGCAGACGATGTTCGCCGCGTGGCAGGCCGGCGCGGACTTCCGCGCTCCGTCGCTCGCCGCGCGTGATTCCGGCGGCCGCTGGCACACGCTGCACGAGCAGTTCGGCTATCCCGCCGGCATGCCGCGGCAGATGGCGCTGCCCCTCGACGAGCTTCCGGAGGGGACGACGGCGCTGCGTCTCGCGACGAACCAGGAGGTCTACTGGGACCGCATCGCGATCGCGTACGCCGAGCCGTGCCCGGACGCGCGCGTCACGACGAGCGCACCGCGGCTCGCCCGCGTCGCGCCGGGCGGCTTTCCGCGCCGCACGACCGGTGAGCAGCGTCAACCGCACTACGACTCCGCGCAGCGTGCGCCGCTGTGGGACACGCGGCATCAATCCGGCCTGTACACGCGTTTCGGCGATGCGACGACGCTGGTCGCCCGCACAGACGACGCGCTCGCGATCATCGGCCCGGGCGAGGAGATCCACCTCGAGTATCCCGTCGATCCCGCGCCGCTTCCACCGGGCTGGACGCGTCGCTACGTGCTCGACGCGGCCGGCTGGTGCAAGGACATGGACCTCTTCACACGCGATGGCGAGACGCTGGAGCCGCTGCCGCGCCGGGGAAGCGGGGAAGTCGACCCCGCGGTGCAGCGGCTGCACGATCGGCACAACACGCGCTACGAATCGGGTCGGTGACGGGTCGGTGACGGGTCGGTGACGGGTCGGTGCCGGGTCAGTGACGAATCGGTGCCGGGTCGGTGAAGTGTCGGTGCCGGGTCGGTGAAGTGTCGTTGCCGGGTCGGTGAATCAAAGGCAGCGCTCGGGCCAGAAGGGCACGAGCCGGCGCCCCCCTCGAGCAAGCCGGCTTCGCCTTCCCGTCAGGCAGCCCGTCGCCTCACCGGCGCTTCCCGCAGAACACTATCACCTGCTCCGCGATCGTCGGCGCCGACGGGTCCTTCGGGTTCGACTCCACCTTCAGGCCGGTGCACGCGATCACGTCCGGGACGCCGTCGGCATTCACGTCGCCGATGGCGACCCCCGGCGTCGCGGCGAGACCCGTGCCGGGCAGACCCGAGTCGGCGTGGAACGTCCAGCGTCCCTCGCCCTGTCCCGTGAGCAGGTAGACCCCGCGGCTGAAGCCCTTGCCGAGCGTCGTGCGGCCCGCGACCGCGATGTCCTGGTGACCGTCCTGATCGATGTCGCCGACCGCGATGCCGGTCGCGCCGCCGAGCATGCCGGGGAAGACGTCCTCCGCCTTGAGCCACCAGCCGCCCTCCTGCTGGAAGTAGACCTCAGGGCCGTCGTACCAGTTCGCGACGATGATGTCCGTGCGGCCGTCGCCGTTCATGTCGGCGGCCGCCATGGCCTGGTAGATTCCGCGGATCATCGGGCTCGGCAGGCCGTCGTTCATCTCGCCCCAGCCGTTGTCGCCCTCGTTGAGCCACGCCCGCGGTCCGTCGGAGTGAGACGCGATGATGTCGGGCAGATCGTCACCGTTGAGATCGGCGAGCACGACGCGCACCGCCCAGCCCTCGGGTGTCGGCGAGAGCGCGCTCCATTTCCAGTTCCGGCCGGTGCCGTCACCGTGGTACACGTTGACGCCGCCGTAGTCGCTCGCGGCGGCGACGAGATCCGGGAAGCCGTCACCGTTGACGTCCGCGCAGGCGATGTCCTCGGCGCCCGTCCAGTGCTCGATCACCGTGTCGTCGCCGACGAGCTGCGTCGGGAAGAGACCGTCGACCACCTTCTCCCACTGTCCGGTGCCGTCGCCGAGGTAGACGTAGATGCCGTGGCAGTGATCGCCCACGACGATGTCGGCGTCCCCGTCCATGTCCACGTCCGCGACGCCGACACCGCCCCCGCACGAGCCCGTGCCGGGGTCGAGACCCTCGGACGAGTCGCGCCAGTTCCCGGCGCCGTCACCCAGCCAGACCCGCGGACCCCGGCCGAGACGCGGAACGGCCACGAGGTCGACGTGCCCGTCCGCATTCACGTCCGCGAGGACGGGGTCGCACTTCCACATGCCGGACGTCGGGAGCCCGGAGGCGCACAGCGTGTACGCGACGGGCGACGGCGCCGACGCCGGGGCGGTCGTCGCCGGCTCGGGCGTTCCGGACGCCTCCGGCATCGTCGCGGGCGGCGGCGATCCGGTCTCGTTCGCCTCCGGGGCCGCGGCGTGCGCGGCGCCGCTGCCGTTCGCGTCGCCGTCCGTCTGCGTGCATCCGAAGAGCGCCAGCGAGGCCAGCGCGGACGCGATTCCGATCTTGCTGTTCACTTTCCACCCCTGGTTTGGTTCTTGTTGTCCTGGTTCGTGGATTCGATCGAGAACGGGGACCGAGGCGGCTCGGTGTCCGAGCGCTGCGCGAGGCCGAGGTAGGCGTACCACTCGCCGTCAACCCGCTTCCACGTCTCGGTCGAGATGGCCAGCGTCGGCGGCATCTTCGAGAGGCTCGGATCCGTGACGCGCTCCGTGATCCCCACGCGGACCTTTCCGTGGTCGTCCACAACCTCGATCCAGAGCACGTCAACGTCATCGTAGATGAACATCTCGTTGACCTCGACGAACTCGTCGAGCGTCATGATCTCGCGATCCGAGGGCGCGTACAGGTCGAGGTAGGCCGGCCAGTCGCGGGTCTTGCGCGCCTCCCACGAGAGCATGAACCGCTCGCGCAGACGCTCCTCGGCCTCTCGGTCGCGCAGCGGGGGGGCGACGGGGTAGTGGTCGAACATCTTCTGCGGTACGGGGTACCAGTCGTCGCCTTCGATGAGTCTCCATTTGTCCCAGCGATCGACGTCGCGCGCCGGGCTCTCGAACTGGCGGGTCGAGATCTGCGCGGCAACCCGCACCCACGCCACGCCGTCCTCGGTGAGCACCTCGCCGATCTCGTAGCCCTCGATGCGGAACGGCTCGTTGTCGTTCGACCACGCGACGTACTCCGCCTGCGTGCCCTCGTCACGCACCGCGGGATCGCGGATCTCGTAGACGGTCGCCCAGTCCTCGGTCAGCTTCGCCTCCCACAGCCGCTTCGCACGCTCGCGGACGCGGGCGACGGCTTCCGGGCCGGTCGCCATGACGTCGCCCGCCGGCGCCGTGGTCGCGCCCGGGTCGGACGCGCCGCCCGGGGCGGCTTCTGTCATGCCGCCCGGGGCGGCTTCGTTCGCGCCGCCCGGGGCGGTCGGGGCCTCGCCGCAGGACGTTGCCAGCGCGACCAGCGCGAGCGCGGACGCCGCGATGCACGTCCTGGTTGCTCGATGCATTTCTGTCCACTCCCTCTGGGTTCGTGCCGAATGTGAGCGCGGCGAGCCCGGTCCGCGGACGGGGCTCCCGTGGTGAGTCTGCGCCGTCACCGAGTATCGGCCTCAGGAATCGCGGATCTTACATGAGGAACGCGCTCGCGGCCGGGAGCCTGACCGATCGGCCCGCGCGGGGGGGGTTACCGGCCGATGGCGGCGGTTATCGGAGCCGATCGCGCCCGCGGGCGGCAAAAAAGACAGGAGCAGCGGCGAACGCCACTGCTCCTGTCGCTATCCGTGCACGGCGATGCCGTGCAGACGACTTACTTCACCATCTTCATGAGGCCATCGAGGATGTCCTTCATGCTCTTCGGCTCCTTCTCCTCGGGAGCATTGGATTCCGGCGGCGGCTCGTGGCCGTCGTAACGGATGATTCCGTCCTCGAAGCCGAGGCCGAAGAGATTGTTACCGGCCGCGGCAGCGCCGTTGGCCGTGAAGTCGAGGATCTTGGCGGACACGCCCAGCAGCGGCGATTCGATGCTGAGGATGCCGCAGACGACGAAGCTCTGAAGACCTTCGATCCGCGCCTTGCCCGCGTTCGTGTGCAGGCTCGCAATCAGGAAGTGATTGGGAATGGCGTGGCGGCTCAGAAGCTCCTGATCCCAGCATGCGATGCAGCGATCGAGGTTCGTGAACTTGACCTCGTTCTCGTTCCAGATGTCGAAGCTGGCCTTCGTGATGGTCGGGCCGTCGTTCTCCTGACGATGATCGAGGATCACCGGCATGAGGGTCAGGTCCGTATCGTGAAGGATCTCCTCGCCCGCGTTCGCGCCGCTGTAAGCGTCGGAGCCGGAGGCGATGAAGTTCATGAGCAGCTCCGCGAACGCCGGGGCGTACTCGTTGCCGTTGAGGTACAGCACGCCGGGGGAACCGGTGGGCTGACCGTTGGCGACATTCTGCTGCTCAGCGAACGCCCAGGCGTTGTAGCTCCACGCCCACTCGCCCGCGTAGTTGACCAGCGTGGCGTCACCAGCGAGGTGATTCCAGCGGATCTCGTCGGCGACGACCTGATCGATGGCCCAGGCGAGGATGTAACCACGGAGGTAACGCTCGGAGGGATCGTTGGGATCGGGACGACCGGGAGCGACGCCGCCCGGACCCGGGTCGAGCGTCTGGAAGGGCGACACGCCCTTGGGGAGACCGGTCGAAGCCGCCCAGTAGGCCGGCTCGTTCGCGGTCAGGGTGATCACGTTGTCGAGGAAGTTCCAGCCGGGGTGATCGCGACCACCGTCGCCGCCACCGCCGCCACCGGAATGTCCAAAGCCACCGTCGTCGCCGCCGGTGGTCCGGGACATGCCCATCCGCTCCTCGAGAACGCTGAAGCCTTCCGTCTCTTCCCCACCATCCCAGGTGGCGGCGAAGACGGGGGCGTCACCGTTGACGAAGTACATCTTGACGTCGACAGCGCCAGGGAAATCGTTCGTCAGGTGGACGAACGTGTCCTGGATGAGCGGGTAGCCCAGGCCGGCGTCATTGAGCCAACGAAGCTCGATCTTGTTGTAGATAAGAAGGCTGCCCTTCTCGGTCGCACTGACGCGGTCTTGCTGCGCCAGCGCGACGGAAGGCAACGCCATCGTCGCGCACAGGCCGAGGCCTGTCAGAATAACGGTCTTTCGTGCCATCAGACGATCCTCCTCCATTTCATGGATCTTTGGATCTTATTGCTTTGCAAAGTAATGAAATCAAGTCCTTACGGTTACACGATACTGGTGCGGCTTCACGGCCGACCGAACAATCCATCGTTCCGGTTCTTCTCCCCACCTCCTTTCTTTCCGTCTCCTGAGAGCCCCGTAATGCCGTGCGTCGTTCTTCGCGGCGCGCGGTATATGGAAAGGCCATGAAGCCACGCGCATTCGCCGCCCGTTGCAGTCCTCGTTCAGGACGGCGGCGTGCCATTAGGATGGTGAGATGTCCCGGATGGCCATGCGCATGAGCGAGTGCGGCTCACTTCGGCGTCTGACTCCCCACGTCCATCTCCCCACAAACGAACCAACCTCCTAAGAACACTCGACTTAACCGATCACCAAGTTACTCAAGTGGCCGGCCGGCCGCAACACCTGAGAATTACAGTTTTTTGCGAAGGCCCGCGCGGCCGGCGGCGCGACCTGGCGCTCTGGGGGTGCTGGTGAAGCGGCCCGCGCCCGGCCGTCCTCGGAGCGTGTTCGTAAGTGACGCTGTGACAACGACTTACGCTTCAGAACTCATGTAAGAAACGTTCTCGTCTTGTCGCACGCGACTCCGGAAAGTTTCTGACCGGCGCGCGAAAGGGGGCTGACTTTCGGGGGTGCTGCCGGACACCGCGCGGAAGGGTGGAGAAGCTGGTGATTCCTGGTGAGGAGACGCGTCGCGCGGGCGGAGTCTCCCGAGGGGCTCCGTACGCGGGGCCGAACGCGCCCGGCAGGCACGGAAACGGCGCTGAACGGGGCGCCGAACGGGGCGCCGAACGGCGCCGAACGCGGCGCCGAGCGTGCCTGGCACGCCAGCCCCGCGCCGGCCCCGGCACGCCGGCCCCGCGGCACACCGTCCCCGGCACACCGGCCCAGTCCGGCCCGCCGGCCGAACGTGCCCGACGGCCGAACGTGACCGGCACACCGCCCGGGCACACCGCCCTGTACGACGCGGCCGCCGCCGACTTCGACGGCACTCCGCACTACCCGCAGATCGCCGCCGCCTTCGGCGCGCACGACATGCCGGCGCCGGAGCTGACCTGCCCGGGCGACCTCGACGACTCCGGCGACCTGAACTTCGCCGACGTGCTGCTCGTGCTCGCGGCGTGGGGTCCTTGCGAGGCATGTCCCGAGGACATCGACGGCTCGGGCGCCGTGGGGTTCGAGGAGATCCTGTACCTGCTGTCGCAGTACGGACCCTGCCGGCTTTGATCGCATGCGGCTGAACGCCCCGGGGTTACCGGAAGGGGCCACCGATCCCGGGGTCGTCGATCCGGGTCATCCTCCTTGCCTCCGGGCCGGGGAGCCGCCATAGTTGTCTGGCTTCGGTCTGGGGAGGGAGGCAACGGGTGAATCGACGCCCGGGAGGAAGATGATGGCGATGAACCGGTGCCGGTACGGGATGCCGTCTCGCGGCGCGGCGATGGTGACGGTCGCCACGTGCGGGTTCGGCGCGATCGCCGCGATCACCGCGCCAACGGCGGCGCGCGACGGGTCGGGGCCGCTCCTCTACCAGCAGCGGATGAGCGAGCCGCTGCGCGGCCTGACCGCCGACGAGCTCGCGCGGTTCCAGGCCGGCAAGTCGCTCTACTTCACGCCGATCCCGCTCGCCGACGGTCTCGGCCCGATCTTCAACAAGGCCGCGTGCTTCGGCTGCCACGGGACGCCGATCGGCGGATCCGGCATGTTCACCGTCACGCGCTTCGGCCACGACGACGGCATCACGTTCGACCCGCTGACGGAGCTCGGCGGTCCGCTGCTCCAGTCGCGGGCCAACGACGACGCGTGCCTCGAGGAGATACCCGCCGAAGCGAACGTCATCGCCGAGCGCGCGGTCAACGGTTCGTTCGGCTATGGCCTCGTCGAGGCCATCCCGGACGCCGACCTGATCGCGCTGGAGCAGGATCCGCCCGGTATCAGCGGCCGCGCGCACATGGTCGACACCCTCGAGGATCCGGGTGTGCTGCGCGTGGGCCGGTTCGGGTGGAAGGCGCAGATCGCCACGATCCTGTCGTTCTCCGCCGACGCGGCGCTCAATGAGATGGGGCTCACGAACCGGTTCCTTCAGGTGGAGAACGATCCGAACGGGATCCGCGAGCCGAACATCGAGGACTGCGACACGACCGCCGATCCCGAGGACGGCCCAGACGGCGATGGTCTCGACTTCATCGACCGCGTCACCGACTTCCAGAGGCTGCTCGCGGCGCCGCCGCAGACGCCGCAGACGGGCATGACCGGCGAGACGCTCTTCAACGCCGTCGGCTGCGCCGATTGCCACCACCCGTCGTTCACCACCGCGGACGACGCGAAGCTCGAGGCCGCGCTGCGCAACCGCGCGATCCGCCCGTACTCGAACTTCCTGCTGCACGACATGGGTGAGGCGGGCGACGGCATTGCCCAGGGCGACGCGGGCACGACGGAGATCCGCACCGCGCCGCTGTGGGGGCTGCGGCGCCGCCCCGTGCTGTGGCACGACGGCCGGTTCGACCAGCCGGTGTTCGAGGACCGCGCGCGGGCCGCAGTCGAGGCGCACGGCGCCGCCGGCGCGGAGTCGATCGACGTGCACGCCGCGTGGGCGGCGTTGTCGTCGGACGACCAGGACCGCGTGATCGCGTTCCTCGGGTCGCTGGGTCGTCTCGAGTTCGATCACGAGGGCGACGGCGCCGTCACGCTCCAGGATTTCGTGTACTTCTTCGGATGCTACACGGGCCCGGGCAAGCAATACACGCCGGACGACGCGTGCGCCGTCCACGACATCGATCAGGACGGTGACGTTGACGACGACGACTACGCCTCGTTCGGGCTCGCCTACCAGGGCGCGCTGGACGACTGCAACGACAACGGCACCCCCGACATCGAGGACATCTTCGAGGGCACGAGCGACGACGAGAACGGCAACGGCGTTCCCGACGAGTGCGAGGAGTGCCCGGGCGATCACAACAAGGACGGCATGATCGGCTTCGCCGACGTCCTCGAGACGCTTTCCGAATGGGGTGCGTGCCCCGGCGTCGGCCCCTGCCCGTGGGACCTGAGCGGCGACCGGATCGTGGGGTTCGCCGACATCCTGATCCTGCTGGCGAGCTGGGGGCCCTGCTAGCAGCCCGCCGGTCCGGTCCGGGTCGGCGCCGCGCTACGCGTAACGCGCCACCGCCACGAAGTGGCACGCCGATCCCGCCATGACGCACAGGTGCCACGCGAGGTGCGCGAAGCGGACGTGCTTCGCGCGATAGAACGCCACGCCGCCGGTGTACGCGAGACCGCCGGCGAGCAGCCAGCCGAGACCGGCCGCGGGCATCGCGGTGCACAGCGGCTTGGCGGCGATGACGACGAGCCAGCCGGCGGCCAGGTACAGCGCGATCGAGAGATTCGGCCGGTGCACGCCACCGCGGACCTTGAGGACGACGCCGCCGAGGCAGATCGTCCAGACGAGCCCGAAGAGCGTCCAACCCCACGGACCGCGCAGAACGCCGAGCGTGAACGGCGTGTACGAACCTGCGATGAGCACGAAGATCGCGCCGTGGTCGAGCATGCGGGCGAACTGCTTCGCGGGTCCCGTGGGCAACGCGTGATACACGGTCGAGAGCAGGTACACCGCGACGAGCGAAACGCTGAAGACGCTCGCCCCCACGACGGCGGCGCCACCGTCCCGCATCGCGGCCATGACGAGGAACGGGCTCGCCAGCAGCGCGGCGAGCAGGCCGACGCCGTGACTGACGCTGTTCGCCAGCTCTTCGGGCCGCGATTGCGGGCGTTCGGACACCAGGGGCGCTCCGGGATGCGGTCCGCGCGCGCGCCGCCGAAGTCCAGCACCTTCGGCTGGCTGGTGCTCGGTGGCCGGGTCGGCGCAGGCGTCGGCGCAGGCGTCGGCGTAAGCGTCGGCGCAGGGGTCGGCGCAGGGGTCGGCGCAGGGGTCGGCGCA
>CAZXBB010000032.1:0-2657 GCA_964638815.1 uncultured Isosphaeraceae bacterium
CGCTCCGCGGCGAGTGCAACTCGCCGCTGCGCATGGGAGCCTTAACCCTTCGCGCGCGCCACCACGTAGTCGAGCACTCGCTCCGGCGCGCTCCGCGGCGAGTGCAACTCGCCGCTGCGCATGGGAGCCTTAACCCTTCGCGCGCGCCACCACGTAGTCGAGCACTCGCTCCGGCGCGCTCCGCGGCGAGTGCAACTCGCCGCCGCGCATGGGCGCCTTAACCCTTCGCGCGCGCCGCCACGTAGTAGAGCAGCCCCATCACGACCGCGAGGAAGGCGAGCCCGGGCCAGTGGTACGCGTCGGCGAGACCCGTCGCACCCGCGAACCATGTCGCGAACTTGTTGTCGCCCTGCCAGGCCGCGAGCGGGATCGCCAGGAGGATGCCCAGGAGCGCCTCGCCCGTGATCAGACCCGCGGCGAGGAGCAGGCCGCGTCTCGCGCCGGCGTCCCTGGCCTCGCGAAGGCTCGACTTGAGCTCGCCCTCGGCCTCGGACGCGATGCGCCGCGCGTGGAACCGGTGCGCCGCCCACGAGATCAGGCCGCCGAAGAGGATCGGCACGGACAGCTCGAGCGGCAGGTAGATGCCGACCGCCACCGCGAGGACCGGCATCCGGAACGCGCTGTCGCGCGCCTCGAGGACGATGTCGCAGACGATCACGGCGACGGCGACGATCATGCCGATGCCGACCATGCCCCACGGAAGGTTGCGATCGAAGACGCCCTGCGCGACCGACGCCATGAGCGTGGCCTGCGGCGCCTGGAGCGGCTCCTGGCCTTCGACCGTCAGGTCGCCGATGCCGTACGCCCGGAGCAGCGCGGACAGGATCGGGGCCATCACGAACGCGGCGGCGACGACCCCGATCGCCTGCATGATCTGTTGCTTGAAGGGGGTCGCGCCGACGATCTGGCCGGCCTTCAGGTCCTGCATGTTGTCGCCGCCGATCGCGGCCGCGCAGCAGACGACCGCGCCGATCAGGATCGCGGCCGCCGGCCCCGTCCGGGCATCGACGCCGAGCGCGAGCAGCAGCAGCGCCGACGTGAGCAGCGTCGCGATCGTCACCCCGGAGATCGGGTTGTTCGACGACCCCACGAGCCCGGCCATGTACGACGCGACCGCCGAGAAGAGGAAGCCCGCCACGAGCATGACGACCGACATGAAGGCCGCGATGCCGGCATGGCCGGTGACGCGCTCGAACACGAAGAACACCGGCACCACGGAAAGGGCGATCGCGAGGCCCACCCACTGCATCGGCGCGTCGCGCTCGGTGCGCGGGACGTCGCCGTCCGTGCCGTCACGCGCGCTGCGATACGCCGCGAGCCCCGAGGCAATCCCGCGCACGAGGCTCTTCCACAGACGTACGAGCGCCCACAGCCCGCCGATTACCATCGCCCCGACGCCGATGTAGCGGGTCTGCGTGCTCCACAGCGTTCCGGCGTACGTCGCGGCGTCCACGCCCACCGGCCATTCGCCGCTCGTCGCCGCGACGATCGGAACCGCCACGAACCAGTTCATCGCGCCGCCCAGGAAGACGAGCACCGCGATGTTGATGCCCACGATGTAGCCGACCGCAAGCAGCGCGGGCGAGGCGTTCGTCCCCACGTACGCGACCGAGTTGCCGACCTGCCGCGCGGCCTCGACCGACCCCGTCCAGAGCCGCACGCCCGACTCGCCCAGCTTGAACAGCGCGCCGACACCGCTGCCGACCAGAATGCTGCGGATGCCCGCGCCCCCGGCGTCACCGACCTTGAGGACCTCCGCGGTCGCGACTCCCTCGGGGAACTTCAGCGGCGACTCGACGACGAGCGCGCGGCGGAGCGGGATCGTGAACAGCACCCCGATCATCCCGCCGAGCGCGGCGATGATGGTCGTCTCCCAGTAGTTGAAGTCCGTCCACGCCCGGAGGAGGACGAGCGCGGGCATCGTGAAGATGACGCCGGCGGCGAGGCTCTCCCCCGCCGACGCCGCCGTCTGCACGATGTTGTTCTCGAGGATGTTCGACCGCGGGAACAGCCGCAGGATCGCCATCGAGAGCACGGCCGCTGGAATCGACGCCGACACCGTCAGCCCCGCCTTGAGCCCCAGGTAGGCGTTCGCCCCGGCGAGGACGACGGAGAGCCCGACGCCAAGCACCACCGCCTTGATCGTGATCTCGGGGAGGCTCGTCGCGGCGGGGATGTACGGCGTGACGGTGCGCGTTTCGTCGCTGGAGTCTGCCATCAGTCGGTCTCCTTCATCACGAACGTGCCGTTCCGGTAGTCCTTCACGACCCCCGGGAACCTCAGCACCTTGTTGTGCATCGCGACGTACACGCCCGGCTCCACGAGCTGCACCGCGAGGAGCGCCTCGACGAGGTTCTGCTCGGCGTCGGTCGCGCGCAGCATGTACGGCCGCATCGCGCCCGTCAGCACGATGGGCGTGCCCGGATCAGGATTGACCTCGTGCGTCCGCTCGCCCGATTCGCAGAGGCGGTCGGTGCCGTGCACGATCACCACGCCGTCGTGCGCCTCGGACATGTGCCCGGCGGTCCGCGCGATGAGATCGTGATCGGCCTCGGTCATCTCGAGGCTGTCCTTGTTCATCAGCGGCACCCGCACGACATCGACGCCCTCGAGCATGATCGACGCGAGCATGACGTCGAGCACGCTCAGCCTGTTCG
>CAZXBB010000033.1:0-3428 GCA_964638815.1 uncultured Isosphaeraceae bacterium
GAGCGCCAGCCGAACGGGACGTGGCTCGAGGTCGCCACGATCCCGCAACCCAGCGGCGAGTCGGTGTTCGGTCGCTTCCCGGTGCTCGACGGCGACAGGCTCTACGCCGCGACCGACTTGGGCGGCCCGTTCCTCGGATCCTATGGATCCGTGCACGTCTTCGAACGGCAGGCGAACGGCAGTTGGACGTCCGCGGGCTCGATGACGCCCATCGGTCCCGGACCGCTCAGCATCGGCGGCGGCACGACCATGGCCGCCGACGGCGACCGGGTCGTGATGGGCGTCACGAACGACGGCGACGCGGGCCCCTTCACCGGCGCGGCCTACGTCTTCGAGCGCCAGCCGAACGGCACGTGGCAACAAGCCGGGCGACTCCTCTCCCCGAGCCCCGCCAGTAGCGAGTTCTTCGGGTCGTCGGTCTCGATCGAGGGCGACTCGGTCCTCGTGGGCGCGCCCGGCGAGTCGGCGACGTTGATCGGGGCCGGAGCCATGTACGAGTACGTCCGCGCGGCGAACGGCGTGTGGACGTACGCGGGCGACGTGGTGGTGGCCGGGCTCGCGGCCAACGACGCGTTCGGCTCCGCGCACGACCGCGAGGGCGACCTGCTCGCGGTCGGCGCTTCCGGCAGCGATGTCGACGTCGTGAACGCCGGCGCGGTGTACCTCTTCCGGCGCGACGCCCAGGGCGTCTGGCGCGAGGTCGCGACCGTCGTCCACGAGGGGGCCGCGGCCTTCGACGGGGCCGGCAGCGGCAGCGGGCACAGCGTGGATCTCGACGGCGCTCGCCTCGCCTTCGGGGCCTTCGGCGTGAACTCACAGGACGGTGCGGTGCACCTGCTCGACGTCGGCACGCTGTTCCACGGCGACACGCGCGTCTCCATCTCCGGCGGGAACGCGCAGGACTTCCTGCTGCGTGCCGGACCTGAGCGGGCGGGCGACGCCTTCTTGATGCTCGGCTCGATGTCCGGCACGTCGCCGGGCGTGACGATCGCGCCGGGGATCGACCTGCCGCTCGTCGTCGACGCCTACACGAACCTCGCGCTCGGCTTCGCGATCCCGGTCTTCCCGGCGGTCGGCGTGCTCGACGCCGCGGGCGCTGCCGACGGGTTCTTCGCGTTGCCCGGCGGAACGAGCCCGAGCTTCGCGGGCGCCGTGATCCACCACGCGTACGTCACGCTCGACCTTGCGACCTTCGAAGTCGGCGCGAGCAACGCGGTGCGGGTCGAGCTCGAGATCTGAGCCCATCGGATCCGCGCGAACGGCTTCGGGTTCGGAGCCACCATCCGGCGCCCCTGGGTGCGGCAACGCCGCGCGCAGGGGCGCCGGATGTTGGTCTAGAACCCGGTCCCGTACGTCGCTACCCTCGCTCCCCCACGGGCGACTAACTCAGCTGGTCAGAGTGCTTCCCTTACAAGGAAGAAGTCGGGGGTTCGAATCCCTCGTCGCCCACCACTTCCTCGACGCACGCTCACCCGCGCGCCACGCCGCGTTCCTGCGCGCCACGCCGCGCTCCTCTGCGCGCCGCCGCGCTCCTGCGCGCCGCCGCGCTCCCGCGCGCCAAGCGCCACGTCCCCACGCGAGCACCGACCCATGGGCCAGTACCTGACCGCTCCGGTTCCGTCGAAATCGATGCCCAAGGGCATCCCGTACATCATCGGCAACGAGGCCGCGGATCGTTTCAGCTTATACGGGATGATGGCGATCCTGACCATTTTCATGGTCGAGTACTTGCACCTGATGGGGGGGCAGGCGGGCGAGGCGATGCCCGAACCGAAGTCGGTCGAGTACTACCACCTGTTCACGACCGCGGTGTACTTCACGCCGCTCTTCGGCGCCCTGATCGCGGACGCGTTCTTCGGGAAGTACCGCACGATCGTGACGCTGTCGCTGGTGTACTGCGCCGGCCACGCGTGTCTCGCGGGCATGGGGATCGCCGGTCCGGCGATGTGGTGGCTGCTCGCCGGCCTCGGACTCATCTCGATCGGATCGGGCGGCATCAAGCCGTGCGTGAGCGCCCACGTCGGTGACCAGTTCGGCAAGTCGAACTCGCACCTGATCACACGCGTCTTCTTCTGGTTCTATTTCTCGATCAATCTCGGTTCGGGCGTGTCGACCCTGCTCACGCCATGGCTGCTCGAGTGGTACGGGCCGCACGTCGCGTTCGGCATCCCCGGCGTCCTGATGGGGCTCGCGACGGTCGCGTTCTGGATGGGACGGCGCGTGTTCGTGCATATCCCCCCGGGCGGCGAGGGATTCGTCCGCGAGGTCTTCAGCCGTACGGGGCTGCAGTCGCTCGGGAAGCTCTTCGTCATCTACCTCTTCGTCGCCGTCTTCTGGGCGCTCTTCGACCAGACGGGCAGTTCCTGGGTCCTCCAGGCCCGGGACCTCGACCTGAACGTCGACCTCGGCTTCTGGGAAGGGCGACTGCTCCCGTCGCAGATCCAGGCGGTCAACCCCATCTTCGTGATGGTCCTGATCGTCGTGTTCGGGTTCGGCGTGTATCCACTGATCGACAGGGTCTGGAAGCTCACTCCGATCCGCAAGATCGGCATGGGTCTGTTCGTGATGGTCCTCGGCTTCGCGGTCGTCGCCTGGTTGCAGGAGCGCATCGACGCCGGTGAACGACCCACGATCTGGTGGCAGATCCTCGCGTACCTCGTGCTGACGTCGTCCGAGGTCATGGTGTCGATCACGGCGCTGGAGTTCAGCTACACACAAGCGCCG
The DNA here is from genome assembly GCA_964638815.1 of uncultured Isosphaeraceae bacterium. Taxonomy (GTDB): domain Bacteria; phylum Planctomycetota; class Phycisphaerae; order Phycisphaerales; family SM1A02; genus CAZXBB01. The sequence continues at coordinate 2,725 of CAZXBB010000033.1, forward strand.
CGCCGCATGAAGTCGATGGTCATGTCGGTCTTCCTCGTCTCGGTCTCCCTCGGGAACGTCTTCACGGCGCAGGTCAACAACTTCATCCAGGTCCCCTCGGGTACTTCGGAGGCGAGCGAGATCGCGAGACGCGCGAACAGTTGGCTCCTCGACAACCTCGGTGACGTGGGCGAGGGCGGTAAGCAGGCGCTGCCGACCGCGAAGGACGTCGAAGTGCCGGACGACGCGCGCTACGAGCTCGTCGACGGCGGCTTCACCGTGGTCACCGCCGGACACGACGAGGCCTTCGAGACCGAGGACGACGTCACCGTGACGTACCTGCTGAACGACGAGGGCAGCGCGTTCACCCGTGACGCGGTCGTCACGCGCGGGATCGACGAGGCGCGGGCCGCGTCGGAATGGATCGTCGCGGACTGGCGCGCGCAGGGACGTCTGCCGTTGACCGAGCAGGGCCAGGCGCTCATCGACGGTCTGACCGATCCGTGGGGCGAACAGCTCGTCTACACCCAGCTCAACCGTCTCGAATTCCGGGTCCTGAGTCCCGGCCCGGATCGCCGCGCCATGACCGTCTGGGACGTGGGGATCGTCGGTGAGATCCCCGACCCCGACGAGGCCCAGGACGGCGGCGGTGCCGGCGGCCGCGTGACCTGGCTCGCGGCGCGCAAGACGGAACTCGGCGTCGCGGACGACGCGCAGGCGGACGA
>CAZXBB010000034.1:0-7818 GCA_964638815.1 uncultured Isosphaeraceae bacterium
GTGAGGCCCACAAGTCCGGTTCTGTGAGAGGCCTGGGGGGGTAACCCCCCGGGCCTACTCGACCGCACTGGCATGTCGGGACTTCTTAGCGTGAGCTGCAGGATGCAGCGTCGCCGCGCGTGACGGGCAAAGGTGTGAACACCACGTCACGCGCAAAGGGGCTGCACGACGCAGCCCCCCGAACGTTCGAGAGACCCCCGCGCCACGTGTTCCACCCCCATCGCGCAGGGCACCCGGAAACCAAAACCCACCACTCAACCCCCGTCGTTGACCACATCCAGAAACTCGCGGGCCATCCTCGGCCCGCCCGCCTCGTCCTCGTGCTTGAAGAACACGAAGGCGTCCTGCCAGCCCTGCCCGCGCAGGCGGGCGCCCCATGCCGCGAGTTCCTCGCGGGTGTATTCGGGGCGCCGCAGGCGGACGTAGCCCCACGACGCCGTCGCGTGCACGACGCCGGCGCCCGGTCCGTCGTCGTCGCCGGTGTCGGCGCAGCACATGGCGCAGTCGTTCTCACGCAGGCAGGCGCGCACCTCGTCATCGAACCATGACTCGTGACGGAACTCGAACGCCGACCGGACGCCGCGCGAGAGCAGCGTCATGAAGGGCTCGAGGCGGCTCATGTCCTTCTTCAGGTTGGGCGGAAGCTGGTACAGCACGGCCCCGAGGCGATCCTCGAGAGCCTCCAGCGTCTCGAGCAGGTATTGCGTCTCCTCCTCCACGGCCTTCATCCGCTTGAGATGCGTGATCCGGCGCGAGGCCTTGATGACGAAGCGGAACGAGTCAGGGACCTGCTCGAGCCAGCCCCGCAGGACGTCCGCACTGGGCATGCGGTAGAAGGTGTTGTTGATCTCGACGACGGGAAGCTGCTGCGCGTAGTGACGCAGCATGTCCTTCGCGGGGAGCTTCTCAGGGTAGAAGCTGCCCTTCCATTCCTTGTAGCTGTAGCCGCTGGTGCCGGCCCAGAATCGCATGCGGCGATTGTACCCGACGGCGTGCCACGCCAGCCACCCGGGCGGCGAACGGCCGCATGGTTCCCCACAATCGGTACGCTGTGCAACCCGATGGACCTCGACTCTCCGCGCGACATCCGGATCACCTGCGCGCCCGGCCTCGCGCCGTGGCTGGCGGAGGAGCTCGCGCGCCTCGGGCTGCCAGCGCTCGCGCAGCAACGCACCGGCGTGACGACGCACGGCACGTGGACCGACACGTGGCGTCTCTGCCTCGAGCTGCGGACCGCTTTCCAGGTCCTCTACCCGCTGCGCACCTTCCGCTGCGACTCGCCGGGCGACCTGTACCGGGAGACGCGCGCGATGCCGTGGGCCGGGCTCGTCGCGCCGGAGGGCTATCTCACGGTGGAATCGCGCGTGGACCACCCTTCGATCAACAACTCGATGTTCCCCAACCTCCAGGTGAAGGACGCGATCGTCGATTCGATCGCGGCATCGACGGGGAAGCGTCCCGACTCGGGGCCCGAGCGACGCGGCGTCGTCGTGTACCTGCACTGGCACGGCGACCGTGCGACGATCGCGCTCAACGCCGCCGGCCGCAAGCTCGCTGACCGCGGGTACCGCCGCAATCCCCACCGCGCCCCGGTGCGGGAGACGCTCGCCGCGGGCATCATCCTCGCCACGGGATGGACCGGCGACGTGCCGCTCGTGCTGCCGATGTGCGGCAGCGGGACGCTCGCCGTGGAGGCGGCGCTCATCGCGCTCGACCGCGCGCCGGGGCTGCTGCGGTCGAGCTTCGCGTTCCAGCACGTCATGGGATTCGACGCGGAGCGGTGGAGTCGCATGCGCGGCGAGGCCCGCCGCCGCGCGAAGCGGGAGCTGCCCGTGCGGATCACAGCTTCCGACATCGATGACCGCGCGATCGCCGCCGCCCGACGCAACGCCGTCACCGCGGGCGTGGCGCACCTCGTCGATTTCGCCGTGTGCGACTTCGCGAAGACGGCGCTCCCCGCGGCGCCCGGAGTCATCATCGTGAACCCCGAATACGGCGAGCGGCTCGGCGACCCGGCGGAGCTGGAATCGACCTACCGCCGGCTCGGCGCGTTCTTCAAGGACCGCTGCGCCGGCTGGACGTGCCACGTGCTGTCGGGAAACAGGACGCTGACGACGAACTTGGGTCTGAAGGCCAGCCGCCGCGTGCCGTTCTTCAACGCGGAGATCGAGTGTCGACTGCTGCGGTACGAGATGTGGGAAGGGGCGCTGGGATCGGGGGACTGACGCACGAGGCAGTGAGAGCCTTCCGCCACGGGTATACTGCCGAACGGTGTTTTCCGTCCGCGACATCATGGTCCGTGACCTCGTCGTCGTGGAACCCGAGGTCAGCGTCCGCGACGCGATCGTGGTGATGCGCGAGCGCGACATCAACTCCGTCATCGTCGGCCGCGACGGGCGCATCGAGGGGATCTTCACGTCGCGCGACCTGCTGAGCGGGCGCGCGTCGAACGGCGTGGAGGCGTCCGTCGCGGACCTCATGACGCGCAACCCCGTGACGATCGACATCGACGAGTCGTTCAATGTCGCGGCGGAGACGATGAACGCACGCCGCATTCGTCACCTGCCCGTGACGGAGGCGGGCCGACTCGTGGGCATGGTGTCGGTGCGCGACGTGATGCACCACCGGACCGCGCACCTCGAGCGCGTCGTCGAGGAGCAGACCGGTCAGCTCGCGACGAAGAACGAAGAACTCGAGCGCCGGCACCGCGCGATGCAGTACCACCTCGAGCTTGCCGGCCGCATCCAGCGCCAGGTGCTGCCACGCGCGCTGCCCGATTTCCCGCCGTTCTCGCTCGCGGTCTCGTACCATCCGCTCGAGCGCGTGTCCGGCGACGGGTACGACCTCGTCATGCTCGGACCGGACCGGCTCGGGATCCTCATCGCGGACGCGTGCGGTCACGGCGTGCCGGCGGCGTTCGTGTCCGTGATGGCCCGCACGGTCTTCCAGGCGTTCGGGCGGAAGGCGGAGTCGCCGTCGGAAGTGCTGCGCACGATGAACGACCAGTTGCCGTGCCTGATCGACGAGAGCCACTTCATCACGATGTGCTTCGCGGAGATCGACCGCACCACGTACCGGATGTCCTACGCGTCCGGCGGGCATCCCTCACCGCTCTGGTACCGCGCGGACCGAAACACGGTCGAGTCGCCGATCAGCCGCGGCGACGTCATCGGCGTGCTCGACGAGCCGGTCTTCGAGGATACGACGATCCAGCTGCGCCCGAACGACACCGTGCTGTTCTTCACCGACGGCCTCGTCGAGTGCGCGGACGCGGGCGGTGAGCACTTCGGGCAGGAACGGGCGGCGGCGTCGGTGCTGGGGACGGGCGGCGAGACGGCGACGCAGGTGATCGACGACCTCGAGTCCGCGCTCGACCGCCACCGCGGTGCGTGCGGGCGCGGCGACGACGTCACGTGCATCGCGATCACGATGGACGGGGCCGGGTTGCCGACGCCGCGGTGATGCTGCCCCGCGGCGTGCCGCCCGCGCGCGACTCTCCCCCGGGGTGACGACAGTCCTGCGGGCGCCACGCACGGAGCGCGCAAGCTACCGCGTCCAGGACTTGCACTCACGCAGCCACGCGACGAAGTCGTCGGGCGTGCGGGGGCCGGCGAAGACGCCGAGCTGCGTCCCGTCCACATCGTACGCGTGGAGGGCCGGAATGCCCTGCACGCCGAAATCCATCGCGACCTCGTTGTTCGGGCCGGACTGGTCGGTCAGGTCGACCTTCACGCAGACGTACTCGCGCTCGAGGTAATCGCGGACCGCACCGTCGGCGAGGACCTCGCGCTTGAGAAGCCGGCACGGCGGACACCAGTCGGCCGTGAACAGGATCAGCACCGGACGCTCCTGCTCGAGCGCATCGTCCATGCCGCTGCCGATCTCGGCGTGCCACCCGCCGGCGGCGCTGTCCGGCCCGTTCAGCGCCCAGGCGCCGAGCGCGCCGACGACGACGAGCATGACGACGATGATCGCCGGCATGTTCACGCCGCCGCCTCCCGGCGGCCGCCCCTCGAGCGGCGTGTCGATGATCGGCTGGTGCTGGTGCGGCGACGCGGCTCCGCCGGCCATGCGCATGGATGGATGCATCGGTCCCCTCCCGGTGGAGGGAAATCGGCGGAGCTGCCGCGGTGGGTGACGGCGATCCGTGACCGCGGGCGACGCGCGGCTTGCCCGATCGGCGCAGTTGCGGCCGTCCGCCCCGCTCACCGCCGCGGAGCGGGCTATCGGACCTGATGGAAGATGAGAGTCAGCGCTGCGCCGGGTCCGGCGGCGGTCCCGCGTGCCAGTGACGATGCCCAGGGTGATAGTGCTTGTCGCTCGCCGCGTCGTACTGCCAGGGCTGCGGGTTCACGATGCCCGGCGGGGCCGCAACGCGGTCGGTTCCGACCGGGCTCGAGAGCGTGTTCCCGTCGGCCCCGGCCGGCGGGGGGCCGTTGTGCCAGTGCCCGTGCCCGGGGTCGTAGTGCCGGTTGCTCGCCGCGTCGTACTGCCACGGCTCGGGGTTCGGGATGTTCGGCGGCGCCGCGACCCCGTCCCCGCCGAGCGGATTCGCCGGCGGCGGTCCGGGGTGCCAGTGACCATGGTCCGGGTCCCAGTGCTTGTCCGTGGCCGGGTCGTACTGGTACGGCGCGGGCGTCACGGCCGTTGAGGCTTCCGGCGCCGGGATCGCCGGCTCGGGCGCCGACGTCACCAGCATCGCGGTCGCGGTGCCCACGACGATCAGGAGCACGGCGATCACGCCGTCGCGGATGCGGCGGCGGGTGCGTCCTTCGCAGCAATCGGCGGCGGGCCTGCCGCTTCCGCAGGGGCACGTTCGGGCTTTCTTTGCGGGTGGCACGGGGATGTCTCCTCTAGACTCATTCTCGGCCCGCCGCGGCGTGCAGGCAAGCCGATTCGGGATAACCGCCTCCGCCCCGCGCGGCCGGTACACTGGCCTGCATGGACGGGCAGGAGACCGGCAGGCCGACGGGGACCGGCGCGGGGGTCGCGTCAGGGCGGCGCAGCCGCGCGCTCGTGGCGGACGTCTATGGGGCCGTGGCGGACCGCGTGTCCGAGCGGCTCGAGGACGTCGCGCGGTTCGTGGAGTCGACCGTCTCGTTCCAGCCATGGCTCGTGTGGGAGATGCTTTCCGCCGTGGCGACGCGGCCCGGCAGCGGCTCCGGCTTCACCGCCCGGCCCCGGCCCGCGTACGCGGATCTCGGCGTACCCGGCAGCCGTGACGTGGCCGACCTCCTCGTGGTGGATGTCGCCACGGCCCGCCGCGTGCTGACGGAGATCACCGTGATCAGCGACTGGGCCAGCAACAAGTGGATCGACAATCTCGACGGCGCGACCCGCCGTCTGAGCCGGACCCTCGTGCCGGACATCGTCCCCCTCCAGGTCGTGGTGACGGCCTCGCACACGTCCCCGATCGACGTGAACCATCGCTGGCAGCAGTGGCTGGGCATGTCGCGGGTCTGGAAGCGAGAGACCGCGCTGCGCCGCACGCTGCCGCTCGGTGCGGTGGGGCAGGTCATCGTGACGGCGTGGGATCTCAGCGGCGCGGCGTGACACCGGATTCACCGTGGTGATCCGATCGGGAGACCCGGCGTGCGGGAGGCGATTCCCATCACCGAGCTCGACGACCGCCGCATCGAGGTCTTCCGCGACGTGCGCGACAAGGATCTGCGCGGCCACGACGACGTCTTCATGGCGGAATCGGAGTCGGTGCTGCGGCGTCTGCTCCGTCACCCGGAGCGTCTGCACGCGATCTTCCTGAGCGCGCCGAAGCACCGCGCGCTCGCCGGGGAGCTCGCCGCGCTGCCCGACGAAGTGCCCGTGTACGTCGCCGGGCTCGAGCTGATGACCCGGATCGCCGGCTTTCACATCCACCGCGGCGTGCTGGCGGCCGGACGACGCCCGCACCGTGACGAATTGACGCTGGACGCGGCGCTCGGCCACCTGCGCGGCGGCGACGCCGGCGACGATCGGGAGGCGAAGGACGAGGTCGTCCTCCTTCTCGCCGAGGGCATGACGAACGTCGACAACATCGGCGGCCTGTTCCGCAACGCGGCCGCCTTCGGCATCGACGGCGTGGTGCTGGACTCCGCGTGCTGCGACCCGCTTTACCGCAAGGCCGTGCGCGTCTCGATGGGGCACGTGCTCTCGATTCCCTACGCGATCAGTCGGTCGTGGCCCGATGACCTCGCCCGTCTCAGGGACGAGTGGGGCCTGACGCTGGTCGGCGCCGAATCCGGCCGGCGCGCCGCCCCGCTCTGGACGATGCCGGCGCACCGGCGCGTCGGCATCGTCTTCGGCTCGGAGGCCTGCGGCCTGAGCCCGCGCGCGCTGGAGGCGTGCGACGAGGTGCGCGAGATCCCGATGGCGGAGAACGTGCCGTCGATCAATGTGGCCAACGCGGTCGCGGTGTTCCTCTACGAGGTGCGTCGCGCAAGGGCGGTCGCGTCCGGATGACCGCCGCAGCCGGCTGCATGATGCGGTGATGCGGGCTGCGGGCGGCGTCCGGCGTCCGGACGATCAGTGTCACGCGGGATGCATGATGCGGCAGCGCCACGCGTTGAGCCGAGAAGCCTGAAGGACCGCCTGAAGGACCGCCGGAAGAACCGCCCGCAAGAGCGCCGGATAGAGCGCCCGAATGACCCGGCCCGCGGAGGACTGTCGATGAGCACGCACCAGGACGCGCCCCGGATCACGAGTTTCGTCGTTTTCGTCATCACCGTCGTTCTGGGGATCGCGACGGTCGCGTGCGGCCGGTCACGGGCGGATTACACCCCCGATTTCGACCCGCGCGACTTCCCCGTGCTCGTCGAAACGCTCGCGCTCGACGCCGAGCGGGCGGCCGCGGCGCGGATCATCCTCGAGCGGCATGATGCGACGTTCCGCGAGGCCGCCTCCCGGATCCGCCGGCGCGTGGCTGCGGAGGTCGTCCGTCTCGACGGCCCCGACGACGACATCGAGGCCGCGTTCGCGCGCACGAAGGAGGCTCGGGCCGCCATCATCGCCGGGTGGAACGTCGAGCGCGAGCGTCTGCGCGCCGCGTTCGTCGCCGAGCTTCAAAGCCTCCTCACCGACGACCAGCTCGGGCGGTGGCCGGATCTCGAGCGCCGCATGCGAAGGGAGCGGCTTCTCCCGCGGGGCCTCCTCTCGGGCGAGAGCGTTGACCTCGTCCGCGTCGTTGACGCGCTTCGACTGGATCCCGTGCCGGCGCCCGTGACGGGCCTTCTCGAGGCGTACGCGATCGAGCTCGACCACGCCCTGCGCGTCCGCGCCGCGCTGCCGGAGGCGACGGACGCGACCGGGCGGACCGACCCGGACCACGCCCCGGACCACGCCCCGGAATACGACCCTCACGACGACCCGGCGCGCGAGGTCCGGGCCCGGACGAAGGTGCGCGATATCAACCTGTCGTACGCCGATCGCGTCGCGGGCGCGCTCCCGGGCGACGACAGCGCGGCGTTCCGCGTGCTCTTCGACCGGAAGGCGTTCCCGCGCGTCTACCGCGATACCGTCGCGCAGCGGCGGCTCCGCGCCGCCGCGTCCGGAAGCCCGCGCGCCGAAAGCGACCCGAGGATCGCCGCGATCGAGGCCGTGTACCTCGCGCGTATGACGGATCTCCAGGACCGGCTGCGGGAGACGGTGCGGCGGCACGAACCCGCGCTGCTCCTCCGCCGGCTCGAGCACTCTGCTTCCGCGCAGGAGGATCCCGATCGCGACGCCGGCGAGGATCCGATCCGCGACGGCTTGGCGAACCTCCGCGCGCTGGAGGAGGAAATGCTGTCGCGCCTTCGCGAAGCGGCGACCCCGGACGGGGAGTAG
>CAZXBB010000035.1:0-1692 GCA_964638815.1 uncultured Isosphaeraceae bacterium
CGGTGATGGCTGACACGCCCTTGCCGACGAGTGCCGGCGTGTTGGGCATCGCGCGGACCACGGAGGCCGATGTGCCGGCGGCCGCGGCGATCGTCGCGGTCGTGACGCCGGCCGCGATCGACAACAGCCGCCGCGCACCGGCGGCGGCGGCGGCGCGGGCGACCGACGGAACGTCGGGCGGCTTCACGGCGAGCACGGCGCCTTCGCAGGGGGGAATGACTTCGGACACGAGCACTCCCGGGAACTGATCGGTGAGGACGGCTCGCCGATCCGCGAGCGACTCGACGATCGCAACATCGGTGGGGTCGAACTCACCCGACGACAACATGCCCATCACCAGCGCGGCACCCATGTTGCCGCCGCCGACGACCACCAACTCGCATGTCACGCGCGCACGCTACATCCTCATGTCCGGGCGGACCCGTGGAGCTTCCGACTTCCCCGACATCGATCCGCCCGGACCCGAACCTGTGTGCGGGGAGGTCGTCGAATGGGAACGCGTCATTCGGCGAGACGCTTCGCGAATCCGATGCGGAGCAGTCCACGGAAGCACTGCTCGACGGTCGCGTAGAGCGTGCCGAGGATCCGGTCGAGCTCGGCCTCGGTCAGCATCACGTCCGGCAACTCGCCGCGAAGGAACACGGCGTCTTCGACGCCGATCGCAAAGTGGGCCCCGACCAGGCGTTCGTTGCGGCGCAGCAGGTTTTCGTAGAGCTCGGCGGCGTTCTCCTCCGGAGCCGGCATCACGTAGGTCTCGTACCGGAGCGTTCGCTGGCCGAGCGTGAGCCACACCGTCGTGGCGTCCTTCTCCTCACCGCGCATCCGGACGAACCAGCGAGGCTCGCCGGTCTTCGTGTCGTCGCTCGTCCCCCGGTCGATCGAGGCGATGGCCGGGTTGCCGGCGGCGATGTTCGCCAGCCACTCGTCGACTCGATCGGCGAGCGCGGCGAGCTCGTCGCGGCCGTGGTACTCACTCATGAACAGGCGATGAGCTGGTTGACGCGAAGGTCGGCATACAGCCGTCGCAACCGGGCAGCCGCGAAGCTCCACGTGTAGCGCTTTGCTCGCGCGGCGGAGGCGATGCCCATCGAGACCGCGAGCCCCGGCTCGTCAAGGATCCGCGCGATCGCCTTGGCGAAATCCTCCGGCGCGCGATCTCGTACGAGGAAGCCGGTCACGCCGTCGTCGACGAGTGAGAGCAACCCGCCGACGGCGCTGGCGACGATCGGTACGCCGCAAGCCGCGGCCTCGAGGGCGACGAGGCCGAAGCTCTCGCTGCGGCTCGGCACGAGCACGACGTCGGCGGCGCGGTAGTACGTCGAAAGGATGTGGTGCGGCTGGGGCGGCACGAACCGCACCTGATCCTGCAGGCCGAGGTCGGCGACGAGCTCGTGGGCGCGGGCCGTCTCGCCGTCGCCTTCGGCTCCGCTCGCTCCGCCTACGACGAGCAACAAGGCGTCGGGACGCCCGAGCGCGGCGAGAGCCCTGATCGCCACATCGGGCGCCTTGAGCGGCTGGATACGCCCGACGAACAGCAGCACCGGTCGGTCGACCGGGAGCTCGAGCGCGGCACGTGCGCCGGCTTGATCGCCGGGCGCGAAGAACGCATGCTCGACGCCCGGTGCGACGATCTCGATGCGGCCCTGCGGATCGCCGTAGAGACGCCGAAACTGGCGCTCTTCCTCGGTGCAG
>CAZXBB010000036.1:0-1844 GCA_964638815.1 uncultured Isosphaeraceae bacterium
GTGCCTCATAGAGCGGCGAACGAGTCAGCCGCTCTGGAGCAACCATGAAAGTCGCGCATCTCTCATTGACGTGCTTGGTATGGGCGGCCGGGGTCGGCGCGCAACCGCGCGAGCCCCAGCCCGCGTTCGCCGGCCAAACAGACGCCCCGGCGCCGGAGCGCGAGTCCGCTTACGAGGTCGAGGTCATCACCGACGCGTTGGCCGGGCCATGGGCGGTCGTATTCCTGCCGGACGGCAACTTCTTGGTCTCCGAGCGTCTCGGCGCGCTGCGCGTCGTGACGCCCGAGGGCGAGGTCTCGGCGCCGATCGAAGGCGTTCCACCCGTGAAGGCCGTCGCCGCGCAGAGCTTTCACGACGTCGTGCTCGATCCCGACTTCGCGGCCAACCGCCTGATCTATTTCACGTACTTTGCCCCGCCCAAAGGCGAGCCGGCCGGCCAGTGGCCGAACGAGCATTTCTACGACGAGGTCTGGACGAAATCGCTGGCCGAACGACGCGTGCTCGATCTCGGCACCGAGCGCGTCGGCCGCGCCCGCTTGAGCGACGACGGCCGGCGGCTCGAGAACGTCGAAGTACTGATCGAAGGGGGCACCGAACGACGCATTGCGATCGCGCGCGATGGCACGCTCCTCGTGACCGGCGCGGATGCCTTCCGCTTTTACGACTCCGATCTCGATGGCGTGGACCACGACTTCACTGCCGAGCCTGACATCCGCCGTAACTTCAGCGGCCGCGTAATCCGGATCAACCGCGACGGGACGATCCCGGCCGACAACCCCTGGCTCGGCCGCGCGACGGTCCGTCGCGAGACCTACGCGCATGGTTTGCGCGATCCGGAGGGCGCGGTGATCCACCCGCAGACCGGTGAGCTCTGGGTCACCGATCACGGCCCGCAAGGCGGAGTCGAGATCAACATTATTCGGGCCGGCCGCGACTATGGCTGGCCCGACGTGTCCTACGGCGTCCAATACGATGCGCGCCAACCCGACGGGCGCACGAACGTGCCGGTCGGCAACGGGCGCACGGCGATGCAAGGCGTCGAGCAGCCCGTGTACTACTGGGTGCCGTCGATCGCCCCGTCGGGACTGTCGTTCTATACGGGCGGTCTGTTCCCGGATTGGCGCGGGAATCTCTTCGTCGGCGCGCTCGCGGGCCGCCGCCTCGTCAGGCTCGTGCTCGATGGCGAGCGCGTCGTCGCCGAGGAGCCGCTACTCGAGGAGCTCGACCTACGGATCCGCGACGTGCGCGAGGGCCCGGATGGCGCACTCTACGTGCTCGGCGGCGATTCGCTGCTGCGACTGATCCCAGACCGCTGACGTCCTATACTCGCAAGAGTCATCGTCGTCGGGTACGAACATGCAGCCGCCCTTCCGCCTCCTTGCTCTCGTATCGATGCTCATCGGCCCCGCCCCGGCCACCTGGGCGGAGCTGCTGAACCGGACGGCGCCCGTGGTCGTCGGGCACTATCACCTCAACGTAACGAGCATTGACGAGCACGAACGCTTCTGGGTCGATACGCTCGGCGGCACCGCGATCGAGATCGGGGACATCGAGGCGATCGAGTTTCCGGACGTCTATCTCTTCCTGCGCGAGCAGGCGCCGACGGGCCCGACGCGCGGTACGACATTCGACCACATCGGTTTCGCGGTCCCCGACGTGCCGGCGCTGACCGAGAGGGTCGTCGCGGCGGGCTATGAGCTCACCGTCGGCCGCGAGCCACCCCCGGGCGAAACCGCGAGCCCGCCGACGGCCGGCAACTACGGCATGTTCTCGTACCTCGTCGGCCCTGACGGCGTCAAAGTTGAGCTCGTCACGAACAGCGCCGAGAACCCGCCGCCGATCAC
>CAZXBB010000037.1:0-32904 GCA_964638815.1 uncultured Isosphaeraceae bacterium
GACCTCATCGCGGTATTCATCACCCAGATAGGTCGAGGCGAGAATGGTCTGGCCATCGGCGCTGATCTTCATGAAGAACACATCGTCCTGGAACCCGCCGAACGTGCTGTCGATGGGATTGACCAGCGGAAAGTCATCCGACCGCGTATTACCGGCGAGAAAAATAGAGCCGTCGGATGCGACTTCGACTTCGCCCATGAACTTGCCAAGACCGGCGTCCTCGGCGTTTTCGGTCCCCGATCCGCCGATCAGGGTGGAGAACACGACATTGCCGTCGCCATCGAGTTTGAAGAGGACCACATCGGTCGAACCACCGAGGGTGTCGTCCAGTGCGTTGAGCGTGGGAAAGTCAGGCGTTTCGGTCCTGCCGGTGACCACGACGCCGCCGTCGGGAGTGGCGGCACAATCGGTGGCGAACTCAAGGTGATGGAACTGCCCCACGCCGCCGATGTACGCCGACCAATGCAGCGTGGTCATGTCGGATGAGAGTTTCATCACGAAGATGTCCATCGACCCGGAAAGACTTCCGATGGCATTCGGCAGGCCCGGCGAAGTCGTGTAGCCGGCGATAAAGATGGAGCCGTCGGGACCGATGTCCATGGCCTTGGGGACTTCGTTGCCCGGCCCGCCGGCGTAAGTGCCCGTGGCCAGGAACGGACCGTCGGCAACAGCCGCAGGCGCAAGAACGATGGACACGGCAACAAGTATTGTCTGCGCGAAGCATTTCATGTGACTGATGTGTCCTGTGAATAATGTCCAACCGGCCGCCGCACCACGCAGTAGAGCCAACCTGGCGTGGACCTGATACGAGAAATCCGCCCCGGATCGCGACCGCCCCGAACGTCCGTCCCACCCCCGTCTGCACCCTCAGGTCCTCTCCAGCACCGCGAGATACTGGAGTCGCCGGCCGAAGACGAGATTCACGACCGGGGGGTACAGCCGCATCGACGTCACCTCGTGGACGAGCGTCATGCCCGAGCGACGGTGGGAGGCCGCCCACTCGGCCAGGGTGCTGTATCGGTAGAGACACGGCACGCCGTACGGCGCGTTGGCGGCCCAGTCGATGAGCGCGATGCGCGGCTGCGCGAGGAGTCCGTCGCGCTTGTGGTCCTTGATGATGAGCAGCCGTCTCGTGACGCGACGGCACTCGGCGAGCAGCCGCTCGGGGTTCTTCTCGTGATGCAGGACGTCGGCCACGATCAGGACGTCGAACGCGCCGTCCTCGAAGGGGATCGTGACGCCGTCGTACTCGAGCACCTCGATCTTCTCGTCGCCGCGGCGGGTCCGCTCGAGCCCGCGCACCTCGACGCCCTTCGGTGAACCGGGATCGTCGAGAAGGGCCCGCCCGAGGGCGCCGTAGCCGCAGCCGATGTCCAGCACGGCGTCGTCGCGGCGAAGGTGCGGCACGATCTGCCGGACGAGCTCGCGGAGCCGGCTTGCGTAGACCGGGGCGTGGAGACTCTGCATCAGGCCGCGCAGCATCGTGGACTCCCGTCGGTCACGTTTCCAGGGCAAGGTACACGGCACGCACCAGCAGCGCCGACTGGACCACCGCAAGGAGCGCCGGCCCGATCCACCACCGTCGCCGCGGCGGCGCGCCCGGCGCGCCCGGCCAGGCGAGCGCCACCGCCCACGCGAGCGTGAGGAGCACCATCGGCTCGCAATAGCGCTGCCAGGCCTGCGCGTTGAACGCCTGCGCGGCGGCCCACGCGGCCGCGCCGACGAGCAGCACGACGATCTCCCGCGTCCGCCCGGCGGCGATGCCCGCGCGCGTCACGCGGAGCAGCACGAAGGCACCGTACGCGGCGAGCGGCGGAAGGACGAGCGACCGTCTCCCGATCGCCGGCGCCGCCTCGACGAGACCCCAGATCGCGCCCCCCCACCGGCCCGCCTCCTTGTCGAACGACGTCGCAAACGCGCACGCCCCGACGAGAACGACGAGGACGACGATCGCGGCGACGCGGTCCGCGGGGATCCACGACCCGGGCCGCGGATCGAGCACCGGCAGGAAGAACAGACCGAAGACGCCGAAGAGCGCGAGGATGACCGCGAGGTTCGCGGGGTTCACGCCCGTGGCGTGGATGTGCGCGTACGCCGGCGGCGTCAGCCCCCCCCACTTCCACACGAGCCACGCCAGCAGCGCGAACGGCACGAGCAGCGCCGCGACGCCGGCCACGAATCCGCCCCAGCCCGTGCGCGGTCCCGCGTGGACGCCGGACGGCAGACGCGCGCCGGCCGGGCTCGCGAGGAGCGCCGCCACCGCCACGGGCGCCACGACCCACAGGTGAATCTGCCGCACGAAGACCGCGGCGGTCGCAAATCCCGCTCGCACGACGGTCCGCCCGCCGCCCGCGGCGCCGAACGTCGCGCCGCCAAGCGCGAGCGCGACGAAGAGGAGCGCAGCGTTGTCGGTCGTGAGCCAGATCGCGCCGCCGACGACGTAGGTCGAACCGAGCAGCGGCAGCACGAGGACGAGCGCCGGCGCCGGGCCGCTCCCCCGCGCGGCGTACGCCCACGCGACGAGCAGGAGCCCGAGCGTCGCGAGACTGCTCAGGAGCCGGAGCACGGTCACGTCGTCCGTCACATAGCGCACGACCATCGCGAGCGCGAGGTGGTAACCCGGGGATGTCGTCGAGCGGTAGTTGACGATGTCCACCCGCGGCCACTCGTCGGCCATCGTCCGGATGACCGGGAGGTGGTAGGTCGCCTGGTCCCACGCCTCGCTGGTCCCGCCGGTGCCGGCGATGATCACCGGCCACGCGAGCGCGATGAAGATCGCGCAGAGCAGGACAGCCGCAACGGACCTGCCGTGCGGCCGAACGACGTCACGCGACCTTGGGGGCGGAAGTGTGGCCAAGCCGGGTCAGAGTATCGGCAAGACTAGGGCCAGAACGCCGCTATCGTCAGGGCCGCCCAGATCGCCATCGCGATCGGGAGCTTGGAGAGCGTGCCGAGGATCCGCCCGACCGTCGCGCCCGTCGCGGGCTTCAGGGAGTCGCGGACGGTCGCGGACGGCGCCGCGCTCAGCTCGCCCAAGATCGCGCCGGCGAAGGTGCCGATGACCGCACCGATCAGCGTGCCCACGATCGGCACGGGGATGCCGACGCCGAGCACCGCGCCGACCAGGCCGCCGATGATCGCCCCCCACATGCCGCGGCGCGAGCTGCCGGCCCTCCTGGCCCCGAGCGCGCCGGCGATGAACTCGAGGATCTCGCCGGTCACCGCCAGAGCGAGGCACGCGCCGAGGAGCCACCAGCCGAAGGTGTCCCCGCTCCGCTGCGTGACGTACATCGAGTCCAGGAGCTCGATGACGACCGCGAGGCCCAGCATGATCCACGCACCGGGAAGCCCGAGAACGACCGTCACCACGCATCCCGCCGCGAGGATGGCGAACACGAAGGCAACCGAGATGATGATCGCGAGCTCCATCGCAGTCCTCTTTCGGATTCTGGCTCGTCTCGCTACAGCAACTCCGCGATGACCGAGTCCGCCAGCAGGAGGCCGCGCCGGGTCAGACGCACGCGGTCGTCGCGCTGCTCGACGAGACCGTCGCCCGCCGCGCGGGCGAGCGCCTCGCGACGATCGTCGCCGCGCGCGCCGATCGCGAGCAGCGTCTCGAGCCGGTCCGGCGCGAGACCCTGGACCAGCCGCAGGCCGAGCATGAGCGCCTCGCCGACGCGACCGTCGTCGTCCAGCCGCTCCGCCCCCGTGATCTCCGGCAGCGCGCCACCATCGGGAGACTGGTCGAGATACTGGCCGATCCGCGGAACGTTCTTCCAGCGCCATCCCCCGGCGTGCCCCGACGCGCTCGGTCCCAGCGGCCACCACTGCGCGTTGTTCCAGTAGACGAGATTGTGCCGGCAGCGGCGTCCGGCGCGCGCCCAGTTGCTGATCTCGTAGTGCTCCCAGCCGGCGGCGCCGAGACGATCGATCGTCTCTTCGTACATCGCCGCCTCGAGATCGGAATCGATGCGCTCGATCGCGCCCGCCCGCATGCGCACGGTCAGCGGCGTGTTGGGCTCGTAGGTGAGCGCGTAGCAGCTCAGGTGATCCGGCGCGAGCGCGAGAACCGCGTCGAGATCGCGGCGCCAGTCCTCGAGGGTCTGGCCGGGGACGCCGAAGATCAGGTCGAGGCTGACGTTCCCGATCCCCGCGGCGCGCACGCGGTCCACGCAGCGGCCGACGGTGCGCGGATCGTGACGCCGCTCGAGCGTCCGCAGGTGGCGATCGTCGAACGACTGGGCGCCGATGCTCACGCGGTTCACACCCCCCGCCGCCAGCGTGCGCGCGAGCGTGTCGTCCACGGTCTCGGGGTTGGCCTCCACCGTGAACTCGCAGTCATCGGCGCGGTGATCGAGCGCAGCCAGCAGCCGCTCCCACTGCCGGGGCGCGAGGAGCGTCGGCGTGCCGCCGCCGGCGAAGATCGTTTCGAGGGGCCCGTCCAGGAACAGCCGGGACGCCTCCCACTCCGCGAGCAGCCGGCCGACGAAGGCGTCCGTCCGGTCCGTGGAGTCCACGATGCTGTAGAAGTCGCAGTAGTGGCACTTGTGGACGCAGAACGGGACGTGGAGGTACAGCGACCGGACGTCCCGCCGGTCCCGGTGCAAAGGATCCCGCTCGAAAGGCAGGTCCGGGGCCCTCAGGGGGCCGGTCGAGCCGTTCTGGGGGAGGGAGATGACGGCGGGATCGGGCACGGGTCGATCGTATGCATTCGGCGCTTCAAAAAGGCGGTGAACCGTGGTAGTCTGGGCAAGCACATGCCGGGTCGGTTCACAGGGAGAAAGAACCGAGACGAACTCCTTCGGGGGAGCGCGATCACGGAGGAGGCGTTCGAATGGGCATCTGGCTGGTCATGCAGACGTCGGGCGGAGAGCGCCCGTTCCCCATCCGCAAGCCGCGAACGATCATCGGACGCGAGGCGTCGAGCGATCTGCGCATCGCGGTGCCGTCGGTGTCGCTCCGTCACTGCGAGCTCACGTACACCGACGACGAACTGAAGCTCGTGGATCTCGGCTCCGACCGCGGCACCTTCCACAACGGGAACCAGGTCAGCGAAGCGGTGCTCGCCGACACCGACGAGGTCACCGTCGGACCGGTCACGTTCCACGTGCGGCGCGTGCCCGACGAGGCGACGCCGGGGCGCGGATGGACCGAGCCGAAGCCCGATGCCGGGCAGACGGCGCCAGCGAAGAAGTGACGGCGGCTCAGGCGGCCCGGTCAGGTTCCCGGGCGCCGGGCGCAGAGGACGCCGAAGACGCCGGAATGCGAATCGTCATGCTGCAGCTTCGGCAGCGGACGAGCTTGCCGCGCGCGTTGCTGGGGACCGTGAGGATGCGCTGACAACCCAGGTTCGGGCACATGATCCGGATGACCTTCGGCTCGGGCATCGCTCACCTCCACGCCATGGCGTCCGCCCCCGATATCGTCGGCTCACGGCGTGGACTTGAGGCGGCCGACCCGCCGGTCGCCTGCTTGACCGTCGGCGCCGCTGCACTTAGCCTTGCCGCCGCGCGCCATCGACTAATCGGACGTTCATGAAGAACCCACGCGAAACCACACCGGGCCCGCGGGAAGCTCGGCGGGGGCACCACTCCGCCGTCGTCGGCCTTCAGTGGGGCGACGAAGGCAAGGGCAAGATCGTCGATATCCTCACGGCCGGACACGACGTGATCGTGCGGTACAACGGCGGCGCGAACGCGGGGCACACGGTGGTCGTCGGCCAGGAGCGCTACGCGCTGCACCTGATCCCCTCCGGAATCCTCTACCCGGGCAAGCTGAACGTGATCGCCAACGGCGTCGTCGTCGATCCGCTCATGCTCGTCGAAGAGATCGAAACGCTCCGCGGCCGGGGGATCGCGATCGGTGACAACCTCCGCATCTCCAACCGCGCGCACGTCGTCATGCCCTATCACAAGGCGCTTGACGAGGCGTTCGAGGCGGCGCTGGCCGGGCCCGGAGACTACGGCGAGGAGGAGGAGGCGGGTGGCAGGGCGATCGGCACGACGAAGCGCGGCATCGGTCCGGCCTACGCCGACAAGGTGTACCGGGCCACCGCCATCCGGATGGGCGAGTTGCTCGATCCGGACCGGCTGGGGCGCCGGCTGCGCCGGATCTGCCCCATTCGCACGAAGCAGCTCGAGGCGCTGGGTGTGAAGGCCCCCGCGCTCGACGCCGATGCGCTGACCGATCAGTACGCGGCGCTCGGGCGCCGGATCGCGGACCATCTGACGGACACGACATATCTCCTGCACGACTGCCTCGCCGATGGGCGATCGATCCTGATGGAAGGCGCAAACGCGTGCCTGCTCGACGTGGACCACGGCACGTATCCGTACGTGACCAGCTCGAACAGCTCGACGCTCGGCATCCCGTCGGGTACCGGCGTTCCGTTGACGGTCATCGATCGCATCGTCGGGATCATGAAGGCGTACGCGACGCGGGTGGGAGCCGGTCCCTTCCCGACGGAGCAGCCCGGCCCGGCCGGCGACCGCATCCGCGAGCGCGGCCACGAGTACGGCACGACGACCGGCCGCCCGCGCCGCTGCGGCTGGCTCGATCTCGTCGCGGTGCGCTACTCCGCCATGATCGCCGGCGCGACCGAGCTCGCGTGCATGCTCCTCGACGTCCTCTCCGGCTTCGACGAACTGCGACTCTGCACCGCCTACCGGCTCCCCGACGGCAGCGTCACCGACCGGTTCGTGCCGGACGGCGAACTTCTCGCGCAGGTCGAGCCCGTCTACGAGACGGTTCCCGGCTGGAACGAGGAGATCGACGAGACGACCGAGCGGACGGCGTTGCCGGCGAACGCGCGGGCCTACCTCGAGCGGATCGAGGCATACCTCGAACTTCCGGTCGAGATCGTCAGCGTGGGGCCCGAGCGGACGCAGACGTTGCAGGAAGCCTGACGGGCCTCGGAACAGGTTCTTCACCGGCCCTTCGCCGCCGTCCGCCGCACTCCGTCGAATCCGGGCTTGGCGACGAGACGCGCGATGAGACGCGTCACGCGTGAACTCTCCTGCGGCGGGCGGAGTAGGATCCTCAACGTCATGTCCCGAGCGCCGACCCCATCGAACGAAACCGCCGCCGCGACGCTGCCGGCGTACGAGGTTCCGGTGGAGCGGCGCCCGCGTCACATCGCGGTGATCATGGACGGGAACGGCCGCTGGGCGCTCCAGCGCGACCAGCCCCGGATCGCCGGGCACCAGGCGGGCGCGCGGGCGGTCCGGGAAGTGCTGACGGAATGCGCGCGGCTGGGCACGGAGGCGCTCACGCTCTTCTCGTTCTCGAGCGAGAACTGGAAGCGGCCCGCCGACGAGGTCAACGCGCTGATGACGCTGTACATCGAGTACCTCGTGAAGCAGCGCGACGAGCTGCTCGACAACAACGTTCGCTTCATGCAGATCGGGCGTCGCGAGGGCCTGCCGCCCCGGGTCCTCGAGCAGGTGGACGAGACCGCCGCTCTGACCAGCACCTGCACGGGCATCCGCCTCGTCGTGGCGCTGAACTACGGCTCGCGCGCCGAGATCACCGACGCGGTGCGCGCCATCGCCCGCGACGTGAAGTCCGGCGCGATCGACCCCGGCGACATCGACGAGCGGACCGTGGCGGCTCACCTCTACACCGCAGGCCTGCCCGACCCCGATCTCCTCATCCGCACGGCCGGCGAGCACCGCGTGTCGAACTACCTGCTGTGGCAGATCAGCTACGCGGAGATTTACGTCACTGACGTGCTCTGGCCCGACTTCACGTCGGAGCACCTGCACGAGGCGATCTGCGATTTTGCGCGGCGCGACCGCCGGTTCGGCGGTGTCGCCGGAGCCGGGGGCGCGGGGGGCGCCGGGGGCGCGGGGGGAGCCGGGGGGCCGGGCGGGGCGCGGCGGAGCGACTGACCGCGTCGGGCGGCGACGCCCTGCCGGAGCTATACGCGCATCAGCGGCGCGTGCACACCTTCCGCGTCCCGGACCACGACACGCCCGCGCCCGGACGCCTTCGCGGCGTACAACGCCTCGTCGGCGTGCGCGATCAGCTCGGCGGCGTCGCGGGGGCGGCTCGTCCGGCGGTGCGCGACGCCGATCGACATGCCGACGCGCGGATGATCCTCGGGGAGCCGACCCGCCGCGTCGGTGAACGCCGCGAGCAGTCGCTCGGCGACGGCCAGCGCGTCGTCCGGCGCGGTGTGCGGCATGAGGATGCAGAACTCGTCGCCGCCGTAGCGGGCCGCGACGTCCACGCCGCGACAGTTCGCCTGGATGACGCGGCCGACGAGGCGCAGGACGTCGTCGCCGCGCTGATGGCCGCGGACGTCGTTGAGCCGCTTGAAGCCGTCGAGGTCGATCATGATGCAGGCGAGCGGCAGGTCGTTGCGTGTCGCCTCCGCCCATTCGCCCTCGAGCATGATGTTGAGCCATCGCCGGTTGGCGAGCCCGGTCAGGTCGTCGGTCCGCGCCTTCGCTTCGAGCTGGCCGACGACGGCGACGAGCTCGGCGTTGCGGGCCTCGTATTCGGCGAGCGACTTCCGGAGGGCGCCGGTCAGGCGATCGCGGTGCTGCTGGAGACGGTGGTGGGCAAGGCACTTGTCGATCGCGTGTGACAGCAGCCGCAGACCCGTGTCGTCAACCACGAGCAGGTCGAGGGCCCCCGAGCGAATCGCGGCGGCGGCCAGCGGGCCGTTCGGTCGTTCGCCCGCCAGGATCACCGGGACCCCGGTGCGGGCCCGGACGATCTCGGGCACTTCGAGGCCCGACCCGTCCGCGAGGCGAACGGCGCTGATCACGACGTCGATGTCCTCGAGATCGGCGCGGCGCAGCCCGGCAAGACCGCGACAGAGGCGAATCTCCCCCGAGGATCCGAGGGCGGCGGCCAGGCGTGCGGCGAGATCGCCCTGCGAGGCGACCACCAGCACCCGCAGAGTCCCGCTCCCGTTCTGAAAGGCCGTCACCAACGCGCACCCGACTTCCGCTTCGGATCCTCCGAAGCCAAGGACATCCAGGGATCGCTCTCCGGCGGGGATCCAACCCGCCTCGATCCCTCAAACATCAGATACGATCACGACTGCGCCAAGTGCCGACGGCGGTTTTTCGGGAGAGACGGTACAGAGCGGCGCCGGCTCCGGGTCCCGGGTTCCGGGGGTTGCGGGTTCCGGGGGTTCCGGATCCGGGGGTTCCGGGTCCGGGGGTTCCGGGGGTTGCGGGGGCTCCGGGTCCGGGGCAGGCCGTTCCGGCGCCGCGGGCTCGAGGTCCGCAGCTCAGAACCGCTTCGCCATCGGGATCACGCTGCCTGACGGCTCCGGCCGCCGGCCGAGCACGCACTCGCCGATCACGCGCGCCACGTCGAGCGGATCGAGCGCCGCCTCGCGCGGCAGCGCCTGCTCGGAGAACAGACCGCGCAGCGCAGCCGTCTCGACCGCCCCCGGCGCGACGGAGTAGGCGCGGATGCCGTGAGCCGCACCCTCCTGCGCCGCCGAGCGGGTGAAGCTCTCGAGCGCCGACTTCGTCGCGGCGTAGACGAAGAACCCCGGGAACGGATCGCTGGTCGCCCGCGACGAGACGTTCACGATGCACCCGCCCCCCTGCCGCGTGAAGATCGGCCATGCCCGCGCGATCAGGTGCGCGGGTCCGAACGTGTTGACCGCGAAGGTGCGGTACACCAGGTCCACGTCCGTGTCGGCGATGTTCGCGAGCGGCGCGAAGCCGGCGTTGTTCACGAGGGCGTCCACCCGCTGCCACTGCTCGAAGGTCACGTCGACGACGGATCGCGCCTGGTGCTCGTCGCCGACGTCCGCAGGGATCGAGAGCATCTCCTGGGAGGCGATCGATCGGGCCGCGATCGCGTTCATCGTCTCTTCGAGCGTGCCGTCGCGCCGCCCGACCAGCGCGAGCCGGTACCCGGCGCCGGCGAGCACTTCGGCCGTCGCGCGCCCGATGCCCGAGCCGGCGCCGGTCACGATCGCTACGGGCGTGTCGGACATCGGAGGTCCTGAGCTGCGCGTCTCAAGTCCCAGGCCCGAGACGCCTTGACACGGAAGTTCATCGTCGCGCGGCCAGGTTCGGCGCCGCGCGGAAGCCCTCGATCACCGGGGCGCTGAAGCTCGAAACGCGAGGCTGACCGCGCGCGATGCACTACGTCGAGACCAGACGCATGATGTCGTTGTAGAACGTCACGACGAACACGGCCCCGATCAGGCAGAGGCCGACGATCGCGGCGGCGTTCTGGAAGCGTACCGACGGCGGCGTGCCGCGGATCTTCTCGTACACGAGGAAGAGGAACAGGCCCCCGTCCACGATCGGGAGCGGAAGGAAGTTCAGCACCGCGAGGTTGACGCTGATCATCCCGAGGAAGAACAGGAAGAACATGAATCCGCGCGGCATCACTTTCGTGCCGAGATCGATGATGCCGACCGGTCCCCGCAGTTGCTCCACGCCGACCGTGCCGCGAAACAGGCGGTCGATGGTCAGGTAGGTCATGGTGATCATCTTGTGGGTCTCGACGAAACCCATGCGCAGTGCGAGCAGCGGATTGCCGTCGGCGGTCAGGTTCGTGTAGAGCGGCTCGAACATCTCGGCCGGCAGCTCGCTGCTCCACGACAATGCATGGAGGTCCGCCACGTCCGCGGGCGACAGCGCGATCTCGACGGTCTCCGCGGCCGCCGCGTCGGGCGCGCGAAGCGAGAGCGTGACCGTCGCCGCCGCGCCCACCCTCGCGGCCTCGTCCGTTTCGGCCCGCAGCGCGGCGCGGACATCCTCCCAGTCCGCGATCGGGCGCCCCCCGACCGACACGATCGCCGCCCCGGGCGGAACGCCGATCGCCGCCGCCGGCGTCGGCGCCGGGTCGCTGACGCCGGTCTCGGTGGGCACGACGACCCGATCCATCGCCTGCGCGACGAACGGCGCGTCCCACGCGTACGCGGTCGCGAACCCGAGCCGGCCCTCGCGCGACACGCGGGCCTCGAAGCTCACCTCGCGGCCGTCGCGAAGAACGGTCACGTCGATCGTCTCGCCGGAGTGCGCGCCGAGCTCCGTGATGAGATCGCGCAGACGCGGCGCCGCGAGCGCGCCGACCCGAAGCAGGAGGTCGTCCTCCCGGAGGAGCGCGGCGTTCGGACTCCCGGGCAGGACGGCCGCGACACGGGTGAGCGGCACGAGGCCGAACAGGCCGCGCTCGTAGTTCCGCCTGCCGTCGTCCGGGTAGCGCAGCACCTGGAACACGGGCCGCACGCGCACCTCGGCGTCCACGAACGCCGGCGCGCCGGATTCGCCGGCGCCGGCGCCGTCGCCGTCGGCCCGCCACCGCGTCATGATCGCCGGCCCGCCGTGCTCGGCGACCCGCAGCCCGAACTGCTCGAAGGTCGTCACGGCGGTGCCGGCCGCCTCGACGAGCCGCATGCCGGGCTTGACGTTCTGCCGGGCGAGCCCGACCTCTTCGAGCAGTTCGTGGAGACCCTCGCCGGCACTCTCACCGAGGAGGCGATTCGTCGCACCCGGTCCCACGCCGATCTCGAGCATGCCGGTCAGCGGATCGAGCTCCGGGACGACATTGAACTCGAGCGGCGCGGAGACACCGGGCCGCTCGACCGTCATCTCGAGAGGAACACCGGGGCGTCCCATCGCCGCCGCGATACGGATGTCCGCGTAGGTCCGGCACTCGCCGTCGTCGATCGTGAGCACGCGATCCGCCGGCTGGAGCCCGGGCGTGGTGATCCCGAGCGCTGCCGCGTTCTTCGCCACGGCGCGCTCCGCGGGCGAGGACGCCAGCACGGTGCCGACCACCGGCGCGTCGAACTGCACGCCGACGAGGAACGCCCACATGAAGAAGACGAGCGCGAGAATGACGTTCATCACCACGCCGGCCGAGACGACGACCATGCGCTTCCCCACCGGGCACACGTTGTAGCTGCGCGGGTCGCGGGAGACGGCGGCGGGGTTGAGGTCCTCCTGGCCGAGCATCTTCACGAAGCCGCCGATGGGCAGGCATCGCAGCGAGTATTCGGTCTCGCCGAGGCCGTGGCGTTCGAGCTCGGCGTCGGTGAGCTCGTGCGAGGCCTTCCCCGTCTTCGCCACGACCTTCGCGTGAGTCGATCCGGCACAGAGGCCGATGCCCTTTCGCCAGCTCAGCATGACGGGACCCATCCCGACGGCGAACCCCTCGGTGCGGATCCCCGCCCACTTCGCGGCGAGGAAATGGCCCAACTCGTGTACGAAGATGAGGACTCCGAACCCGAAGATCATCAGGAGAATGCCGGCGGTTGACGTCAGGAAGCCCATGTCGTGTCGTCGTCTCCGGGGGGTCGTGCGGGCGTGTCGGGGGGGTCGTCCGGGGGGTCGTCCGGGGGGTCGTTCGGGGGCTCGTGCGAGGGGGTCGTCCGGGGCGGTCGTCCGGTGGGGTCGTCCGGCGGGGTCGTCCGGGGGAATCGCCGGCGGCAGGCGGGCCGCGGGTCCGACCCATGGTCCCATTTATCGACCGGCGAACCCGGCGGGTTGCACGCTCCCGGATGTTATGCCGTCCCGCGGACGCGCGCCGGCGTCGGGGCGGTCGTGTCGCCCACGCGGTCGGCGACGAATGCACGGGCGTCGGCGTCGGCCGCGAGCACGGCTTCAAGCGTGCAGGCGGCCACGGGGGGAATCGCGGCGAGGGCGGCGCCGACGAGATCGGGGATGGCGCCGAACGTGATCCGGTGATCGAGGAACGCCTCGACGGCGGCCTCGTTGGCCGCGTTGAAGACGGCGCCGCAGGTTCCGCCCCGCTCGATGACGTCGTACGCCATCCTCACAGCCGGAAAACGCCCGTGGTCCACCGGCTCGAAGTCGAGCCGGCGCATCGTGCTGAAGTCGAGCATCTCGGCGCAGCCGTCGCGGCGGGCGGGCCACGTCAGCGCGTACTGGATCGGCGTCCGCATGTCCGGCGGCGAGAGCTGGGCGATCACCGAGCCGTCAACGAACTCTACGAAGCTGTGGACGATCGACTGCGGGTGTACGACGACCTCGATGCGATCGGCCGGCAGGCCGAAGAGCCAGTGCGCCTCGATGACCTCGAGGGCTTTGTTCATCATGGACGCGGAGTCGACCGTGATCTTGCGCCCCATGCTCCAGGTGGGATGCGCGAGCGCGTCCTCGGGCCGGGCCGTCTCGACACGCTCCTTCGGCCAGACGCGGAACGGACCGCCGGAGGCGGTGAGCACCAGGCGGCGCACCTCGTCCGTCGAGCGCCCGGCGCGCAGGCACTGGGCGATCGCGCTGTGCTCGGAATCCACCGGCAGCAGCAACGTGTCGCGCGCGCGGACCAGGGGCAGCACGAGCGCCCCGGCGGCCACGAGCGTCTCCTTGTTGGCGAGCGCGATGTCGCAGCCGCGCTCGATCGCGGCGATCGTGGCGGGCAACCCGGCGGCGCCGACCATCGCGGCCACGACCAGGTCGCCCTCCCGCGCCACGGATTCGACCAGCTCGCGGGCGGCGTTCTCGCCCGCGAAGACGCGCCCGACGCCGTCGAGCGCGTCGCGCGCCGACGCGTCGGCGATCGCGACGTCCTTCACGTTCCAGCGCGCGGCCTGCTCGCGGAGGCGATCGGCGTTGACCCCCGCCGCGAGACCGACCACGCGGAAGTCCACCGCGGCGTCGGCCTCGAGGTGCGCGAGCACTTCGAGCGTGCTCCGGCCGATCGAGCCCGTCGAGCCGAGCAGGATGACGCGGCGCGGCGCGCAGCCCGTGCCCGCCGCACTCATCGGTCGGTTGCCTCGCGTTCGACCGTCACGGGCGAGATCGTCCGGCGGCTGCTCCCGTAGAGCGTCCGCCGCTTCCTCACCGGCTTCACCGGCTCCCCCTCACCCGCCGCCGTCGTCACGACGGGATCCGGCTCGACCGGACTCGGCGGGGTCTTTGCCGGTTCCGGCGCCGGGCGGATCTTCTTCATCCGGGTGATCGGGCCGGGCGCGTCATCGTCCGCAGATCCGCTCGCGGGCGCAGCCTTCCCGCCGTCGGGCGCGGCTTCGCCCCTGCTCTCCGCCGGCTCCGCGTCGCGGTTCCCGTCGCTGCCGCGACGGCCGCGGCCACCGCGACGCGAACGGCGGCTCTTCTTCTTCCGCGGCAGCGCTTCGTCAGCCGGGTCGGCTTCCGCACCGTTCCCGCTGATCTCCTCGGGCGCGGGCGATGTGGGCGCGGGCCGATCCGCCGCCGCCGGCTTCCCGACCGCGGCCGTGTCCGCGTCACGACCGTCGCGACCGCCGCGCCGGCGACCACCGCGTTTGCGGCGACGACGGCGCGGAGCCGACTCGGTCTCGCCCTCCGCTGCGGCCTCGATATCGGTATCGAACCCGTCAACCGGTGCGGCATCGGCCCCGGCATCGCCCCCGGCGCCCCCGGCGCCCCCGGCGCCCACGGTATCGGGCGCGGCCGTCGCCGGCGTGACGGTGGCGCCGAACCATCCCCGGATCGTGTCGGCGTCGGCCGGTGCGACGGACGTCATGTGGTTCGCGCACTCGATCGTGCCCTCGGCCGCGCAGCGGTCGAGCACCTCGCGCGACTTCACGCCCAACTCCTTCGCGAGCTCGTGAACGCGGACCGGCTTGCGCTCCTCCGGCGGCGTCGCGTCGGCTTCGGTCGTACCAACCAGCTCCGGGACATCCGCCGTCCCGACCGGCTCCTCGACGCCGTCACGCGAGTCCGCGACGCCGTCACGCGGCTCCACGACGCCTTCACGCAGTTCCACGACGCCGTCACGCGAGTCCGCGCCGCCCTTGCGGCGCCGCGAGCGTCCGCCGCGCCGGCGGCGCTTCTTCCTGGGCGGGCCGTTCTCCTCGGTCCGGGTCCGCGGCGTCTCGACCGTCTCCTCCTCGTCCTCCTCGTCGTCGTCGATGAAGGTCTCCGCCGCGGCCGCGAGCGCGATCGCGGAGGCGTCCGCCGGACCCCCCCGCCGCCGGCGCCGGCGTTTGCGCCCCGGGACGGAAGCGACGTCGGCCGGTGCGTCCTCGCGCGCCTGCCCGGCGGCATCCTCCGCCTCCAGCTCCTCGAGCTTCGGCATCTTCGTGCCTGGCAGGAACGCGAGGTCGATGTCCGCGTTGCGCGCGTCGTACGCGTAGTACTCGATGCCGGGGCCGCCGATGTGGTCGCTCACGCGCACGTCGATGGTCTTGCCGCTCGTTTCCTCGAGACGCACGAGCGCGCGGCGCTTCCGGCTGAGCAACACGGAGGCCACGCGCGACGAGCAGGCGATCTCGACCCGCCGGATGCGCTCGTGGTCGAGCAGGTAGCCGACGTGGCGCGTCGCCTCGGACGCCACGGATTCCGGCGACTTGATCTCGCCGTTGCCGTCGCAGTGCGGGCACGGCATGAAGTGGCTCTTCCGCATGCTCGGACGCATCCGCTGCCGCGTCATCTCGACCAGGCCGAAATCGCTGATTCGCAGAATCGTGCTGCGTGCGCGGTCGCGCCGGAGATTCTCCTGGAACCGGGCCTCGATCGCGCGGCGGTTCTTGTGCTGCCGCATATCGATGAGGTCATGGATGATCAGGCCTCCGAGGTCGCGCAGGCGGAGCTGGCGGCAGATCTCGTCCACGGCCTCGCAGTTCGTCTGGTAGGCGTTGGTCTCGCTGTCGCGGGCGCTGCGGCTCTTGCCGCTGTTGACGTCGATCGCGACGAGCGCCTCGGTCTGGTCGATCACGAGCCGGCCGCCGGACTTCAGCGGCACCTCGCGGCTGTGGATCAGGTCGATCTGGCGCTCGACGTCGAACGCGTGGAAGATCGGCGACGGGCGGCGGTAGCGGATCACCTTCGGGGCGGAGCGCGGGGCGATGACCTGGAGGAACATGGCGATCCGGTCGTACGCCGACTCCGAGTCCACCACGATCGCCTTGATGGTCGGGCGGAGGACGTCGCGCACGGTGCGGATGAGCAGGTCGGACTCGGTGTACAGCTCGCAGGGCGCGCCGACCTTCTCGATGCGCTTCTCCATCACCTTCCAGAGCCGCATCAGGTACGCGACGTCGCGCTTCAGCTCCGTCTTCGTGCGTCCCACGCCCGCGGTCCGGAGGATGAAGCCGAAGCCCTCGGGGAGGTCGAGCGTGTCGAGGACTTTCCGCATTTCGCGGCGACCCTCCTCGTCCTCCACGCGCCGGGATACGCCGACGCGATCCATCTCCGGCATCACCACGAGCAGTCGCCCGGGTATGGAGAGGTAGCTCGTGAGCGTCGGCCCCTTCGTCCCGATGCCTTCCTTCAGGACCTGGACCAGCACGTGATCGCCGCGCTTCAGCGCCTCCTGGATCGGCGGACGCTCGCGGCGCGGGATCTTCCGTCCGACCCGCTCGACGCGGTCTCCGCCCGGGAAATAGCGCGGGTGCAGATCCGAGATGTGCAGGAAGCCGTTGACGCCCTCGCCGTAGTCGATGAACGCCGCCTGGATGGCGGCCTCGACGTTGACGACGCGCCCCTTGTAGATGTTGCCGACCTTGGTCGCCGTCGCGTTGCGTTCGGAGTACAGCTCCTCGAGATAGCTGTCCTCCAGGATCGCGATCCGGCACTCCTCGCCGGGCACGTCGTTGACGACCATGATCTCCGTCGGTTCCGATGTCGTTTTCTTGGGCGCCACTTGGGCAAACCTCCAATGGGTTCGCCCGACGGACCGAACGTCACCTGCCGCGACACAACTCGCGCATGCCGAGCTCTCCCGCCCACGTCCGTTCCGGACGGGAGGGAGGGGCGGGACACGAGCGGAGCGCGAGCTCGCGCGCCGATGCTCCGCCCTGAGCGGGCGGGCCGGCGTCCGCGCGACGTCGCGCGGAAGCAGCGAGGCTCGGTCGTCGTGTCCGGGGTTGGCAGCGCGGTTGTTGCGATCTCGGCAACGCGTTGACTCGTCGGGCCGTCGCCACGGTCGGGTTTCTCTCGGCGCGTCCCGCGGTGAAGCGGGAGGCTGGCACGAGCGTGGCGACGAGGGCCAATGTTCGTATCTCGATTCCCTTGCCGGCAACGGAGCGGTCTCGCCCCCGCACGTCCGCAGTCACGGGGACTGATGGGACGGGTCAGGCGGCGGACCAGCTCTCTTCCAGCTCAGGAAGCACTCTTGATAGCTCCTCGCGCAGGCAGTTCATCACCTGACGCTCGGCGTCGAACGACCCGACCTTGCGGGCGAGTCGCTCACATGTGGGGATATCGACCGATCGAATCACCCGCTTGATGTGCGGGATCTGCGACGGCACCAGGGACAGCGTACGCAGCCCGAGACCGATCAGCAACATGGTGAACACCGCTTCGCCGGCGATTTCGCCACAAATGCTGGTATCCACGCCGAATCGCTTGCCGGCCCGGATGACCGCCTTGACGAGCTGCACGACGGCAGGATTTGCGCCCGAATAGAGGTTGGCCACCCGCTCGTTGCCGCGGTCCACGGCCAGCGTGTACTGGATCAGGTCGTTGGTCCCGATCGAGAAGAAGGACACCTCCCGGGCCAGGACCGAGGCCATCAGCGCGGCGCTGGGGACCTCGATCATGATCCCGATCTCCATGTCGGGGTCGAACTCGATTCCCTCCTCGCCGCACTCCTCCATGACGTCGTTGAGGATCATCTTCGCCTGCCGCAGCTCCATGGCGGTCGAGATGAGCGGGAACATGATGCGGATCCGGCCGAACGCGCTCGCGCGCAGGATCGCGCGGAGCTGCGTGCGGAAGAGCGGGATGTGCTGGAGGCAGTAGCGGATGCTCCGGAGCCCGAGCATCGGGTTGCGCTCCGGCTCGTCCGCCAGCTCCTGCGTGTGCTTGTCGGCGCCGAGGTCCACCGTGCGGATCGTGAGCGGTCGTCCCTGGAGCATCTCGACGGATCGCTTGTACTCCTGGAAGAGATCCTCCTCCGTCGGCTCCCCCACCTGCGTGAGGTACATGAACTCGGTGCGGAAGAGGCCGACGCCGTCGCCGCCGTTCTGGATGAGCGCATCGATCTCGCGCGAGAACTCGATGTTGCCGAGGAGCTGGATGCGCTCGCCGTCGAGCGTCACCGCCGGCTCGGCCGCGAGCTCCTGCATGCGGGCTTCCTCGTCGCCCATGCGCTGGATCACGCGCTCGAAGTGGGCGATGGTCTCGTCGTCGGGTCGCACGATGACCATGCCCGCCTGCCCGTCGATCACGATCTGGTCGCCGTCGTCTACGTACTGCGTGATGCGCTGGCAGCCGACCACGAGCGGGATCCCGAGCGCGCCCGCGATGATCGACGCGTGGCTCGTGCGGCCACCCGCGTCCGTCGCGATGCCGATGACTTTCTGCACGTCGATCGTCGCGGCCTGGGTGGGGCTCAGGTCGTGGGAGATGACGACGACGGGTTCCGTCAGCCGCGCCAGCCGGTCGCGGTTCTGCCCCACGAGCTTGCCGAGGACACGGCGGTCGAGATCGAGGAGGTCGTTGGCCTTCTGCTGGAAGACCTCGTTGCCCATCTCCCGGAACCGGTTCGCCATCGTACGGAACGCCTCGGCGACCGCGTACGCCGCGGTGACGTGCTCGTCCTCGATCCGCTTTCGCATCGGGTCGAGCAGGCTCGGGTCGTGCAGCAGGCCGAGGTGGAACTCGAAGATCTTCGCCGGCTCCGGGCCGAGCTGCTCGCGCGCCCGGTCCCGATCCGCCTCGAGGTCGTGCGTCGCCTGCGCGACGGCCTCCTCGAGCCGGGTCAGCTCCCCCGCCACGTCTGCCTCGCGGACCGTGTGATGGGGAACGCGCTCGAGGACGTCCTCGAGAACGAACGCGCTGCCGATGACCACACCGGGCGCTACCGGGATGCCCTTGATAACTTCCATGACTGGCGGGACGTGGGGGAAACCCTCTACCGCCCCGCGTTGCGGGGACGGTGCGTGGCGGCACCCCTGGGAGGCTCCAGCGGGGGTCAGTATAGCGAAAGGTGGGGGTTCGGGCGGTAAGCCGGGGGGAGGAGGCGAATGCCGGTCGATCACCGGGTCGGTCACCGGGTCGATCAGCGCGCCCCCGCGGTGGTCGCCGGCAACCGGCGAGACGGGCCCCGGCCTCAATCCATCTCGATATCCCTCAGCACCGGCGCCGGCGTCGCCCGGGCCGACCTCGGAAGTCCGAACCAGGCGAAGTGCGCGACCGCCTTCACGTCGTCGAAGATCCTCATCAGGCTCGGGAGCACGAGGAGGATCAGAACGGTCGCGCTCATCAGGCCGAACGCGATCGAGATCGCCATCGGTATGAGGAACTTGGCCTGGAACGAACGCTCGAGCATCAGCGGCGTGAGGCCGAGCACCGTCGTGATGGTCGTGAGCATGATCGGGCGCAGTCGCTGCCGCCCCGCCGCCACCATCGCCTCGGTGAACGCCTCCCCCTCGCGGCGACGCGCGTTGAAGAACTCGACCAGGATGAGCGAATCGTTCACGACGATGCCGCTGAGGGCGACGAAACCGATGATGCTGAAGAACGTGAGGTCGTAGCCCATCAGCAGGTGTCCCCAGATCACGCCGACGGAGCCGAAGGGAATCGCGAGCATCACGGCGAGCGGCTGCACGTAGCTCGAGAAGAGCCATGCGAGGATCACGTAGATCATGATCAGCGCGGCGCAGAATCCCACGGGCAGCGACTCGAACGCCTTGCGCATCTGGCGCTGTCGGCCGCCGAACTCGATCGTGATCGCCGGGTGCTGCGCCTCGATGCCGCGGAAGACCGGGACGAGCGCCGGCACGACGGTTTCCGGGCTCACGTCCGGCGCCGTGTCGGCGCTGACGGTCGTCGTGCGCCGCCGATCGATCCGGTGGATCGTGTTGTAGCTGGTGCCCTCGCTGAGCGAGGCGATCTCCTGGAGCGGCACGCGCCGGCCGGCGGGGTCCACGATCCAGAGATTCTCGATCGCGTGCAGGCTGCGTCGCGAGTCCTCGTCGAGCCGCACGCGGACATCGATATCCTCACGGAACTCCGAGAATACGTGGGGCTCGAGACCGAACAGGGCACCGCGCACCTGCCGGGCGACGTCCTCGACGCTGAACCCGAGGCTCGCGGCGCCTGGCTTGAGCGTGATCTGCACCTCGCGCTGCCCGGCGCTGTCGTTGTCGGCGACGTCGTAGACGCCGTCCATCGTCCCGAGATGCGTCTTGACCTCCTCGACGACCCGGCGCACTTCGTCGGGATCGTTGCCGCTCACCTGCACGGTGATGTCGCTCCCCGCGGGTCCGCCCTGGATCTCGGCGAAGCTGATGCGCTCGATCTCGTGCAGCTCGCCCATCGCCTCGCGGATGGACTGCGTGATCAGCGCCGACTCGCGCTCGCGCTCCTCGGTCGGCTGGAGCTCGATGAAGACCTGGCCGAGGTGCGTGCCGAAGCCCGCGGCCGCGACCCCCGACGTGCCGTCGACGCTCGCCTTGAGGCCGAGCAGCGTGCTGACCGACCTGGTCTCCTCCTGGGCCGCCGCGGCCTCCTCGATCCGTGCCACGGCCCGCTCGGTGTCCTCGAGCGCCGTGCCGATGGGCATGTCGATCTCCACGATCACGGTCTCCGCGTCTGACGACGGGATGAACTCGAACGTCGTGCGTCCCCCCGCCACCATGCCGAAGGAGACGACGAGCAGCGCCATCGCCATAGAGAGCGTGACGTAGCGGTACCGGAGGGTGACGCGGAGCACCCGCGCGTACGCGGGCACGAGACGCTCGAGGATCAGGTGGTCGCGGGCCGCCTCGAAGCGCCCGAGCCGGCCGATGCGGCGGTCGGCCCTGAACCGGTCACGGTGCACGAGCGTGTGACCCATGTGGCACGGGAGGATGAGCACGGCCTCGATGAGGCTCATCGCGAGTGCGCACGCGACGACCGAGGGCAGCGCGTCCAGCAGATCGCCGATCTGGCCCTTGACGAAGAGGAGCGGAAGGAACGCGACGACGCTCGTCAGGATCGTCGCGACCACCGGCCAGAAGACCTCCTCGGTCCCGCGGATCGCGGCCACCAGGGCGGGCTCGTGACGCTCGTGCCGGGCCTGGATGTTCTCCGCCACGACGATCGCGTCGTCCACGAGCAGGCCGAGCACGACGATCAGCCCGAACATCGTGAGGAGATTGAGCGTGGTGCCGGTCAGACGCATGAAGATGAGCGTGCCGCAGAGCGCCGTCGTCAGGCCCACGCCGACCCACAGCGCGGTGCGCCAGTTCAGGAAGAGCAGCAGCGTGGCGAAGACGAGCATGCCGCCCCACAACGCGTTGCGCGACAGCAGCTCGAGCCGCCCCTCGATGAACCGGGCGAGATCGGAGCTGGTCTCGATGTGCGCGCCGGTCGGGAGCGGGAAGGGCGCGTTGAGGCCGAGCTCGTACGCGCGGCGCCGGTGCGTGCGCGGCGCCGGCCTCCCCTCGCCGGCGAGCGCCGGCGCGAGCACGGCGAGGATGCGGTCGCCGATCCGCGGCTCGAACACTGCGCTCCCGTCGCCCGCGGCGTGCTTCCGCCCGCGGACGTACTCGCGCACCATCTCGGCCATCTTCACCGCGTCCTGGTCTCCCACCTTGTAGATGGTGAGGCTCGCGGACGGACCCCCGGCCTCTCGCGTGCGGAAGCGGGTCTTGATCTGCCTGTCCACGTACGTCTCGCGCACCGACGCGATGTCGCCGACCCGCAGGACCTGACCGTCGGTCGTCGCCCGCACGACGATCTCGCGGATCGCCGCGGCCCGCTCCTCGACCCCGAGCGTGCGCACGTTGATGTTCCCGACGCCGGTCCGGACCGTGCCGCCCGGCACGTCGGTCATCCAGGCCCGGATCGCGTCGCTGACGGCCGGGAGGCTGAGCCCGTATTCGAGCAGACGCCCCGACGAAACGTCCACGCGGATCTCGTAGTCGCGCACACCCGACCGCACGGTGTCGCCCATGTCCGGCAGCGACCGAAGGTCGTCCCGCATGCGCTCGATCGCGCGCTTCAGAGCCTCCGGATCGACGTCGCCGAAGAGCGTCACCATGATGACGGGAAGCTGCGGCTCGACCTCCGAGACCTGGATGCGCTCGGCTTCGTCGGGAAGGTCGGTGAGCGTGTCGATCGCCCGCTCGACCTCGTCCGTCGCCCGGGCGACGTCATTGATGCCGTCGCGGAACTCGACGGTGATCCCGCCGCCGCCCTCGGCGATCGTCGTGGTCAGACGCTCGACCTCGTCGAGGTCGACGAGCGTGTCCTCGACCTTCCGGGCCATGCTCTCCTCGATCTCCTCGGGCGTGGCCCCCGGGTACGGCAGCGTCACGCTCGCCGTGTGCGGGTTCGTGTCGGGGAAGAACTCCCGCGTCATCGTCAGCCCGGACACGACGCCGGCGATGATGAACACCGCCATCAGGATGTTCACCGGCACCGGGTGAGTCACGCCGAAGCGCGGCAGGCTCATCGCAGCGGCTCTCCGCCGGCCGCCGCGCCGCCGGAGCGGTCGCCGGCCGCGTGCGTCGCGTCGCCGGCGATCACCGTCTGAACGGGCATCCCGTCGGCGAGGGCGCGCTTCGGCGTGACGACCACCATCGCCCCGTCGGGCAGCGGGTCACGCAGCACGATCCACTCGCGATCGGGCACGCCGAGCTGCGGCAGACGCGTGTCGATCTGGTAATCCACCTCGACCCTGCGGCTCTCGATGCGGTTGTCGGTCACGATGAGCATGCGGTCGCGATCGACCGATCGGCGCGGGATCACCCACCGCGGCCGCGCCTCGGAGCAGGTGACGATCGCCTCGACGAACTGGCCCGGGGCGAGGCCGCCCGGCGCCTGCGGGTCCTGCCCGACCTCGACGAACACCGTCATGGTGCGCGTGGCCTGGTCGTCCTCGGGCGCGATGTGCGCGACCTTCGTCGTCCACGTGCGGACGTCCGTTCCCGTCAGGGCGAGATCAACGCCGTCGCCCACGCGCACGCTCGAACGCGCGCTCGACGGCAGCCGGACCGGCACCTCGATGCGGCCGAGATCGACGACCCGCGCGACCCGCTGTCCCGAAACGAGGCTCTCGCCGACCTCGACGTCGACCTCCTGGAGCACACCGGCGATCGGGCTGGTGATGCGGCACCGGGCGACGTTCGTCGCCGCGAGCCGGCGCTCGGCCTCGATGCCGAGCCGCTGCGCCTCGAGACTGCGCCGGCGCGGCGACAGCTTGTCGTACTCCTCCCTCGCCACCGTCTCGTCGCGGATCGCGCTGATCAGCGCCTGCTTCGCGGCGTCCACCTCGCGCGGTCGCGCCGAGCCCAGATCCTGAGCGGCCCTCGCCCGATCGAACTCCGCCCGCGCGAGCTCCACCTGCTGGCCGGCGAGCGAGACGCGCTCCCGCCAGCTTCGCTCCTCGACGACCATGCGCTCGAGCTGCGCGTCGATGTCGGCGATCGAGTGGGTGGCGATCTCCACCTGCCGCGTGAAATCGGTCTCGTCGAGCCGCACGAGCAGACCGCCGGCCGCGACGGCCCGGCCCGCCGTCACGGCGTCCGGGACCTCGAGCACCGTGGCGGTGACGCGGGCGGGGACGTCGGCGGAGTCCAGCGGGCGGGCGGTGCCGAAGCCGCGCCACTGGCGGAAGACCTCCACCGGGCGGGCGGCCATCACCATGACGCGCGGCGCGAGGTCCGCCCGGTCGGTCCGCGCGGCCTGCGGTCGCGTCGTGTAGAGGGCTGAAAAGACAGCGATCGCGGCCGCGAGAAGCACGATGCACGCGAGCGCGCGCACGAGGATCACGACCAGCGTCAGCGCAGCTTTTCGTTTCTCGGTCAAGTCGGCACTCCGACGGGGGACATAGCGTAGGCTAATCCAGCGTTCGCCGCCCCGGCCGATGGCGCGCGTCAATCGTCTTCTTGAGCCCGCAGTTCTGATACGCTGCCCCGATGCCCGAACCCCTGTCCGCCGAGGACGTCCGGCACGTCGCCCGGCTCGCGCGTCTGCGGCTCTCGCCGGAGCAGGTGCACTCCTTCCGCACGCAGCTCTCCTCGATCCTCGATCACCTGGCGACGCTCGCCGAGCTCGATCTCGAGGGCGTTGACGCGTCGCCCGCCGTCGGCGCGGCGAACCGGCTCGCGGACGACGTCGTCGCAGACGCCATGCCGCTCGCGGACCTCCAACGCAACGCGCCGGCCGTCGAAGGTCCCTTCCTCGCCGTGCCGAAGATTCTCGACCACGACGCCTGAGCCCTCCCGCCGCGCATGGACACCGCCGTCGACATCAGCGCTTCGATCCGGTCCGGCGATCGCTCCGCCGTCGCGACCGTCGAGACGTGCCTGGCGCGGATCGAGGCGGAGAACGGCGCGCTCGGAGCGTTTCGCGAGGTCCATGCCGAGCGGGCGCTGGCCCGCGCCCGTGCGGTCGACGAAGCCGTGGCCGCCGGTGACGACCCCGGGCCGCTCGCCGGCGTGCCCGTCGGGCTCAAGGACAACATCGTCACGGACTACGGAACGACCGCCTGCGGCTCGCGCATGCTCGAGGGCTACCGGAGCCCCTACACGGCCACGGCGGTGACCCGGCTGGAAGCGGCGGGCGCGATCGTCGTGGGGAAGACCAACTGCGACGAGTTCGCGATGGGCTCGTCGTCGGAGCACTGTCACTTCGGGGCGGTGCGCAATCCCTTCGACCCCGCGCGGGTGCCGGGCGGATCGTCGGGCGGCAGCGCGGCCGCCGTCGCCGCCGGTATGTGCCCGGCGGCGCTCGGCTCCGACACGGGCGGGTCGATCCGGCAGCCGGCGGCCTTCTGCGGCGTCGTCGGCCTGAAGCCTTCCTACGGACGCGTGAGCCGTTACGGCCTCGTCGCATTCGGGTCCAGCCTCGACCAGATCGGCCCGCTGAGCGCGACCGTGACCGACGCGGCGGCGCTGGCGTCCGTCATCTTCGGCGGCGATCCGCGCGACGCGTCGTGCGACGAGCGGCCGGCGCCCGATCTCGCGGCCACGCTCGAGCAGCCGATCGCGGGGCTTCGGCTCGGCGTCGCGCGGCAGTACGCACGCGCCGCGAATCACCCCGCGGTCACCGCCGCCGTCGAGACCGCGATCGACCGGCTGCGCGCCGCGGGCGCCGTGATCGTCGACGTCGATCTCCCGCTCACCGACTACGGCATCGCGACGTACTACGTGCTCGCCCCGGCCGAGGCGTCGAGCAACCTCGCGCGTTTCGACGGCATCCGCTACGGGCGCCGCGCGGATCTTTCCGACGGCGAGACGCTGTACGACCTCTACGCGCGCAGCCGTGCGGAGGGCTTCGGCGCGGAAGTGCAGCGCCGGATCATGCTGGGGACCTACGTCCTGAGCGCCGGGTACCACGACGCCTTCTACCAGCGCGCGCAGCTCGCGCGGCGTCTCATCCGGGCGGAGTTCGACGCCGCGTTCGACCGCTGCGACGCCATCGTCGGACCGACGGCCCCGGGACCCGCCTTCCTCATCGGCTCGCAGACCGACCCGCTCGCGATGTACCTCAACGACGTGTACACCGTGAACACGAACATCGCCGGCATCTGCGGGATCTCGGTGCCGGCGGGATTCGCCATCGTGGACGGCGCGCGTCTGCCGGTGGGCGTCCAGTTCCAGTGCCGCGCCTTCGGGGAGGAGACGCTCCTGCGCGTGGCGCGCATGTACGAGAGGGCGCGAGGCGATGTCTGACGACGCGACCGCAACGGGGCTCGTGGTGGGTGTGGACCTCGGCGGCACGAACGCGCAGTTCGGCGTCGTGGACGCGGCGCACGCGATCGTCGGGCGGTCAGCGGCGAAGACAGAAGCCGTCCGCGGGGTCGATCACGTCCTCGACGTCATCGATCGCGGCATCGCCGCCGCGTGCGTCGCCGCCGGCATCGACGTCGCGGAGGTCGCAGCCGTGGGCATCGCCGCCGCCGGCGCGATCGACATCCCGCGCGGCGTCGTCCTGTCCGCGCCCAACCTCGGCTGGACCGACGTGCCGCTGCGCGACATGGTCGCCGCGCGCACCGGGCGGCCGGTCGTGCTCGACAACGACGTGAACGGCGCCGTGTGGGCGGAGCACCGGCTCGGCCCCGCCGGCGGCCGCGGCGACGCGGTCGGCGTGTGGGTGGGTACGGGCGTCGGCGGCGGGCTGATCCTGGGCGGACGCCTGCACTACGGCGCGTTCTGCACGGCCGGCGAGTTCGGCCACACGGTGCTCCTGCCCGACGCCCCGCGCGGCCGGCGCACGGTCGAGGACAACTGCAGCCGCACCGCGTTCCGCGTGTTCATCGCCGAGGCGGGCGGCCCCGCGGACATGAACACCGCGGCGATCGCCGCCGCGTACGCCGCGGGCGACCCCGTCGTGGCGCGCGTCGTGAACCGCGGCGCCGATCTCCTCGGCGTCGCCGTCGGCAGCCTGATCACCATGCTCGCTCTCGACCGCGTGATTCTCGGCGGCGGCATCACCGAGGCTCTCGGCGCGCCGTACGTCGACCGTATCCGGGCGAGCTTCGACGCGACGGTCTTTCCCGATCGGTGCCGCGCGTGCCGGATCGACGTGACCCGGCTCGAGGCCGACGCGGGGCTGCTGGGGGCGGCGATGTTGGCGCGCACCGCCGGCGCACGCGCCATGCCGGGGTGACGGCGGGCGGGAACGGCAGGTGTCACTCCGCCGGATACTGCCGCTTGCGTCCGAACGCCCGCATCCGCGTGTCGATCGCCCGCAGCAACGCGTCGCTTCGATCCGCCCGCTCGCCGGGAAAGCGCCCGATCCACGCCTGCGCCGCGTACACCTGCGGCGGATCCACGCGGCGGACGACGATCTCGCCGGGCCAGTCCTCGACGGTGCGGATCCGGAACCGGTGCTCGGTCCTGTCGTCGTTCGTCAACGTCTCGACCACCGCGGCCTCGATGTCGTCGCAGGCGTACGAGACTGCGATCGCGACGTCGCTCCATCGGACGCCTCCGGTCCCCGTCGCCAGCCGGACCGGCCTGTGTCCCGGCCCGGCCATCCGCATCGCCTCGATCGCCGCGGACTGCTCCGCCGGGTCGAGAACGGGCTTCCGGCGGGCCTCCTCGTCGGTCAGCTTCAGGCCGCTGGAAGCCGCGTAGGGGGGCTTCGTGCCGCATCCCGGGGCCGCCACGAGCGTCATAGTCAAAACTATAAATAGCTTGCCGTAATGCATTTACAGATACTCTCGAGGGCCGGTGGCGAGCCCGCGGCGGGCCGTGAACGATACCTGAAACACGGCGTGGATTGCTATTTGATCCTCGGCCGCCAGCCGATACCCTCTCCAGATCCAAGACGAGGACTCGTTCGCCCGCGTGGGGATGGAGCCCCGCGACGAGAGACGGACGCCATGGCCAAATCTACGAAACCCAAGTTCGGGTCGACGAGGTCGTCCAGCCGACGCGACGGAGTCCGCCGGCACCTGCCGAAGCAGGCCCCCAGCTTCTGGACGCAGCTCCAGCGCCCCGAGCACCTGAGCGCCGCCCTGCTGCTGCTCGGGTTCATCGCCCTTTCGAGCGCGCTGGTGATCTGGTCACGCGACCAGATCAAGGTGAGCCCCGGCCAGGTGATGACCGACGCCCGGCTCAACCGCCTCGACTTCCAGCGGGTCAACCGGGAGCGGACGGCCGCGGCCCGCGACGCGGCCCGGCAGAAATCACCGCTGGTCTACACGCTCGACGTGGACTTCCTCACCAGCCTGCGGACGCCGTTCCGCAACCTGCCGGTCGTCGTCGCCGCCCAGACCGACTTTGAGAACATCGACCCGCAGATCCGCGACACTTACGGCCTCGACGCGGCCTCGCTCGAGGCGCTGCGGGTGTACGTGGACGAGGAAGGGGGACCGGCGCGCGAGTGGACGGAGTGGGTGGACAACCTCCTCGACAGGCAGATGGTCCGCCACCCGATCGTCCGCGACGACGAGTGGCAGCGCGGGATGGTGCTCCAGGAGGAGCGGGATCTCCCGATCGTGCGCGGTCCGGACGGCATCGTCGTGGGCAAGTGGGACAAGGCGATTCCTTTCGGCGCCGACCCCGAGAAACGCGCCGCTCTGCGGACGGACCTCGCGGTCGCCGTGCGTGACGCGGGCTTCCGCCGGCACGTGGGGCCGTACGTGACCGCCGGTCTCGCGTCGGGCATGCGCCCGACCTACGTGTTCAACCGGGCCGCAACCGACGAGCTCGCGGAGCAGCGCGCGGCGCAGGTCGCTGACGTCGTCGACGAGCATCGCCGGGGCGGGATCATCTACCAGCGCGGCGACACGCTCTCCGACCAGCAGCTCTCCGCGCTCAAGACCGAGGCGGAGTTCTACCGCCGCCACGCGCCGACGATGGAGCTGTGGCTGCCGCGTCTCGGTGTCTTCGGGCTCATCGCGATCATGCTGGCCTTCGCCGGCGGCTTCGCGCTGCTCTGGTATCCGCGTCTGCTCCGCAACTCGCTGCGGATCACGGCGATCTGCCTTCTCATGAGCGGCCTGCTGGCGATCACGGTCGTGCTCACGGCCCGCGTGCCGGAGCTGCTCTACCCCGTGGCGATCGGCGCGACGCTCTTCGTCGTCATCGTGATCCTGCTGGCGTACGACCAGCGGCTCGCGCTGTTTCTCGGCATTTCCCAGTGCGCGCTCGTCACGCTCGCGATGGACCAGGGCGTCGGGTGGTTCATGCTGCTGATGGCCGGCTGCGGCACGATGATCGGCCAGTTGCGCCGGGTGCGCACGCGGAACAGCCTGATCCGCGCCTCGATCGTGACCGCGATCGCGCTCGGCGTCGGCACCGTGCTGCACGGGCTGTTCGTCTCGCCCGCCGCGGACGGCATCTGGCTCCAGATCCTCGGCAATGCGGCGTGGGCGATCGCGGCCAGCGTCGTCGTGGGGTTCCTCGTCCTCGGGATCCTCCCGAGCATCGAGAAGTTGTTCGACATCACCACGGGCATGACGCTCGCCGAGCTGCGCGACCCGAGCCAGCCCCTCCTGCGCCAGCTTCAGCAGCGCGCGCCCGGCACCTACAACCACTCGCTCCAGGTCGCGAACGTCTGCGAGGCAGCGGCGGAGGCGATCGGCGCGGACAGCCTGCTGGTCTACGTCGGCGCCCTGTACCACGACATCGGGAAGATGAACAAGCCCGAGTACTTCATCGAGAACCAGAGCGGCGGCTTCAACAAGCACAGCAAGCTCCGGCCGGCGATGAGCCTGCTGCTGATCATCGGGCACGTGAAGGACGGCATCGAGTTGGGGCGCGAGTACGGCCTGCCCCGTCAGATCCAGCACTTCATCGAGTCGCACCACGGCACGACGCTCGTCGAATACTTCTATCACGCCGCCCGCACCGAGGCTGAGAGCGACGACAAGGCGTCGGTGGAGGAGATCGAGTTCCGCTACCCCGGGCCGCGCCCGCACACGAAGGAAGCGGCGATCATGATGCTCGGCGACGCGGTGGAGTCCGCGACGCGCGCGATGACCGAGCCGAACCCGAGCCGTATCGAGTCGATCGTGCGAGAGCTCTCGCGGAAGCGTCTCCTCGACGGCCAGTTCGACGAGTGCGACCTCACGTTCCGCGAGCTCAGCCTGATCGAGGACGCGATCATCGCCCGCCTCTGCGCGATCCACCACGGGCGCATCAGCTACCCCTCGTCGAGGGCGGAAGCGCCGACGACAGCAGCCGCCCCGGAGCGGCAGGTCTCGGCGTAGCCGCGGCGCGGACGGACACAAGTACGGACAGGGACGCGAGCACGTCTACGAACACGGACACGGTCCGTGTGCCCCCGCTGCCAGCGTCGCGAGGACCTTCCGCTGCGCGTTGCTCATCGGCAGATCCGCCAGCTCGTCGGGTCCGCGCCAGACGCCGCGGCGACGGCGCGTCCCGGCCGTGAAAACGTGGAACCGCACGCGCCGGTGCGTCGTCACGTGGTCGAACCCTGCGCGGCGCGCGAGCGCCGTCACGGCGAAGGGCAGCCGCGACTCGATCTCGCGCGCCGGCAGCCGGCGCGCCGCTTCGACCGTCGGCGTCTGCCACATGCGGGCCCACAGCCCTCCCGCGGGCCGCTGCTCGAACAGCACTGCGTCGCCGCGGCGGATGACGAGCGTGTGGTAGTGCACGGTCTTCCGCGGCGTCGCGGTGTTCGCGGGCGGGATCTTCTCCTGGCGGCCGAGCGCCCGGGCCCGGCATTCCGCCGCGAGGGGGCACGCGTCGCAGCGCGGAGCGCGCGGCGTGCACACCGTCGCCCCGAGCTCCATCAGCGCTTCGTTGAAGACGCCCGGGTCCGACGCCTCGCGCGCGAGCGCCTCGGCCCGCGCCCACGCGCGGCGCACCGTCGCCCGATCGCGCGACGGCGCGCCGTCGGCATCCAGACGCGCGAGCACGCGCCGCACATTGCCGTCGACGATCGGCGCGGCATGACCGTACACGATCGAGGCGATCGCGCCGGCGGTGTAGCGGCCCACGCCGGGCAGCCGGCCGAGGTGCTCGACGGTCTCCGGCACGCGGCCGCCGAAATCGCTCACGATCACGCGCGCCGCCGCGTGCAGGTGACGGGCGCGGCGGTAGTAGCCGAGCCCCTGCCAGGCTGCGAGCACCTCCTGCTCGTCTGCGCGGGCGAGCGTCCCGACGTCGGGAAAGCGAGCGAGGAAAGCCTCGTAGCGCTCGAGCACGCGGGCGACCTGTGTCTGCTGGAGCATCGCCTCCGCCACGAGGGCGGTGTAGCCGTCACGACGGCGTCGCCACGGCAGGTCGCGCGAGTTCTTTCGGAACCACGTCTCGAGCGCTCGCGTCAGCCCGCCGCGGACGGGCAACTCAGCCCGCCTCGCCCGGCGCCACCCAAGGGACGTCCTGCGCCGCGGCGAGCACCTGTTCGACCCGGCGGCGGAGTTCGGGCCAGCGGGCGCTCGGCTTCTTGTTCACCGTCATCCACTCGCCGTTGAAGAGGAGCGTGGCGACGCCCTCGACGGCGAAGAGCGCCGCCGCCAGCGCGTCGTTCGCTGCCTGCCGCGCGTTGAGAAAGCTGCGAGGCCGGTCGCTGATCGGTCGATCGAGCCAGCACTTCACCGCGTTGGGATTCGGCGTGTCTTCGTATCGGGTGATCTTGTAGCTCATCGGAGGATCCGGGCTCGGGACGGGGGGCCGGGGGACCGGGGGGGCCGGGGGACGGGAGGCGGCCCGGGATCCGGTGCGCGCACCGGGCTAGGGACCGGATCCGCGCTGCTGGCGAGCGGCCGGGGCTCGCATGAGGATAGCGGCGAGTTGCCGTCGCGTCCGGGTCGGGTCATCCGGGTCGTCGCGTCGGGTCGTCGCGTCCGGGTCGTCGCGTCCGGGTCGTCGCGTCTGGGTCGTTGCGTCCGGGTCGTCGCGGCTGCTCGTCGCGTCCGGGTCGTTGTGCACGCCGTGTGCACGAGTGCCGCCGCGCTTTCGATCTCCCGGGCCGGCTGGTATTCGTGTTTCGTCGCGCCGCTGGCCGACGGGTTCTCCGGGGGGACTCCGGGGGGAATCCGGGGGGAATCCGGGGGATGCCGGGGGTCGTGCGCGCCGTCTTCCTCCAACCGCCCGAGCCGGGAGAGTGCCATGTCGATCGAATTGATCTCCACCCCGACCATGTTCCGCCGGCACCTGACGCGTCTGATCGGCAGGTCCGAGCGCGTTGACGTGTTCGTCGCTTCATTCGGCGACGCGAAGCTGACGAAGCTCCTTGTCGCCGCGGCCGCGAAGGGCACGGAGGTCAACCTCACGACCAACCTCGATGAGACGACCGACCCCGACGCGATCGAGGCCCTGCACGAGGCCGGGGCGTTCGTCGGCGCGTTCGCGCCCCGGACCCACGGACGCAGGACCGTCGCCGGGTTCCATCCCGGCGTGATGATCTTCGACAGCGAGGCGGAGTGGTGGACCGCGGCGCTCGTCGGCAGCTTCTCGGGGACCGGGGAGTCGCTCGACGGCAACCTCGAGATCGCGACGCTGACGGAATCCGGGGATTTCAGTGGCGCCGACCCGGCGGGCACCTACCTGCTCCAGGTCCTCAACTGGGGCGATTCGATCAATCACCGGCCGGTGGACGACCGCGCGCTCGCGGAGCACCGCCGCCTGTGCGGCAGGCCGGAGCCCGACGCGACCAGGCCGGAGGAGGTCGGCAGCCTCGACCGCATCATCGAGACAAAGCCGGCCGCCGACGCGTACGTCTCCTCGCTGTCCTGGCAGGAGCTGCGGCGGTGCGACTGGGGCGCGTACTGGAACGCGCTGCTCGAGGCGGACGAGCGTCGTGGCCCGCGTCGCACTGACGGGATGTTCCGGCCCGACGGCTGGCTCTTCGGCATCGACGCCGCGCAGGGCGCCTTCGCTTCGGGCCCCGACGCCTGGGAGGACGAGGAGACGCGGGCCGCCCTGCTCGGGCACACGCCGGCGACCGGCCTCCTCGGTCGCATCGACGACGAGGCCCTCGAGAAGCTGATCGCGACGAACCCGACGTTCCGCGCGGCGCTCCACCAGGCGCTCGAGCGGTGCATTACGGACGGCTCGCCCGGCACGATGTTCCACGCGCTCGCCCCGATCGTCGCCCGCGAGGGCGTCACCATCGCCGCGATCTCGCGCATCCTCGCCGCCGCCGCGCCCGACCGCTTCTTCAGCATCGCCGAGGAGCCGATGCAGGTGCGCATGTCGAGCATGGTCGGATTCGACCTCGCCGCGCGCGCCACGCAGAAGCACGACCAGCTCCGTCGGTTCGTTGACGCGATCGAGATGACGCGCGAGTTCCCGTGGGCGTCGGAGAAGAGCGCCGAGCGATCGTCCGATCATCCGCGCGAGTCGGACGCGTGGTCGAAGCGTGTCGCGCTCCTGGCGTGCCTTGT
Source organism: uncultured Isosphaeraceae bacterium (assembly GCA_964638815.1). Classification (GTDB taxonomy): domain Bacteria; phylum Planctomycetota; class Phycisphaerae; order Phycisphaerales; family SM1A02; genus CAZXBB01. The sequence goes on from CAZXBB010000037.1 coordinate 32,674, forward strand.
CGCGTAGGTTCGTCGTGCAGGTTCGTCGTGTAGCTTCGACGGCGTCATGCCCGCCCCCCCCCGGGGGGGGGGGGGGGGGGGGGGGGGGCGGGGGGGCGGGGGGGGGGGGGCGGACGCCGTCGTGGTCGCCAGACAGAAGCTACACGACGAACCTGCACGACGAACCTACACGACAAGGCACGCCAGGAGCGCGACACGCTTCGACCACGCGTCCGACTCGCGCGGATGATC
>CAZXBB010000038.1:0-1660 GCA_964638815.1 uncultured Isosphaeraceae bacterium
CGGCAACGGCGCGACGCGCGGGACGGCTTCCCGTGCGCACCGCCGGCATCTCGCTGGCGGCCCGTCAGAAGCTGATGTTGAACGTCCCGCCCACGTAGTACTTCGAGTCCTGCTGGGCGACCACGATCCCGAGGCTGAAGCCGTCGAAGGCGTGGTTGGCCATGTGGTGCAGGTTCTCGCCGTCCCAGGTGTGCATCGTCGTGATTCGCTCGGTCCAGCGCACGTTCACGCCCCCGACGAGGCGCCACTCGTCCTCGAACTCGCCGAACGCCGGACCGATGAAGGGCGCGATCGGCAGGCCGATCTCCTGCTCGACGTCCTTCGAGAAGGTCGCGTAGTACGCGCGGCCCGACGGCGTGCCGATGCGGTCGGAACTCGTCCCCACGATGAGGGCGGGACGCCAGCCCTCCTCCGACCACACGCGGTAGTTGAGGAGCGCGCCGTAGTCGTCGTCCTTCGGATTCGCTTCGACGCCGACGCGCAGGGCATCGGTGACCTGGTAGGTCAGGGTGAAGCGCAGCCGCGCGCGGTCGACCGGAATGCCCTCGATCAACCGCACCGACAGGTTCCACGGCTTCGTGATCTCCCCGCCCACCCCACGGATGGGCTGACCCTCACCGGGTCACAACGGTCAGCTCGGGACCGCGGAGGCGGGCTTCGGCCGCTCCTCCTGCTCCGCCTCGACCGGCTCGTCGAGGACGGCGTCGTCGAGGACGGCGTCGTCGCTCTGCTGGGCGGCGGTCGCGGCGGAGATCGCCGCGTCGAGCCTCGGCGCGAACTCGGCGGCGAGCAGGATGGTCAGTTCGACGAGCATGAAGTCGGGTGGGAACGGCGCTCGGGCGTGCGCAGCGCCGCGGCGTCAGCAGGCCGGAACCGTGGCGGTGCCCTCTGTCCCCTTCGGCGCGAAGCGGGGACCGAGTGTACGACGGAGGTCGATCCACTTCGCGATCGGTCCGACGATCGCGAGCGCCAGGATCGGCGGCGCGACGAGCAGTTTCGTGTAGGTCGGGTCGTGGGGGAGGAGCCGGATCCCGCACTCGAAGGCCGCGATCAGCACGACGACGAACATCCGACCCCGGCGGGAGGAGACGGTCGTGGGCGGATCCGTGACCATGAAGAACGCGAAGAACTGGTACATCGCGCCCGTGAGCGGAGATACCTCGGTCCAGAAGACGGTGCCGAGGATCGCGGCGCGCACGGCGGCGAAGGCGACGAAGGCCGCGATGTAGGTCGCCGTGACGTGCAGGACGCCCGCGCGCGACACGATCAGGAGTCCGACCGACCAGACGACCGCGACGACCCACGGGCTGTTGCCCATCTGGATGCTGAGGATCGGCACCGACGTCGCGAGGATCAGCGCGCTGATCGCGAAGTTCGTGGGGTTCCACAGGTGCCGACGGCGGTAGGTGAGCGCGTACTTGCTCGCGACCGCGATCAGCGCGCACAGCGCGTAGGGCCAGAGCTCGCCCGCCTTGATGAGGATGACGGTGCTCGTGCCGCTGATGTAGGCGCTCTGCACGCTGCCGAACTTCCCGCGCACGAGCAGCGAGAGCACGGTCTCCGCGACGATCGCGGTTCCGATCGCGACGGGCAGCACCCACAAGGTGCGCAGGATCCCGAACTGGATCTGCCCGGTCGCCAGGATGAGCGTGATGAGCAC